>CAKRVX010000039.1 GCA_934409175.1 uncultured Blautia sp.
AAGAATTTTCGAGAATCGTATGTGTTTCACTGTTTAGTTATCAAGGTTGTCTGTCTTGCGACAGCTTGTTTATTTTAACTCATCTCTTTTTATTTGTCAAGTACTTTTTTCAACTTTTTTCAAATTCTTTTTTGATGAGTTACTGTTCGTTGACAGCTTGTTTACTTTATCATAAGTACAAATCTTTGTCAAGAACTTTTTTATTTTTTTTAACTCTTTTATCAATTTCCGATCAAAGTGTCCAAAAAAAATCCGCCTCATTCAGAAGCGGATTAATCATATCATTGTTTTTTCTCTGCGTCAAGTACTTTTTTACATTTTTTTACATTTTTATTTATGATCCCTTTGTTTTCACCATAATATTCTGTATCATTTTCATGCAGTATAAAATACATTCATAAAGAAGTCTATCAGTATGTCTTTATTATACAGATAGTTCAATACATAATCCTTTTTGATCAGTGCGAGTCCCTGTTCACCTACACTTGTATTGCACAGCACCGTCAGCACAAGAAAAAGGATCCACAATATCAGCACATATTTCGCAGCTCCAAAAAATGCACCAGCCAGACGATTAACCCCACTGATCACAGGTAATCTAGAGATCAGATTCAACATCCAGGTAATACATCGTATCAGGAGAGTTGCCAGAACAAACGAAATCATAAAGGAAATCCCATTTACTACTGTTCGTGCCAGATATTGCGCAATATAGTCTGAAAATGTAGTTACTGCCAGATATTGATATACTTCCGCTGTGTTATTATTCAGCAGACCATTTGTCAACAGCTGAGGTAACTCCATATTGTTAATTATGTTGTTCTGATTTTCCCCTGATACGGTAGATACTTCCCCACTTTTTTCTTCCACAAAATTTCTGCAGTTATCCTGCACATTCCTGTATATAGATGTATTTTCACAGATATATTCATTTACATATGGATTAATGAACCAAACTACACCCATAGAGAAAAATACCAGAAACAACGAGACTACTTCTCTGATAAGTCCCCGTCTGTAACTATGCCAGCAGGAAAAAGCAAGACCAGCCGCTGCCAAAATGCCGAGCCATGTCAAGGTCATCATGCTCCTCCTAACTAAGCTTAATCACATCTACGCCACTATCCAGTACAAGAAGATATCTATTCCACCCGATCTTAAAGAAATCTTTGATAGTTCCATCCACAGAGCCAGCATATTTCTGGACACCCCGGCTGTTTATCATACACATCTGGGAGCTGTTATACATAAGAATATTTCCACCGCTCAGTTTAATAGTTGTATAAGGCACATTAAAATCCTGTTTAAATTTCAGTTTTCCCTCTGTGGTATACACTTCCATTGTATACTGTTTATCTTTGCTGTCATTTTTAAATACGAGCCCAATCATATCATTGTCATAAAACGTGCTGACAATCTCCTTATCTACCTCTACTGTTTTTACTTCCTTGGGAATCTGACTGCCCTGATACAATGTAAATCCATTGTCTTTCAAGGCTACTGAACGATTATCATCGAGATACTGAACCTGCGGTACTACTACGCCCTCATATTTATATCCACTGACAATCCTGTCATCTTCATTCTGCCCCACATCTCCGAAATTATAAAAAGCTACATAACTGGTTGTATCGCTTCCATCTACAAACTGATAAGTGACCATCATTACTACTCCATCATCCGAAAGAGCTACATCCATCGGATAACCCGGATCATCTACTTTTGTCTGATTTTCTGCAATCAGACTTCCATCAGTGCTGTAAAAATCAATCCAGGTATCGTCTCCCCCATCCAGAATAGCAGCTACCACGCCGCTTTTTGACACTTTTGCTTTCACAATGCTGTATGAAGTCGTAACACTTCCCGTTTTTCCGGATTTGTCGTAAATTTCCAGTGCCGTTCCATCCTTATCCGCAACTACTGCACGGGTTCCATTTACATCAGCTATAGGATTCTGCATCTGATAGCTTTCACTCCAGATCGTACTCATATTATCCGAAACCAGTGAAATCCCGTCCGGACTGTAACGCAAAATGTCTCCATCCATTTCCAGATAGCTGGTAGAAACTACATCCTCCTGTTCACTCGACTGCACAATCTTGTAATTGTGATAACTTCTTTTCTCCATATAAAAAACAATTCCCGTAACAGCCGCTACCAAAACGACTGCCGTGATTACTGTTTTTTTTATTGCGCTTCTTTTATGTCTGGAAAGCCTGATTTCATAGGCATCCTGCAGATTTTCAGGCGAAGACATGCCTTGGATTCTGGCAAGTCTGGCTTTTTCCGCAACAAGTTTCTTCTTTTTATACTTCTTCATTAATTTTTTTAATGTATTTGCCATTTTTCATCCTTACCTTAATTACCATCCGGAGCCCAATACCGGATATTGCTCATTTTTCTGTACATTATAGCACATTTTTCTAAGGTAGTACAATCACTTGTCCAGGATAAATAATTTCGTCTGCATTCATATTATTCAACTCACATATTTGCTTTATTTCTTCCGAACTTCCATATTTGTTCATACAAATCTGAAAAAGAGTATCACCTGGTTGTATTACATAAGTTTCATGTACTGTTCCAGAAGCTGCTTTTTCATTCTCCTCCCGTGCTGCCTCCCTTACTCTTTTTTGAGCCTTTCTCTCGTCTGCTTCCTCCTTATATATCTGCTCAGATTCCGTTGACTGTCCTTTTATATCAGGGATCTGTTCCGTTTTATCTGACGCTACAGTTGTTTTCGTCTGGCCTGAGGTGCTTTTTTGCACAGTTTTCTTTTTCTGCTTTACAATTGCTCCTGTGGCCACAGGCGTTTTTACAGGCGTATCAGTGACCTCTTCCACTATCATCGATGATTTTTTTTCACTTCTGTCCCTAACCTCATTCAAATCCTGATAATTTCTGTAAAAATTCACTCCTACCGTAAGAACTGCAATAGCCAGACATGCTGTGAGCCCATAAGAAAAAACAGAAGGAGTAATATTCTCCTTCTTCCCGTCTTTTTTATCCGTAATAATTTTTCTGAAATCTTTCACTGCTTTATCTTCATATCTTTCTGTTATTTCAGGCTGAAGTTCTTTATTCTTTTCCATCATATAATTCTGCATACATGGATTTTTTTCATAATAAAGATAATAGCCTTCCAAACGTACCATTTCATTATTTTCATAGTGAAAAAAAGCATCTTCATGCTCCTGAGGTTCCATTAACATTAATACTTTTTCACCGCCAAAATATTTCAGATGTACTTTTGTCAGAAGTTCTGTCACCTCCAGCACAAGCTGGGGATCAGTAAAAAACCATCCTACCGTCTCCTGATGTTCAAAATATTCTTTTTGTATCTGTTGAATCCTGTCCCATACATCATCCGAAAAGTCTATATGATCCTGCGCAGCCTCCATATTTTCCACCATTATAGCGCCTTTAATAAAAATATATACCGTTCCACTTTTCCATTTTGTCTCCCCTGTAAATACAGCAACTTTTGCTGTCTGTCCTTCCGTCCTTTCCCCTGCTCTTGCCAGCCTTACCAGAAATGTATATACATAGTCCTCCATGTAAATTTTACAGTCGTCTCTGACCAGACCAATCTGCCGTATATTTCTGGGTAGCCCAAATGTCCCTTCACTGTCCTGTGTTTCCTGATTCTCCTCCTTATAAATGACTTCTATCATGTCCAATCACCCCTTCGGCTATCAGAATATCACAGTTAAAATGCAGAATTTAGCACTTTGTAAGAGCGGTTTACCAGAATTTGGCGACATATTTTGCGCTATGCATAATTTATCTTTGTATGGGATATGATAAATCAAACAAATCTCTGGAGGATTTTTCCATGGTATTTTATGTAAACTCGCAAGAAAACAACTCCTCGCAGGAAATTGCTTTCTTTTTAAAAAAATGTATTCATCATCATCCGGAT
Source organism: uncultured Blautia sp. (assembly GCA_934409175.1). Classification (GTDB taxonomy): domain Bacteria; phylum Bacillota; class Clostridia; order Lachnospirales; family Lachnospiraceae; genus Blautia_A. The sequence continues at coordinate 3,923 of CAKRVX010000039.1, forward strand.
CCCTGGTCAGAACTCGTATTTCTGTGCATTGGAAGTGACCGTGTAACAGGCGATTGCCTCGGGCCTTATATCGGTCAGCAGCTCAGCAGACTTAACATGCCCGGAGCCTCCGTCTACGGCACACTTCAGGAACCTGTTCACGCCTTGAATCTGGAGAAAGTCTCCCGCATGATTCACGCGATACATCCCCGTGCACTGGTGATCGCCATTGACGCCTCTCTTGGTCAAAAAAAGCACCTGGGATATGTGACCATCGCAGATGGTGCGCTATATCCAGGTGCCGGAGTTCAAAAGGAGCTTCCTCCTGTCGGTGATATCCATATTACAGGAATCGTAAACATTGCAGGGGTGCTGGAACAATTAACCCTTCAAACAACCCGTCTGTCTACGGTGATTTCCCTGGCAGATACCATCACACAGGGAATCTTGAATTATACAAATTCTTTAATCTGTTTGTAGATGCCTTCTGCATCAAGTCCGTATTTCTCAAGAAGAGCTACAGCAGGGCCTGATTCGCCGAATACGTCATTTACACCGATACGTTTTACAGGTACAGGTGCTTTCTCAGACAGGCATTCGCATACAGCGCCGCCGAGTCCGCCAATTACAGAATGTTCCTCTACAGTTACAACTTTGCCTGTTTCTTTGGCTGCTGCAACTACAAGCTCTTCATCCAGAGGTTTAATTGTGTGAATGTTGATCACTTTTGCATCTACACCGTCTGCTGCAAGCTTCTCTGCTGCTTCAAGAGCAGGAGCTACACAAAGACCGTTTGCAATAATCGTAAGATCCTTTCCTTCACGAAGGACGATACCTTTTCCTAATTCAAATTTATAATCTGGTCTGTCATTGATCACAGGAGTTGCCAGACGACCAAATCTCATATATACAGGACCTACATGCTCATAAGCTGCTTCTACCATAGCTTTTGCTTCGATATCATCAGAAGGGCACGCAACAACCATTCCCGGAATCACTCTCATAAGTGCAAAATCTTCGCAGCACTGATGGGTAGCACCATCTTCGCCTACAGAGATTCCGCCATGGGTAGCACCGATCTTTACATTAATCTTCGGATATGCAATAGAGTTACGAACCTGCTCGAAAGCACGCCCTGCTGCAAACATTGCAAATGTACTGGCAAAAGGAACTTTTCCTGTTGTAGCCAAGCCTGCAGCAATTCCCATCATGTTACACTCGGCAATACCACAGTCAATATGACGTTCCGGAAATTCTTTTTTGAAAACGCCTGTCTGAGTAGCTGCAGCAAGGTCAGCGTCCAGAACAACCAGATTCTCATGTTTTTTACCTAATTCAACCAGTGCAGCACCATAGCTTGCTCTTGTTGCGATTTTCTTTACTTCTGACATAATGCTTCACCTACCTTTTCTAAGTCTGCCATTGCCTGTGCATACTGCTCATCATTCGGAGCTTTGCCATGCCATCCAACCTGGTTTTCCATGAAAGAAACGCCTTTTCCTTTTACAGTTTTCATAATGATAGCTGTAGGCATTCCCTTGGTAGCCTTCGCTTCATCAAAAGCAGCTTTCAACTGGTCCATATCATTTCCGTCAGCGACATTGATCACATGGAAGTTAAATGCCTCAAATTTCTTATCAATCGGATATGGTGAACATACCTCATCAACTTTACCGTCAATCTGAAGTCCGTTATTATCTACGATTACTACAAGATTATCCAGTTTTCTGAAACCTGCGAACATGGCAGCTTCCCAGACCTGACCTTCCTGAATTTCGCCGTCACCTAATAAGGTATATACACGATAACTCTCGTTGCTTAATTTTGCAGAAAGCGCCATGCCTACTGCTGCTGAAATTCCCTGTCCAAGAGAACCACTGGACATATCAACACCCGGGATATGTTTCATATCCGGATGTCCCTGTAAATAAGATCCCAGATGACGAAGAGTCTTCAGGTCTTCTTTCGGGAAAAATCCTCTTTCTGCAAGTGCAGAATAATAACCTGGTGCTGTATGACCTTTGGAAAGTACAAAACGGTCACGATCAGCTTTCTTAGGATCCTTAGGATCAATATTTAATTCTTCGAAATATAAATAAGTGAATACATCTGCTGCTGACAGGGATCCGCCCGGATGTCCTGCTTTTGCAGCATGTACTGCTGTTACGATGTCTTTACGGACTTCGTTTGCAATTTTCTGAAGTTCTAATTTTTCCATTATGGTAAATTCTCCTTATTCGCCGAATACTGCTTTATAATCTTTCTGGAATTTCTCAATACCTGCATCTGTCAGAGGATGTTTCGTCATCTGCACGATTACGCTGTACGGAACAGTTGCGATGTCAGCACCTGCAAGTGCGCAGTCTGTTACATGGATTGGATTTCTTACGCTTGCTGCGATGATCTCTGTCTCAATTCCTGCTACTTCAAAGATCTCAGCGATCTCACGGATCAGGTCAACGCCTCTTGTAGAAATATCATCAAGTCTTCCAAGGAATGGAGAAACATATGTTGCACCAGCTCTTGCAGCAAGAAGTGCCTGGTTAGCTGTGAAGATCAGAGTAACATTTGTTTTGATTCCTTCTGCATGAAGAACTTTAACTGCTTTCAAACCTTCTACTGTCATAGGAATCTTAACAACCATGTTTGGATGGATTGCTGCAATCTCACGGCCTTCTTTGATCATGCCTTCAGCATCTGTTGTTGTAGCTTTCACTTCACCGCTGATCGGTCCGTCTACGATAGATGTAATCTCTTTGATCACTTCGTTAAAGTCTCTTCCTTCTTTTGCGATAAGAGATGGATTGGTAGTAACACCACAGATTACACCCATATCATTAGCTGCTTTAATGTCTTCTACTTTCGCTGTGTCAATAAAAAATTTCATGATTACAAACCCTCCTGTTTTTGCTCATTACAAGCCTTCCTTCGTTTGATAATCTCATTATATCAAACTTCACGGGCAGGTCAAGTACATGAATAATTATTAATAATTTTTCCATTAATAATAACATCTTTTATTAATACTTGATTTCTTGATAAATTATATACAATCCGCGTTTTAACTGGATTTATACAGTATATTCCATTTGCAGTTCTGCTTCCTAGTTCTAAATTATTATTAATAATTTTGTATGGTATATTTAATTAATTTTCCCGGAAGGATTTTTCCGGATTTTTGCATATCCGGTCGTACGCCTGGATATGAGTTTGGGAGTATATTCTATATTATAAAGGCTGATCGGTGCCGAGTCTGTCAAAGCCCTGTCCCGTTCATCAATCTTACGGATAATGATATCACATGCATCCTGGCCTTTGAGCGCCACAAAGTGATCGATGGTCGTAAGTGATATTTTGCGAATCCCCGAATAAAAAATATTATCGCAGCCGATCACAGATACATCTCTGGGCACATGAATCTTTGCTTCATGAAGTGCATCCAGTGCTCCGATTGCCATCATGTCATTCTGTCCTGCAATGGCCGTAAACTGTCTGCCTTCCTCCAGAAGTTCCATGGTCAGTTTATAGCCCATGGAATATTCCGTATCCATTCTTGGAATTCTGGAATCAATAGACTCATCTGCAGCCTTTATGATCACATGCTCTTTCAGACCTTCCTTTTCAAATTCCTTTACAAAACCGTTTACCCTCTTAGTTCTCTGCCACTGTCTTCTGGTCAGCGGCGGAGTGATAAATGCAACATCTCTGTGTCCCAGATCCAGCAGATGTCTGGCCATCATTTTTCCTACCACCGTATTATCCTGATTAATGGCATCTACTGTTGTGGTCTTTTCTTTATTGCTGATAATGACAAGGGGAATTGTCTGAGCCAGCTTCTCCACCTGCTGCTGAAAATCCGGATTGGGATTACAGCTGTAGATAATCCCCTGCGGCTGTATGGTATGCATCATCCGTAGATATTTTTCTTCAAGGCGGGCATCTCTCTGTGTGTTACAGATAAAGACTCCATAGCCCTGTTTATTTGCCACTGCTTCCACTCCCTGAAGCAGCAGTACATAATATGGGCTTGTTAAAGTGGGGCAAAAAACGACGATCAGTTTCTCTTTCCTGCTGTCCTTTTTATTTTTACGCCCAGGAAGCTGATAATTCAGCTCTCTGGCCGCCTGCTCCACTTTTTCTATCGTCTCTCTGGAAAAAGAAACATTATATTTCCTGTTCAGAACCATGGATACGGTTGCCTGAGAAACTCCTGCTTTCTTTGCCACATCAGAAGAAGTTGCTTTCTTTTTTGGCAAAAAGACTCCTCCTTTTATTACTTTTGTTATATTTTATCAGAGTTCTACGCGTCCTTCCAGAGCGCGCAGCAGTGTCACCTCATCAATATATTCCAGATCTCCGCCTACCGGAACACCACTGGCAATTCTGCTCACTTTAATTCCTGTAGGTTTGATCAGCTTACTGATATACATTGCTGTAGTTTCTCCTTCCAGGCTGGAATTAGTGGCAATGATCACTTCCTTTACCTCATTACAGCTAAGACGCTGCATCAGTTCTTTCAGCTTTATATCATCCGGTCCAATTCCAAGCATAGGAGAAATAGCCCCATGAAGTACATGATAAACACCTTCAAATTTGCCTGTTTTTTCATAAGCCGCCAGATCCCGGGTATTTTCTACTACCATAATAATAGAATGATCCCTTTTCGGATTACTGCAGATCGGACACATTTCTTTATCTGTCAGAGTATAGCAGCATTTACAATATTGCACATTTTCTCTTGCATTTGTAATAGATGAAGTCAGCTGCTCTACCTGTTCCTTCGGCATATTCATAATATGAAATGCCAGCCTCTGTGCAGATTTTGCACCAATTCCCGGAAGGTGGGAAAGCTGTTCGATCAGTCTGTTGATATGACTGCTGTAGTATTCCATCAGAATGGAAGACCTCCTCCAAGTCCTCCCAGACCACCGGTCAGTTTGGACATAACTGCTGTGGATTCTTCATCTACCTTACGAAGTGCTTCGTTGGTAGCTGCCACGATAAGATCCTCCAGCATTTCAATATCATCCGGATCTACAACTTCTTCCTGCAGTTTCACTTTTGTTACTTCTCTCTTTCCTGAAATAGTTACTTCAACAGCTCCGCCGCCTGCGGTAGCTGTGAATTCCTTTTCTTCAAGAGCTTTCTGATTTTCTTCCATCTGGCGCTGCATTTTCTGCGCCTGCTTCATAAGATTATTCATATTTCCCGGCATACCCATTCCCGGGAATCCTCCACGTTTTGCCATTGTGGTATCCTCCTTTATATTTTTGTTTTATTAGTGGATTTTAGTTCTCAGCCTCATCCGGATCCTCTTCCATGACTACATCCATATGAATATTCTCCCGAATCGCCTGATCTACCGTAATCTTAGACAGATTTGTATGCTGATGCTGATTTGCCACCAACATCTGAATATCCACTGTCTTTCCTGTCTGAGCAGCAATGATATCCTGAAGTTCCCTTTTCGCTTCAGGATTATCTACATATGTCTGACCCAGGAAATCCTGAAACTCTACGTAAAGCACAGGTTCTCCGGTCTCCCCATTATATTTCGGGACTGATTTCTGAAGCATCTGTTTAAACATTCCTGTAGCCTGCCCGGTAATCGCTCTCCAACCAGCTACAATCTTCTGCAGATCCTCAGGTGCTGCTTTGACCGGAGTTTTTTTTGCGGCAGACATATTAACTGCACCAGTCTCTGCAGCGGTGGCCGCATCCCCCTGCTGTACAATTACCTGCTGCACAGGCCGTTCATCAATGCGCTGTTCCAGAACACGCAGGCGATCCAGCACCGAATCCAGATTTGTCTCCATAGCAGGACGGCACAGCTTGATCAGAGCTATCTCTACCAGAACTCTTTTCTGAGTAGCATATCTGATCTGATTGGAAAGATCAGAAAAAATCCGGATATATCGCATCAGTGTCTCCACATCCAACATGGTGCTCTCTTCCTTCAAAAGTTTCATGTTTTCAGAAGAAACGTCAATTGCCTCTTCTGGATTTTCTGAAGTCTTTACCAACAGAAGATTACGCATATACCAGGTAAAATCTCCCACAAACTGGCTCAGTTCCCTTCCTCCCACGATCAGTTCTTCCAAAATATGGATAGATGCTGTTACATCCCCCTGAATCACCTTTCGCAAAAGTTTACTGAACACCTCTGTATCCACCGCACCCAGAACCTCAAGTACTTTATCGTAAGTGAGTGTCTGTCCCAGGTAAAAAGCAATACACTGATCCAGCAGGCTGAGTGCATCTCGCATGGAACCATCGCCGGCCTTCGCCACATAGCGAACTGCTTTTTCCTCTGCATCCACTCCTTCTATTTTCAGAAGTTCATCCAGTCTGGCTGCAATGGTATCTATGGTGATTCTGTGAAAGTCATAACGCTGGCATCTGGACAAGATCGTAATAGGTATCTTATGCGCTTCTGTAGTCGCCAATATAAACATAACATAGGATGGCGGCTCTTCCAGCGTCTTCAGCAAAGCATTAAAAGCGCCGGTGGAAAGCATATGAACCTCATCTATGATGTAGACTTTATATCTGCCTTCCGTCGGGCGATAGGAAACTTCCTCCCTGATCTCACGGATGTTATCTACACCATTGTTGGATGCTGCATCAATCTCAATCACATTCATGGCAGTTCCCGCCTGAATCGCCTTACACATGGCACATTCATTACAAGGGCTTCCATTTACCGGGTGTTCGCAGTTGACTGCTTTCGCAAGGATCTTCGCAACTGTTGTCTTACCGGTTCCTCTGGTTCCGCAAAACAGATACGCATGACCGATGCGGTTATGCTTAATCTGGTTGGTTAAAGTTGTCACAATATGATCCTGACCCTTGACATCTGTGAAATTGTCTGGTCTGAATTTTCTGTAAAGGGCAGTATAACTCATGAACAAACTCCTTCTTATTATCACAGCCGCCGCGGAAAAAATTCCCGCGGCGGTCTTTTTTACTCTAGTATCTTATATGAAAAAGTATCTTTCAGTCAAGTACTGTTTCCAATGATTCTATATCAGTCTCCGAAGCTGATGCCAATCTGTTTGGCAGCAAGAACCAGCTGATCTTTTGGAGATACCATTTTCAGCTTGCCAGCACACTCTTCCAGCGGTACTCGCTTGATCTTACCATTTACCACACCGATCATGATGCCATAAGCTCCATCAATGATCGCCTGAGCTGCACCTGCACCGATTCTTGTGGAAAGTACACGATCATATGGGCAAGGCTCTCCGCCTCTCTGAGTATGTCCCGGGACTGTGACACGTACTTCACTTCCAATCTCCTGGAAAATCTGATCCGCGATCTCATAGGAGACTGACGGATATTTCTTTGCCCTGGCTTCCAGTTTTTCTTTGTATTTCTTCTTCGGAAGCTGTGCATCTTCTTTTGAAATAGCCCCCTCAGCCACTGCCAGAATGGTAAATCTCTTTCCTGCCTTCGCACGTTTCTGAATAGCTTCTGTAACTTTCTTGATATCATACGGGATTTCCGGAATCAGGATAATATCTGCGCCACCTGCGACACCTGCATGAAGAGTCAGGCTTCCTACCTTATGTCCCATAATCTCTACGATAAATACACGCCCATGGGAGGATGCTGTGGTGTGGATACAGTCAATGGCATTGGTCGCAATATTTACTGCACTCTGGAATCCAAAAGTCATATCTGTACCATAGATATCATTATCAATAGTCTTCGGAAGATGAATAATGTTCAGTCCCTCTTCTCTCAGAAGATTGGCTGTTTTCTGTGTACCATTTCCTCCCAGGATCACCAGACAGTCCAGGCAAAGTTTATAATAAGTCTGCTTCATAGCTTCAACCTTATCCAGACCGTTCTCATCCGGTACACGCATCAGTTTAAATGGCTGTCTGGATGTTCCAAGTATCGTGCCTCCCTGTGTAAGGATTCCTGAAAAATCTTTGGATGTAAGCATACGGTATTTACCATAAATAAGCCCCTTGTATCCATCATCAAAGCCATAAACTTCCAGCTCGTCTACATTATTGCTCAGTCCCTTTACTACGCCACGCATGGTTGCATTCAAAGCCTGACAGTCACCGCCGCTGGTAAGCATACCTATTCTTTTTATCATGATAGTACCTCCCTGAATTTTTTCTACTCTATATATTATTATATAATATTTCTGTTTTTCCTACAATAGTTTAATACCCCTGTTCTGTTTTATTTAGTATTGACAAAAGTTCCAAAAACCTCTATAATTAATTCCGCGCAGCCGGGGAGATAGCGGTGCCCTGTACCTGCAATCCGCTACAGCAGGGGTGATGCCAATCTGAGGCTTGTATCCTGTGGAGCTGCCCTCTATAAGTGGCGTTGACGTTTGGGTCTTACGCAACAGGAATCTGTGAACCGTGTCAGGACAGGAATGTAGCAGCACTAAGCAGAAGCTCTTGTGTGCCGTAAGGGTGCCTGAGCTGAGTTAACTGTAGAGGTAACGTCTGTGGAACCATTCCGAGGTGCGGCGCGCAAAAAAAGAATACAAATTTTTTCACATAAAAACAGCATTCGGTTTTCTCCGGATGCTGTTTCTTTTTTATTCTTCCATCGCTTTTATGCTTTGTACATTCTTATATTTTTTCATGATGTGAAAATAATAAGGCACAATAGGAATCAGTGCTGCCAGCCAGGCGGCAGGATCTGCACAGCATACGCCTCCAAAAGAAGTATGTCCCGCAATCAGCACTACAATACACGTTCTTGCCACAAGTTCAAATACGCCTCCAAGCATCGGAACCAATCCATATCCCATTCCCTGAAGAGTATTTCTGTACAAAAAAATACTTCCCAGAAACGGATAAGCCCAGAATACCGTGCGAAAATAAGTGACAGATGCCTGCACAACTTCTGTTTCCGCCGAATCTACAAACATGTAGGTCAGGTATTTTCCAAAGAAGAACATCAGCACCATAACAAAGATACTCCATCCGAAGATCATCATCTGTGTACAGCGCACTCCCTGTCTGACTCTGTCCATCTTTCCAGCTCCACGATTCTGTCCTACATAAGTAGCAATAGTCGCACCAAAAGCAGTAAATACTGTGGCAAAAATATTCTGGATCTTTCCTGCTGCCGAAAATCCCGCCATATATACCGGACCATATACATTAATGGCTCCCTGTACAATGATCGTTCCAATGGCTGTAATAGAAAACTGCAGCCCCATAGGGATTCCCAATTTCAGCAGACGGCCGAAACTGTTCCATGCAATTTCAAAATTTTTCTTTTTCAGATGTAGAAGCGGAAATCTCTTCGAAATATAAAACAGGCAGCAAAGTGCAGAAATACCCTGTGCGATCACTGTAGCGTATCCACATCCTTCTACCCCCATTCCCAGGCATGCGATAAATACGATATCAAGAATTACATTTATCACAGCAGAAATGATCAGGAAATATAATGGAGATTTCGAATCTCCCAACGCTCTCAGAAAAGCAGCTAGCGCATTATAAGCACCGGTAACGATCAGACCCGCGTAAATGATTCCCATATATGCCTTCACATCTCCGAACACTTCATCCGGTGTATTCATCAGACGCAGGATCGGTTTGTTTGCAATACCAAAGCCAATAGTCATTGCAATGGAGAACGCTGCCATCAGATAAATGGACATTGCCACATAATGACGCATTCTGTCATATTTTCTGGCCCCGAACATCTGAGCTATGATGATCGCAAAACCACTGCTCAGTCCGTTCAGCCAGCCGGTTACAAAAAACATCAGGGATCCGGTACTCCCTATTGCAGCCAACGCATTTACTCCGATAAATTTACCGGCTATGATAGAATCAGCAATATTATAAAACTGCTGAAAAAGATTTCCCAGGCACATGGGTATCATAAACATTATGATCAGTTTCACCGGACTGCCTGAAGTCATATCATTAGTTGTGTTTTTCATACCTCTTTTTCCTTCTTTCTTTCTGCTGATTTCATCTGTTCAGACTTCCTCACTGCTTTTTCCTGTCTCTTCTTTTCGCGAAGTTTCCTGAAAAACTCTGAGAGCATGGTGGAACATTCTTCTTCCAGAACACCCCGGGTGACCTTTACCTGATGATTAAAACCTTCTACCTGAAGAAGGTTCATGACAGAACCAGCACAGCCCGCCTTGGCATTCATGCATCCGATCACCACCTCATCAATTCTGGATTGTACCAACGCTCCGGAGCACATCTGGCAAGGCTCCAACGTCACATACATAGTGCAGCCCTCCAACCTCCAGTCTCCCAGTTTTTTACTGGCTTTGCGAATAGCGTTCAGTTCTGCATGGGACAATGTATTTTTATCTGTGTTTCTTCTGTTATATCCTCTGGCAATGATCTTTCCCTCATATACGATCACACAGCCAATAGGAACCTCTTCCAATGCCTCCGCCTTTTTTGCCTGACGTATGGCTTCTTTCATATAGCGCTCCTGATCTGTCACCTTTTTCTCCTTTCCCCCGGTTTTTTATAATTTCCTACAGCATAAAAATAGTCCGGAATAATAATTCCAGACAGTCTATCTTTCAGATGTTTTTACAATAGCAAAAATACTCTGCAAAATCAACCTTAAATTACATAAAATCCGGAAAGCTGCAAGCCTTCCGGATTTTATAATATAATCTGTATTTTTATCTTTTTACAGATTTCACTGCAGAATATGCGCTGTATTTATCTGGTGCTGCTTTTGATGAATATGCACGTATCCTGTATTTATAGGTAGTTCCTTTTTTCTTGTTTTTGTCTATGTAATTTAAAGTTTTTGAACTTACCGTTTTAATTTTTACCCATTTATTTTTATCATAACGGTAAATTTCATATTTCTGTGCGTCTGCTACTTTCTTCCAGACCAGTTTCAGATCTTTAATACCTGATTTCGTAACTGTCAGAGTCGGTTTTGATAATACCAACGGCACTAAAATCGATTTGGTTTTGGAATAGGAGCTGTATTTACTTGGTCTGGCTTTGGTGGAATATGCACGCAGTCTGTAAATATAAGTGGCTCCTTTTGTCAGGCCGGTATCTGTATAAGCAGTGGCTGCCGTAGATTTCACTGTTGTCCATTTTTTTCCGTCTGCGCTGCGGTAAATATAATATTTCTCTGCGCTTGCAACTTTTTTCCACGTCAGCTTTACACCAGTAGTTCCGGACAATGCCGCTGTGCTGATGGACGGTGTTTTCAGAGAAAGGGCCGGAGTCGGTGTTGCAGAACCGATAGTGATGGATTTTACTTCCGAATAATGGCTCTTGGATTCCGGTCCCCAGCAGATTGCCCGAATTTTATACTGATAAGTAGTTCCTTTTGCTAATCCGGTATCTGTAGTTTCTTCCATAGACAGACTGTCTATCACTTTCCAGCTTTCACCGTCTTTACGGTAGACCTCATACTCATCTGCACCCAGAACTCTTTTCCATGTCAGTTTCACACTTGAAGATCCATCCTGTTGAACTGTCAGAACAGGAGTTTCCATTATAATTACAAATGCTTTCTGTATAGTTCCGTGATAATTACCTGCTCCGGTAATCGTAATAATACCAGTGCCCAGTTCTTTATTTGTACCACTATAAGAAACTGTATAATCTTTGTTTTCCTGTAATTTGGTTCCTTTATAAGTCAGCTCCGGAGACGGAGTGATATTTTCACCTGTATAAGTATATTCTGACTGCATAGTAATCTTACAATCTGCAATCATAGCAGTTTCTTCATCCTCTGAAGTTACACTGAATGTCAAAGCAGAACCTACATATACTGATGTACTGATATAATAAGTACTGTATGGAGATAAATGGCAGATTTCCCCACTGACCATTCCTTTATCAAATTCCAATTCACGTGTTTCCGGATTGTACCGACAAATATCTAATCCCTGCAGTACATCACCAACGCAGTCAATTTTACATGTACCTGTGGCTCCTGTTCTCAGCTGAAACCATGTTCCAGCTCCTACCCCTGCAGGCTCAACAGTAATTTTACCCTTTATATTAATGGCCGGTATCTCTTCAACTGGTTTTACTTCTACATCTTTTATCCATATATTCTTATCATATCCGCTTATACTAAACCTTACATCATAGGTTCCCGGTCCAACATAATCTGTTCCGGTATCTGCTCCAGTATCACAATATACCTTCAGTGCCTCACCAAACTTAGTAGCACTATAGGGATTGCGGGCATTTGTAGAAATAACCTCTTTTGTTCCATTCGCGTATGCGAGTTCAATTTCTCCACCCGGCATATAGAATTCATCACGTCTTACAGTTCCTTCATAGAAACATTTCTGTTTCGGTTCCTTTATCAATTTCGCAGAAACAATCTCACTGTAATATTCTGACTGGAATTTAACAGTATTCTGTTCTGTCTGTGCATATAAATAGTAAGTTTTTCCCTTTTCAAACTTCTCGCCTTTATAGCTGCTGAAATCGTTAATTTCCTCCAGGTTTGAATCATATACTGTGAATCGCTCTGAACGATTTCCATCTTTCCCATTGAAATCCTGATCTGTAGACAGCGTACATTTCAAATCATATGCCGGAACAAATTTCACTACTGCCTGTCCATTTTCTGCTTTTATTTCTGTTACGCAGGCCTTAGATGCATCCTGTTTTAATTCCGGTGCTGTATCCGGATGTACAATCTGAATATAATGCGGAGCACTTACAATCGTATTTCCATCCTCATCATACTCTACTACATACTGATATTTTCCTGGTTCATAGTTTTCGTCATAACTAAGCATCTCACCATCTAATGTCTGCAGATATACATGATATTCATTTCCGGCAGAATCCATCTGGAGGTTATATTCTCCATCCCATTTAGCGTTAATCTTTTCTGTATGACCATCTGTATAAGTAACTTCAAAAACCAATCCCTTGTAGGCCATTCCTGCTCTTAATGAAGAATCAATCTTATACCAGTATTTGGTCTGATCCAGATTAGTGATGGCAATGCTCTGAGGCATACAACATTTCACGTTGAAAGTAACAGGAGTATTTTCTTTCTGCCATTGAGAAATATAATAAGTTGTATTAGGCTGAAGTTTAAACACCTCTCCACTTGTATTACTTTTGTAATCAATCATCATATGTTCGTCTTCATAATACTGATTTACCACAATCTTAGAACTTGGATCACCCGATGAAGATTCAATCAAATACCTGCTCTCACTGCCTGTTGTGAATTTTACCCACGCGTTTCTATCCCCTGTAATATCGGCTGTGGCAGATGTATAACCATTGATTGCCGGCATTTCTGATAACGATTTTACCTGTACATTATTAACACATGCCGTTTCTTCGATTGAACCCACTTTATAATAAACGTTATAAGTACCTGCCTGCGGATATCCGTCAACGCTTCCACCATCTGTCTTTTCCAGAGAAGTGCTCAGGAGTTCGCCAAATTTAGTCGCATATCCGTACTCTGTAGGAATTTCTTCTACAGTACCATTCTCATAAG
>CAKRVX010000040.1 GCA_934409175.1 uncultured Blautia sp.
GAGGTTTTTTACTTGAAGCTAAAGCTACTCCCTCCACCTGCCGAGCAGGTGGTTTATTTTTCTGCCATACAAAAAAAGCTGCTGCTCCATAGATTTCCATCTATTTTGCAACAGCTTCTCTCTTTTGTCCTGAAACAGAAAAAACGGAATTATTTTACCTCTTTCATTCTGACTGCCATATACTGGCGTGCGCCCATACGGATACGGATCTTTCCTTCATAAACTTCCGGAAGTTCCTCTACAGTCATATTCCAAGTGTCGATCAGTTCCAATTTGTATCTCTTTCCTGCCGGAAGTACATAGTTTCTGTACATCGGACGGGAGAATCCATAATAGTACAGGAAATATTTCTCCCCCTCATGGAGACATACAGAATCCCAGTTTGCCTCATGATTCTCAGGTGTAAGTTTCAGTGGTTCTGCGTCTTCTGGTACTTCTGCCAGAATGTCCTTCAGGAATCCGATTCTGGAAACACTCTCTCCGTAAAGTTCTCCACCATGGGACCACCAGATCTGATTACCTTTTTCTACGAATGTTTCTCCGTGAGACAGATATCCGCCACGCATACAACCTTCCCAGAACCTTCTGGTTTCTTCTTCGCCTGTAAGATTTCCCCAGCCGAAATCCATGTCACCTTCGTAGCCGACCTCATCTACGATAACCGGTTTTCTGTACTGATTTCTCCAGTCTGTGACCATCTCTGCTGTCTTGTATACGTCCACACGCTGTACACTTACATGAGTAATCCACGGTCTGTTGTGGTCATATAACGGGATGCAGTTGTGGATAGAGCGAAGATGTCCGTACGGATCATTTTCCATAACTACCTTTGCGTAAATTTCCCAGTCCTGTACAGGTTTCCATGGCATCAGATCGTATTCATTTGCCAGAGACCACCATACATTCTTGAAATGACTTAGTCTTCTCACAACATAAGTCAGATAGAAAATATCCTGCTCTTTTTTCATTTTGCTGAAGCCCCAGCGGTCATATGGATGAAGAAGTATAATATCTGCTTCGATTCCCAGATCATCAAGCTGTCTGATTCTCTTTTCCAGATTTTCAAAGAATATATTATCAAAATGTTCCAGATCAAATCCATCTGCTGAATTTCCGTAGAATACATATCTTTCCGGGTCTGTTGTATTGTAAGTGTAAAATTTCGGAAAAATACACATTCTGATCTTGTTAAACGGAGCCGCTGCCAGAGTCTTTAATGTTTTCTCCTGAATTTCTTCTGCCTGATTGATCCATGCATAGCAAGTAGTTCCAAACGGTTGGAAACGGGTACCATCTTCATATGCAAAATGGAACTCATCTTCTGTTTCATAGAAGTTTACTTCTTTTTTCGGAAGTACGTCTTTCTTCAGACATACACGACCGTGATTTCCCGGCTGTGCAGGTGTACAGGTAAATTCTCCTGCTGCACCGTTCAACTGAGAATCATTGCTATGTACCGTATAAGACCATGTACCTTCTGTCTGCGGCATGAAACGGACAGCATACTTTCCGTTTTCTTTATAGAATCCTTTGACCGTCAGTTTCTCTGTTCCGTTGCTGAAATCAGCTGTTACTTCTACATCTTTAAATGGATTCCCTGCTTCTGTGCCGGTCAGTTCCACTTCAAAAATTTTATATTTCTCAACAAAAATGCTACCCATTATTCTTCTTTTCCTTTCTGACTTTCATCCTATTACATTATCTGTTTCTTTATTTTAACCGAATCAAGTAAGTCCCCTGCTTCAATTGCGAATATCCGCTTGACCCAAATCGCCCCGTGAAGCAGACACTTTATCCACCTAACTACGTTCAGGCTCACTGCCAGTTGCTTTTGACGGCAGTTGAAGCAGGAGCCTGATTTCATGTTGTTTTTTATTATTTTGCTCCGTTTTCCAGTTCTTCTACAATTGTTCCGTTTTGCACATTTTAATCATAAAACCGTGTCATTTTTAAACACCAAAGTTTAAATCCAGATTTTTCCGGTTTTCGTGTTACATACTTTTCTTATAAATCACTGTCGGCTGAGCATAAATTTTAATCTTTGCCATCTATGGATTTCGGATCTCGATGTCCAGAAGTTCCATTGCCATGACCGCACGATCCGCATGAGGGATCTTAATCTGGGTCAGTGGAATGTCTGCCATAATATATTCCGGAATCTCATCGATTCCTGCCAGTTTCACATCTTCCGGGACACGTATTCCACGTCTGCGAAGTGCAGTCAATACACCAATGGAAATCTGATAGTTTTCGAAGATAAATGCCTCCGGCAGGGGATGGCTGTCCATCCATTCTGACATACGGTCTGTAATCTCAGGAATGGTATTTCCAAGTTCTACAATATCACTTCTGATTGGCCTATGGTCATTTGCGATCAGGGCATTTCGGAATGCCTCTCTTCTTTTGCGGAAGTTGTAGATTTCCTTTCCTGTCCCCAGATATTTGATGTCTGCAGCTCCTGCTTTCTCAAGAAGCCTCAGAGCTTCCTGTACTGCACCTGCGTTATCAATACACACGCTGCTGTATTTGCCCTCCGGCATTTCGCAGTCATAGATTACGATAGGCTTGTTGATCCTGTCCAGAATCTTAAAGTCCTCTCCCGCCATCTCTGTTCCAAATAAGATCACGCCTGCGATCAGCGGCATATTACACTCTGCAACTACCGCACTGATTTCTTCCTCTGTATCGTTCATATAAGTCAGGCTATAAATGTAATGCATCTTTTTTGCCTGTGCATCAAAGGTGTCAAAACCTCAGACCATAAGTCCAGTTCCGGGTCACATACTACTTTCTTTCTGTGGTTCATGATCACTACTTTGATCATTCTGTCTGCAGAACCTGCTCTGTGTTCCGGCTGCATCTGCGGCAATTTATTTCCGTTCTTTTCCAGCATTTCCATACATTCCAGAACTTTTCTGCGGGTTTCCTCGTTCACACCCGGCTTGCCATTTACCGCCAGGGAAACCGTTGCCTTGGATACTCCCAGATATCTGGCAACATCTACCATTTTTACACCCATATTTGAAAATCCTCCATTTATACTGTTAACTTTCCCGTTTATTTTCTTATTGATAATTTTATTCTTTAAATTTTATATCCTTATATTTAAACATTTTAAACTTTAAAAAAGGTTTCGTCAACTAAAAAGAGACCATCGCATCCGTAACTTGCTTTTGCGATAGTCTCTCTTAATAAATTTGGAGAAATATTATATCTAATACCAGCACCGATTTGATACCGGTATTATTTCATATATTAAACTTTCAGAGGTAAAAGAAATTTTACCCTCAATGTCATATGTATTAATCAATTCTTATTTATTTTCATTCCGTGCCTGAAGTGCCATCTTTGCCTGCAGATTTCTCTGTACCTGATCAATGATTACTGCGATAATGATCACCAGGCCTCTGATTACTTTCTGCCAGAACTCTGTAACACCGCACATGGTCATACCATCATTGATCACACCGATTACGAATGCACCGATGATAGTACCTCCAATGCTTCCAACACCACCTGCCATAGATGTTCCGCCGAGTACGGACGCTGCGATAGCGTTCATTTCCCAGGACTCACCTGTCTTAGGTGTTGCAGATACAAGCTGGGAAGTTGCGATGATACCTACGATTGCTGAGCAGAAACCGGAGAAAGCATAAACCCAGATTTTTACTTTGTCTACTTTTACGCCTGAAAGCTTTGCAGCTTTTTCATTACCACCAATAGAGAGTACGTGCCATCCAAACGGTGTTTTCTTCAGGATCACACCTGCGATCACTGCGATTACCGCAAGGATCAGTACACCACATGGAATTGCTGTTCCGCCAAGGTTACGGCCAAATACTTCGAATCCTATATTTCCAAGACCTTTGCTTCCTGCAAGGTTTGAGAATGTAGCACCGTTGGAACGGATATTTGCAAAGCCTCTCCAGATATACATGGTACCAAGTGTTGCGATAAACGGAGCTACTTTAAACTTGGTAATGATCACACCGTTGAGCATACCCATCAGAGCACCAAGGATTGCTGTGATGATTACGATCATCGGTACGCTGAAATATAAGGTTACGCCAAATGGTTTCAGGGTAAGACCTTCCTGGATCAGGCCTCCGGCGATCATGCCTGCAAATCCTGCGATAGAACCTACAGACAGGTCAATACCGCCTGTGATGATTACATATGTCATACCAATGGCAAGGATTCCGTAAAGAGCCACATGCTTGGCTACTGTAAGGAGTGCTCCTGCACTTAAGAAGTTATCTGCTGTAATTCCAAAGAAGATCATCAAAATGATCAGTACGATGAATGTACGTCCTTTTAAAAGGGTCATCATCATTTTATTATTCTGTGAAGTATTTTTCGCTGCCATAATTTAACTCTCCTTTTTCTCATCTTTATGATGGCCCTTGTAAGAAGCCAGCACCAGTGTATCCTGCTGGATCTCATCACCCATAAATTCTCCTGTTTTCAGACCGTTTGACAATACCAGTATCCTGTCTGAAATTGCTACTATTTCCTGAAGCTCAGAAGAAATCACAATGATGGAAAGTCCCTGCTGGGCATATTTATTAATGATTTCAAAAACCTCTGTCTTCGCTCCGATATCGATTCCTCGGCTTGGTTCATCCATCAGAAGAATCTTCGGTTCTGTCAGCAGACCTTTTCCAATTACCACCTTCTGCTGATTACCGCCGGATAATGACAAGATTGGAAGATGTTTGTCCGCCACCTTGATCTGAATATCTTTAATCTGTTCGTCTACTTTCCTACCCTCAAGACCGCTGTCAAGGAACGGACCTTTCTTATACCGCTTCATTGCGGAAAGAGAACAATTCTTTTCGATATCCAGTGTCTGGATCAATCCCTGTGCCTGTCTGTCCTCAGGAATCAGGGCAAACCCACGGTCAATCTGTTGGGAAATAGATTTGATCTCCAGTTTCTTTCCCTCCAGATAAACCTCGCCTGTATGCTCCGGATGAAGTCCCATCAGACATTCAAATACTTCGCTTCGTCCTGCACCCATCAGTCCGTAGATTCCCAGAACCTCTCCCTGCTTCAGTTCAAAGTTCAAGTGATCCACCAGATATCCGCCGCCCGGTTTCGGCAGGCAGAGATTTTTAACCTCAAGTACATTTGGAACTTTATGCCAGTCTACTGTTCTGCTTCTCTTCGGATAATCCTTCGCACCACCAGTCATTTGATGTACGATCCACGGAACATCAATGTCTTTTACTTCTGCATCTGTGACGTACTTTCCATCTCGGAGGATTGTGATATGGTCTCCGATCTCCATAATTTCTTCCAGACGATGAGAAATATAAACAATGGAAATTCCCTGTGCAGTCAGTTCTCTCATAATCTTAAACAGTACCTGAACCTCCTGCTGGCTCAGAGAAGAAGTCGGCTCATCCATGATCAGCACTTTCAAATTATCTTCAACCAGATTTCTGGCAATCTCGATCATCTGCTGTTGTCCTACTCGAAGCTCACCTACTTTTGCATTGAGATCAAGTGGATGTTCCAGCCTTTCCAGAACTTTTCTGGCACCCTCCATGTGTTCTTTATCATTAAGGATCATGCGGCCTTTTGTTTTTTCCTTGTTCATATAAATGTTCTGATATACATTCATATTCGGGAAAAGGCTTAGTTCCTGATGGATAATTCCGATTCCGTGTTTTCTGGCATCTGTAGTATTCTTGAAAAATACTTCCTGATCGCCGATATACATCTTCCCTTCATCCGGATGTTCGATTCCTGCGATCATTTTCATCAGTGTAGATTTACCTGCACCGTTCTCACCGATCAGAACATTTACCTTTCCTTTCAGCAGGTCAAAAGATACCTGATCCAGGGCTTTGGTGCCGGGATAAATCTTGCTTATCTTCTCTGCGTGGAGAAATACATTCTCTTTGCATCTATATGTTTCGCCCATAATTAACGTCTCCTTTTAGGTTCCCTGAATTTCTTATTCTGCTTCCAGTGAAATTGGAGTGATCAGCACATCTGTATTCTCTGTAGATACTGTAAATGCTCCGGTAAATATGATCTTCTTTCCTTCAAGAGAGGACGGATCTGCCGGCTGTACCACATTCGCGTCAATTCGTTCGTTAATACTTCTGGAAACTGCTGCCCATTCTTCCTGGTTCTTGTAATCACCGTATTTGATGAAATCCAGTGAATCTCGGATAGAGGATCCTTTGTAAACAGGTCCTACCTGGATCTTGATTTCTTCATTTCCGTCATATCCGTCCAGTTTCACCAGGATATATCCTGCACGGGACTCTGTATCTACTTCTTCTACTGTTCCGGTTCCTTTTACTACATAATTTAACTGTCCGGAATCTACCATTGTAAATTTGCCGTATTTCTCTCCAAGAGATTTCAGATCTCCGTTTGCTTCTGTCAGAAGATCTTTTAAATCTACTGCTTTCTCATTCAGTTCAGGAACTGCTTTGCTTTCCCAGAATTCCTCTACATCAGAGTCTGCATCAAAGGCAACTTCTCCTGTATATTTTCCTTCTTCTCCGATCTTGATCACTTTTACCACACCGCATCCGGTCATCATGGACGCCGCAACTGTCAGAGCCAGAGTCACTGCTAAAACACGCTTTTTCATAATGGTTCTCCTTTATTCTGTATATACAAATGCTGATAATTTATCTACGTTGTCCTTTGTAATAGCGATACAGTCAACAAGCTGTTTCTCGTCCATTCCTGTGGAACCTTCTTTCAGATATTTATCTGCCTGCTCAACTGCTTTCTCGGACATCAGTGCGAACTGCTGCAGTGCTGTTCCTGTTGCCTGTCCGGATCTGATCAGAGCTGCTACTTCATCAGAACCGTCAACTCCGATAACCGGAATATCTTTTCCTGCTGCCTGAAGTGCTGCACAGACACCTTCTACCATAGTATCGTTACCACAGATCACGCCCTGAATATCCGGGTTTGCCTGAAGCATGGATTCCATCTTGTCATAGGCTTCTGTTTTCTCCCAGTTTGCTGTCTGCTGACCTACCATTTTCATGTCCGGGTACTGGTCGATCACTTCATGGAACGCGCTGGAACGCACTCCAGCATTTGTATCGGATTCTTTTCCCAGAAGTTCTACATAATTTCCTTTCTCCCCCATTACCTCTACGAACTTCTCAGCGATATCCTTTGCTCCCTGGTAGTTGTTTGCAACAATCTGTGAAATTGCAACGCCTGTTTCGTTGATTTCACGGTCAATGAGAAATGTAGGGATTCCCGCATCTCTTGCTTTCTTTACTGCTTCTACTGTGGCGTCTGCACCTGCGTTGTCGCAGATGATCGCTGCTGCTTTATCTGCAATGGCACTGTCAAAGAGTTCCGTCTGTTTCGTAGGATCATCATCATGGGATGCTGTTTTTACTTCATATCCCAGTTCTTTCGCTTTTGCTTCCGCTGCATCAGCTTCTGTTTTAAATGCCGGGTTGGATACAGATGGAGTGATTACATATACGATGTTGGAACCGCCGCCTTTTAATACTTCTGTGTCAGCTTCATCCTGCGCCATACATGCTGATGATGTCATACCCATTACCATCGCCGAAGCTGCTGCCACTGCCAAAATCTTTCTGAAGCTTTTTAAACCTTTCATAAAATTACCTCCGTTCGTTTCTTGATAATTTTTCTTCGTTTTCGATGTTTTAAATTATAAACAACTATATAAATATTTCAGTATAATTATTTATATTGTTTTGGTTTTGTTTTGTATTTTGTTTATTTAGTATGGTTTTTATTACTATTTTTTGTATATATTGTATATTAAAATTAAATTTTTTAATCATTCATACTTTCTCCCATAAAACATTTATATGAACATTTATGTGAATTTTTATGTCATTGAAACATTACGGAGTGATTTTATATAACAAAAAATAAAAAGAACCATTGCCTTAATTTGCAATAGTCCTTTTCCGTAGATTTTTTAACTGTATGTCCATAACCCAAAATATCATTATTATTTCCAGTTCTGAACTTTGTATTTTCTATATTTCGCAGGTGTAGTCCCTGTATATTTTTTGAATATCTTTATAAAATAACTCTGTGTAGAAAAACAAAGATACTCACTGATCTGCGCCGCTGTATAATCTGAGTATGTCAGCATATTACAGGCAGCTTCTATCCGTTCTTTCTGGATATAGTCAACTAAAAACATTCCTGTTTCTTCTTTAAACAGTCTGGAAAGGTAACTCGGGCTGATTCCTGCTGCCGTCGCGGTCTCTTCCAGTGTAATGGGCGCATGCAGGTGAAGATGGATATATTTTACTGCCGCCTCGATCGTTCTGCTGTAATTTCGCATCCCATATTTCTGTACTTCTTCTGCAAACCGCATTGCTGCTTTTTGCGACAGTTTTTCTATCGAATACTTATTTGTGCATTCTTCCACAGTCTGAATATAGCCATCACTTAAAGCATATGCCGTTTCTTCCGGCACTCCGCCTTCAATTGCAGCTCTCGTAAACAGAGTAATTCCTGCGATAAACATATTCTTGCTGTTTCGCAGCTCATTTCTGGACAGAACTCCCGGGGTTCCATCCGGTGTTTTCTGGAAGATAGACAGAATTCTGTCCGTCTGACCATTTTTAATCGCGTCGTACTGCAGACGTTCGCTGGCATAGGATGCATGTCTCTGAAGATTTTCCCTTCTCTCAAATAAGGTATCCATGCTTCGGTTCTCTGCTATTTTTTCTTCCTGATGATTATCGTTAATATTCTTCATAGCAAATCCCTTTATGGCAAAATTATGTTATTTATAACAATATTTTACTATATTTTATCATTTGCAGGTGATATAGTCCAGTCTAGAAAGGGCAGATCGATTACAATTAAACCAAAAAGCTTATCTGTCCTGATAAAACAGTAACATATAATTTTTTATATAAAATTTTATGGAGGTATCTATCATGAAACATGATTTAAAGAAAATCGTCAGCCAGATGACTCTTGAAGAAAAGGCAGGCATGTGCTCAGGTCTTGATTTCTGGCATCTGAAGAGTGTGGAAAGACTTGGAATTCCGGAGGTAATGGTAAGTGATGGCCCTCACGGGCTGCGTAAGCAGGACGACAAAGGAGATCATCTTGGAATGAATGACAGTATCAAAGCTGTCTGCTTCCCTCCTGCTGCTTTGAGCGCCTGCTCTTTCGACCGTGAATTAATGGAATCTATGGGTGAAACGATTGGGAAAGAGGCTCAGGCAAATGATGTATCTGTCATCTTAGGACCGGCTGTTAATATCAAACGTTCTCCACTCTGTGGAAGAAACTTTGAATATTATTCCGAAGACCCATACCTCGCAGGCGAAATTGCCGCTGCATTTATCAATGGTGTACAGTCCCAGCATGTTGGAACTTCCATCAAACATTTCGCAGCTAATAACCAGGAATATCATCGTATGAGCAACTCCTCTGAAGTAGATGAAAGAACTCTCCGTGAAATCTATTTCCCAGCATTTGAGACTGCTGTAAAGAAAGCTCAGCCATATACATTTATGTGCTCTTACAATCAGGTAAACGGCACTTTTGCTTCAGAAAATAAATGGCTTCTCACAGATGTTCTTCGCAATGACTGGGGATTTGAAGGATATGTAATGTCCGACTGGGGTGCTGTCAATGACCGTGTAAAAGGTCTGGAAGCCGGATTGGAACTGGAAATGCCAGGTTCCAACGGAACAAATGATGCTCTGATCGTGGAAGCTGTAAAGAACGGAACTCTGAAAGAAGAAGTTCTGGACCAGGCTGTAGAACGTATCCTGAATATTATCTTCAAATATGCAGATCACCGTGCACCACAGGAATTTACCATGGAAAAAGGCCATGAAGAAGCACGCCGTATCGCAGAAGAATCTATGGTCCTTCTGAAAAATGCAGACCAGATTCTGCCTCTGCAAACTTCTGAAAAAGTTGCTTTTGTCGGTGGTTTCGCCAAGAAACCTCGTTTCCAGGGTGGCGGAAGTTCCCATATCAACTGCTTCAAAGTTACCAATGCACTGGAATCAGTTCCTGCTGATGCACAGGTTACTTACGCTGAAGGTTTCCCGGCTGATAAAGATTTCTATGATGAAAAACTTGCCGCTGAAGCAGTTCAGGCTGCAAAAGAAGCTGATAAAGTTGTGATTTTTGCAGGACTTCCGGACAGTTTTGAATCTGAAGGATATGACCGTTCCCATATGGAACTGCCTGAATGCCAGAACCGTCTTATCGCTGAAATTCTGGAAGTTCAGCCAAATGCAGTGATCGTTCTTCATAATGGTTCTCCTGTAGAAATGCCATGGATCAACGATGTGAAGGGTATTCTTGAAGCTTACCTTGGCGGTCAGGCAGGCGGTGCTGCTGTTGCAAATATCCTCTATGGTGTTGTGAACCCCAGCGGTAAACTTGCCGAGACAATTCCGATGAAACTGGCTGACAATCCATCCTATCTGAACTTTGGCGGCGGTGATAAAGTGGAATATCGTGAGGGTGTGTTTGTAGGATATCGTTATTATGATACCAAACAGATGGAAGTTGCTTATCCATTTGGATACGGACTCTCCTATACTACCTTTGCATACAGCAATCTGCAGATTTCCAACACAAATCCGACAGACAAAGATACTATCACCGTTTCTGTAGATGTGACAAATACAGGCAGCATTGCCGGAAAAGAAGTTGTTCAGCTCTATGTCAAAGATATGACTGCTTCTGCGATCCGTCCTGAAAAAGAACTGAAAGGCTTTGAGAAAGTCCAGCTTGCTCCTGGCGAAACCAAGACAGTTACTATGGAATTAGATAAACGCAGTTTTGCATGGTATAATACCGAATTACATGACTGGTATGCAGCAAGCGGTAAATATGAGCTTCTGATCGGTGCATCTTCCAGAGATATCCATCTCTGTGAAACCATCGAACTCTCCAGCAGCCAGGTGATCCCTATGCATGTTCATATGAATACCACACTTGGAGAACTGCTCCGTCATCCTAAGACAAAGGAAACCGCAAAAGAGTTGACATCTAAGTATCTGTCCGCTATGAACGGTGGTTCAGAAACAACTTCTTCCGAATCTGCCGCAGAAGCAATTTCAGAAGAAATGGTAGAAGCAATGACAGATTCCATGCCGCTTCGCTCTCTGTGTAGCTTTGGAGGCTTCTCCCGTGCTGAGATTCAGGAAATCATTGATAAGCTGCAGGAATTATGCTGATTTTTCTATCTGCCTGATGCCTTGATTTCTATCAGATAATTTTGTTTATAACTGAAAAGCTGCTGTACAACCATCCTTAAAAGAATTACTCTTTTTCTCGGTTTGTACAGCAGCTTTTATTTATACAGTATTTTTATTCTTATCACCCTGAATGATCAGCACTTCTTTTCCCTTAAATGCAAATCCAAAGTGACGTATATTTTCTTTTACTACCCCTTTTGCAATGAGTTCAGCGTCATAATTTTTTTCCACAATCTGATCCAATGCATTCTGAGCTGTTTCCTGCAGATTTTTTTCTGTTTTGGGTTTAAAAACTTTAAATTCTATTACATAAGCTATTTTGCTCTTGTCCAGTGGCTCAAGCATAATATCATATCTGCCAAAACCGCTTTCTCTGTTAGATGTAATTCTATACCGATCTGCAAGTTCGACTATAAGTCCCAGTACAAATCCATGATAGAATCGCTCCGGCTCTGAATCCCCCGCTGAATTCCTGCCTGTATCAAAGAAACTGAATGTCTGCATGGCAACTTCATTTATATACTGATTCATATAATCCACGTCATCTGCGATAAGCGCTTTGATAAAGTCATTGTATCTCACTGAAGACTTTCCAAACCATCCCTGTATCATACGCCTGAACATATTCTTTACTTCGTGATTTGTCAATGACAGGCTGTATATTCCTCCTGCCCCATCCTCGGAAGCTTTATTTACTTTTAAATATCCGCAGGCAAGCAGCAGACTCCATACCGCAGTACTGTTATTCTCTAACTGTTCAAAAACAATCTCTTCGTCCACTGCTGTTTCGATTGTTTTTCCCGCCAGAAGATCCTCCATCGATATCTTTATGTCCGGAGTTCCTTCCTGAATAAGTTTTCCGGCCAGAGAATTAGAACTTGTATTTACCCAGTAGCTGTCAAATTTTCCCGTATCCAGAAACTTGGTGATGGACCAGGGATTATAAATATCATTCCTGTTCCCAAAGCAAAAACCATCATACCATTTTCTGACTTTCTCTCCCTGATCTGTCATTTCAAAAAGTTTCAGTGCAGACGAAACTTCTTCCTGGGTAAATCCAAATGCAGTCCTATATTTATTGGAAGTAGTTGTTACAATCTCAAGATTGTTCAGATCGGAAAATATCGATTCCTTGCTTACCCGGGTAATTCCTGTCAAAAGACCGCGTTCCATGTATGGATTTGTTTTAAACGTAGCATTAAACAAATTACTCATAAAAGAAGTCAGTTCATTCCAGTATCCACGTACATATGCTTCCTGCAGAGGTGTATCATATTCATCCAGCAGGATCAGAACTTTTTTCCCATAATACCTGTTCATACATAAGGCTAGTCTGTGCAGAGACATTGCTGCAATCGTATTTGACATATCTGCTTTTATAAAATCAAAATAAGCTTTTTCTTTTTCGCTCAGTTTATCACTCAGTCTCAGATAATCGTACTTCGTATACAGATCCAGAATGATCTGTATAATTCCCTCTCTGGCTTCCAGGTATGTTTCTCCCTTTACGGATGCAAAACTTAAAAATATGACCGGATAACTTCCCTGAAGCGTTCTGTACTTTTGGTCTTCCCATATAAAAAGTCCCTCGAATAACTCTTCCTTTTTCTCATTCTGGATGGAAAAAAAATTCTCCAGCATACTCATATTCAATGTTTTTCCAAATCGTCTCGGGCGGGTAATTAAGGTAACTGTATCCTGATTTTCCCACCATTCACGGATGAAATCCGATTTATCTACATAGAAATTATGATTTTCTCTTATGGATCTGAAATCCTGATTTCCAATTGAAATAACTGGTTTCATAGAAATCTCCGGCCTCCCTTCTTTTTTATTTCTGTAGTATTAATTATACCGTTATTTGTTACAAAACGCTATCTGATTTTTGTTTTCCCATAAAAATCCGAAAAAATATTCTACCTGCATTCTTCTCTTGTCAGAAATTTCTTATAAGTAAGGTCCATGCCAAAAGCCCCCAGCGGAGCCGTGATGATAATCGCCATAACAGCTACAGAAAGTACAATCTTTCCACACGGCAGTCCTGCGGCAAATGGAACCGAACCGATTGCTGCCTGTACTGTTGCTTTCGGGAGATATGCGACTACACAGAAAGCTCGTTCTTTCACAGTAAGATTTGACTTCACCGTACAAAGCAGTACGCCAAAAGAACGGAAGATCAATGCTACAAAAATCATGGCAACAGCAGCAAGACCAGCGTCCAGTGTATAGCGGATATCTACGGCTGCACCTACCAGAACAAAAAGAATTACTTCTGCAGCAAGCCAGAGTTTTCCGAATTTCTCTGACAGTCTCTTAGATACGAAAGCAGTGCATTTCATTTTCAGAACACATGCCATACTCACAACCGCAAGAAGCCCGGATACTGCAATTTTTCCTTCCAGCCAGCCTTCAATTGCGATCAGAAGGAAAGAGAAGCCAAGGACAATGATCACTTTCATGCTGTTTCTTACATAATGTTTCTTTGCATAAGCAGTTTCGAAGAATAAATACAACAGATATCCTACAATTGCACCAAGAATAATTCCCAGAATGATCGAAACCGGAATATTGGCAAATGCTTTGATGTCTGCACTGCCGCCCTGTGCCATGCTCAAGAATGTCGTAAATAATACGATAACAAAGATGTCGTCGCAGGAGGCTCCAGCCATGATCATCTGTGGAATAGCTTTCTCTGTTCCATATTTTGTTTCCATCAGCTGAACCATTCTAGGTACTACTACTGCCGGAGATACCGCAGCAAGTACAGAGCCCATAACTGCTGCTTCTACTCGGGTAATTCCCAGAATCGCCGGTGCAAATAATAAATAACCGATAATTTCAAAAGATGCCGGTACAAAAGACATCATAATCGCAGGTCTGCCTACCTTCTTTAAATCATCCAGATTCAGGGATAATCCTGCCTTTAACAGGATGATGATCAGTGCCATTTTCCGCAGATCTGCAGAGATAGAAAGAATACTTGGATCCAGAAGATTCAGGACATATGGTCCAAGTACAATTCCGGTTGCAAGCATTCCGATAATACGCGGAAGTTTCAGTTTCTGACAGATAGCTCCCATTGCCAAACCTACCAGAAAAATAAATGACAGTGACGTTAACATAATTGTAATCACTCCTTCTTTTTAATTTTTTCGCACAAAAAAAAGCTGAGACTTTCCACGATCAATTAACAATTACATATGATTAATTAATCGTAGAAGTCATCAGCCTAAATGAGCGGTTTTGGTTTCCCAGGGGAGCACTTCATTCCCCGAAATTCCCGTTTATCATACTACACATAACATATTGTGTCAAGATACATTTTTATTACTTTGCCATACGATATATGTCCGCAAAGTCTCTCTGAAATAAAACTTTTGCAGAACCTTTCCGGCCACCAACCGCATTGGCACACGATTCAGCCATTTCCAAAATCTGTTCCTCTGTAGGATTTATTCCAAGTTCTTTCATATTAACCGGCATACCAATACGATGATAAAATTCCTCCATTGCCTCTATTCCTTTTAATGCCGTTTCCTCATCTTTCACAGCAGGTGCAACTCCCATCACATTAACTGCATAGCGTACGAAACGCGGCAGGCAGTCTTTATATACATAACGTGCCCAGCTTGGCCATATTGCTGCAAGCCCAGCGCCGTGTGTTACGTCGAACATTCCTCCCATCTCATGTTCCAGCATATGTGACACAAAATCACCTCCGTCATTTCCACACCCCGTTAAACCATTGTGTGCAAGACTTCCGGCCCACATAATCTCGGCGCGTGCCTCATAGTTATGCGGATCACTGTGCAGGATTTCGGCATACTTCATTACCGTACGAAGCAGCCCCTCAGCTATTTCATCTGTAAGTTCCATGTTACCGCCCTGTGTAAAATACCGTTCCATAGTATGCATCATAATATCAGTACAGCCCGCCTCTGTTTGATAATCGGGTAGACTCATTGTAAGTTCAGGATTCATAATTGCAAATTTCGGTCTGGAAATATCATCATCATATGCTCGTTTTTCACCTGTTTCCTCATTTGTGATAACACAGCTGTTACTCGTCTCGCTTCCCGCTGCAGCAATCGTAAGAACAGAAGCTACCGGAAGAAATTTCTCCGCTTCCCGTTTCCCCTCAAATAATTCCCAAACATCTTTATCCAGTTCCGCAAGTCCATAAGAAATTGCCTTTGATGAATCAATAACCGAGCCACCACCAACTGCCAGAATAAAATCAATCCCTTCTGCCTTTCCAAGTGCAATCCCTTCACGTACTTTTGACAAGTGCGGATTAGGTACAACACCACCAAGTTCCACATAAGCAATTCCACTTTCATTAAGAGCAGTTTTTATTCTGTTAAGTAAACCTGAACGAACTGCACTGCTCCCACCATAATGAATCAATACCTTCTTTGCGCCATACTCTTTAAGTATCTCTCCAATCTGCTTCTCCGTGTCTTTGCCAAATATAACCTTTGTCGGTGTATAAAATTCGAATCCAAACATTTTTATTCCCCCTTGCTTTGTGCTTTATCTTTTACAAGATGAATTCTATCAATAATGATTTCACTCCGCAAGACGGCACTTTTTTATTCCCAGGACACTAAAATTCTCCTTAGTTACATCCAGGTACCCTACTTTTCTGTATCACAGGTAGGATGTGTCATAATATATCTTCCATCAGTATTGTTGTATCCCCACTCACACATCGCATCCAGTATCGGAAATCGCATCCAGTATCGGAAATAGAGTCTTTCCATGTTCTGTTATGGAATATTCCACCTGTATGGGGACAGTGGGTATAACATTCCTGCAAATAATCCCATCTAATTCCAATTCTCTCAGCTGTGCTGTAAGCGTTTTCTTTGGCGCATTTTCCAGATATCTGAGAATATCCATATACCGTTGTGCCCCTTCTTCCTGTAACAGATGCAAAATCAGTGGTTTCCATTTGCCACCTATTACACGCAGGGTAATTTCTATTTCGCTTGTAACATATATTTTCTCGTCCATCAAAAACCTCTTATTTATTCTACTAATGTAAAACAGTATATCACAAAATAAAAATGGAATGTTAATTTCATACAAAATTATAACAAAAAAGCCAGAAATCAAAGATTTCTGGCTTTTTAGCAGGGGATGAGAGAATCGAACTCCCACCAAAGGTTTTGGAGACCCCTATCATACCATTTGACCAATCCCCTACAAAGTATATTTTATATACTCTCAAAACTACATACATGTTGACATTTCCTTGAGAATTAACTTCCTGCGATTCTTTGGTCAAGCCCTCACCCGATTAGTAACAGTCAGCTCCATGCATTACTGCACTTCCACCTCTGCCCTATCTACCTC
>CAKRVX010000041.1 GCA_934409175.1 uncultured Blautia sp.
CCACAATTGCAGATGTCTTTATCTTGTCTCTATTTTTATATCATTCTTTTCTTTTTTCTTATACTGCACATCTTTTCAAAATGAGTAAAACAGTATACCAAGCTGGTCAGTAAAATCAGGTAAATCAGTATTAAAATCTCTATACCATATTTCATGGAAAACAGATTCAGTGCATATTCCGTAATTAGCAATGACCAGATATTTGCCCCCATATGAAGCAGCATACTACTGTAAATATTTCCACTCATTTCCAGTATCCATGCAAATGCAGTTCCGAGAATACTTGCATAAATTCCCTGTACGATATTTCCGTGGTAAATACCGAAGATCAGTCCGGAAAGCACTGCTGCCACCGGCATCTTCAACCAGTCACGCAGACGCAGATAGATTAACCAGCGGAAGATCATTTCTTCTGCTGCAGGTGCAACAATTCCCATCCAGAAAATCATCATAAAAAGCGATTTTCCCTCTGTAATCCTGGTCATACTATCCTGATAAGTGCTGCTGTTGATAAATGACTGAAGCATTGCCATCAGAAAGTTTCCATATTGCGCAAGCCCGGCACCTGCCAGGAGTAAAAGAATTACTTCCGGTAAAGAAAGTGCTACTTTTTGCTGAGCCGGAATCAGACCACCGGCAATTCTTCTGACTTTATCCCTCCGATAGAAATATAATGCCGGAATCATTGCCAGAATTCCTGTGAGCCCTGTGAGAAAAATCGTATAATTATAATATGTCTCGGCTGAATTTGCTGTAGTTCTCGCAAATACTGCCAGCGCAGTTCCTGCAACAATCTGGGAAATCACGAAATGGATTCCTACGGGATATCCTGCCCTCCAAATTTTAGAAACAATACTTTGTTTTCGCAGAGGGCTCAGGCGAAAAAATTTACAATCTCTTCTGCAGAATCAACAATTTTAAGAGGTTCTGCCTGTGTAAGTTCTTCTTTAGTTCCATATCCAAAAGAAACTGCCATACATTCCAGACCCGCTTTACGTGCTCCGTATACATCATGTTCTTTGTCACCGATCATAATAACCTGTTCTCTGTGCTTATCCATGTTCAGTCGTTTAAGAACATCTTCGATCACTTCTGTTTTGTTAGTTCTTCGGCCATCCATTTCGCTTCCGCCGATTTCTGTGAAATACTGCGCAAGTCCGAAATGCTCCAGAATCTGTCTTACATATACTTCTGGTTTCGAGGATGCAACTGCAAGAATATACCCTTTTTTCTTCAGTTTCACCAACATATCCTCAATCCCCGGATATACCGCATTTTCAAAGATTCCCGTTACCGAATAGCGTTCTCTGTAATATTCGACTGCCCTTCTGGCTGTTTCTTCATCAATCTGTGCATATTTCATAAACTGTTCCATTAACGGCGGGCCTACAAAAACTTTCAGTTTCTCCAGGCTGGGTTCAGATTTTCCGATTTTTTCCAGTGCATACTGAACAGATTTTGTGATACCCTCACCTGATTCCGTTAATGTTCCGTCTAAGTCAAACAAAATTGCTTTGTACATTATCTGTTTATACTCCTTGCTATAAAATTTTTCTTATTATAGCATCCTTTTGAAAAAGCGTCTATGAGAAAAACGTATCTGGTTCCATCCGGATGAGATTTCCACTCTGGTCAATTACAAGTAGTTTTATCCTGTTTTTCGATTTTTTCCCATAATTCGTTTCCGGTACGATTCTGTCTCCTTCCCAGTGCCATGGACATTCTCTGCTGTTGATCTGCAGAGAAAGCACTTGTATACTTCCCTCTGAAAAAATCTGTATACTGAAACAGGAATTCAAATCTGAATTTCCCTGAAATCGAATTAAGGACTTCTTTTTTTTCTGTTTCTTTTTCTGTTTTTGCTTTTTTTCAGGCTTCGGAGTGGATGACGCCATTGGAACAACCGTTGGTTCTGGTATACGGGACGGCACCGGTGTATTGATGGGTACAGGCATGGATTGTTGTTCGGGAATTACTTCGGAAATGTTTTCCTGTATTATCGGTGTATTCTGCACTGGCATTTGCGTTTCCTCATAGTTCTTCTCACCACAGGTTCTTTCGCTATACATATTCTCATCTGTAGATACCTCAGCGTCTTCTTCCTGATTCCATTCCATCTGTTCTTCGGACTCCTGTACATCCCCAGATGACTCCTGCTCACTATTTTCCATCTGTTCTTTTTCTTCTGATGTATTCCACTGCCATGTCTCCCATTGATAACTCTCCCAGTACTGCTCGCTCTGCCATTCAGTGTTATAATTCTCCCCTCTTT
This sequence comes from uncultured Blautia sp., assembly GCA_934409175.1. Lineage (GTDB taxonomy): Bacteria > Bacillota > Clostridia > Lachnospirales > Lachnospiraceae > Blautia_A. The sequence goes on from CAKRVX010000041.1 coordinate 2,273, forward strand.
CCTCGTATCCCCATATTTTCACAGAGACGGTTAATACCATCATTGCCAATAATAATGCTAATTTTACCCGATATCTTTTATTTTTCTTCACTTTTTTTCATCTCCTCTGTCCACAGCATCAGATTTCTTCCTGTACTTTCATCCGCAAGCTCCTGTATCTCTTTATATCTGTTCCATAAATTTTCTGCTTTTTCTTTCTGACCTGTCCGTATCAGAAACATTCCATACTCCCCATACCCTTCTGCATATTTCCAATCATTTTTAAGCAGGTCTTTATAATATTGTTCTGTCTTTTCATATTTTTTCTCATACTCACTATTTACAGCAAGGAGAATACCAATCTTTCTCATTTCCTCCCTTTCTTTGTATATTTCCCGTAACTTTATCAGTTTTTTTTCTGCTGCAGCGCAAATTTCCATTTGCATCATTCTGCTCCCTTTTACAAAATTCTCCTGCTGATACAAATTTGTGATCGTTGTAATTTCTCCATAAAAATCAGAAGTTTTTTGTTCTGTTCCTCCCTGAACTAACAAGCACATTCCCAATGCCGCACCTGCCGGAACCAGCCACTTTCTTTTTTTCTTTCTTTGTTTTTGTTGCATTCCGGCAATTTTTTTTCGTACAAGATTCATGTTTCTGTATCGAAAATCCGGGATTCTCTGACAACATCGCATCAAAAACCACCATAATGATACATCTCGAAATATCAGCATCCAGCTCCGTTTCTGGACGCCCAGTAATTCTCTCAACGTTTTTCCAAAAGCATAAATATCACTGGTTTTATCCATATATCCTTCATATTGTTCCGGTGCGGCAAATCCTCTGGTCCCTTTACAGATTTTCTGTTTTTCTTTATATCCGTTTACTGCACTTCCCAGATCTATCAGATACAACCTGCTGTTTTCTCCCTGCATAATATTATCCGGTTTCAAATCTCCATAATAGATTGGTGGTTTCCTTTCATGTAAATATTCAAGAACATCCGCAATCTCCATACCATACTGCAGAACCTCATCCAGAGTTAAAAATCTTTTCTTCTGAAGAAGTTCTCCAAGAGACTGTCCCTTGATATATTCCATGACAATATAACAGTTCTGATCCTTCTCCATATAATCCATTACTCTGGGAAGTGCAGGATGGCAAAGTTTAAGAAGCATTCTTGCCTCCTTTCTGCCAGATTGCGGAATTTCTTTTACTGCACGTAGAACACCAAGTTCCATATCACGTGCAAGATAAACTTTACCCTCTCCACCTTTTCCAACGGAATCAAGAATACAATACCTGTCTTTTATCAATGTTCCGGTCAGCTTCATATTCATCACCTGCTGTTTTATTCTATTTTCATTTATCGGGAATCAATGACAGAAGAACTCTGTCAATATAAGACATAGCTATTATAGCACAATCTGTTCTTTTTGAAAAGCCCTGTTTTTATAATCAGAAAAGCGGCACACCCGAAGGTACGCCGCCTGTAAAATATTGTGATTACATTCTGTCCGGTGCAGAAAATCCAAGAAGATCAATACTTGTTTCAAGTACCTTTTTGGTCAACTTCAAAAGCTGAATAAAAGATGCCTTCTGATCTGCATTCTCTTCGCTGAGAATCTTTGTTTCATGATAAAAACTGTTAAATGCATTGGAAACTTCATAAATATATGCACAGATCTTATGCGGAGCTTTTTCTTCAAAAGCATTTTCTACTGTTGCTCCGAAGCCGGTAAGCTGAAGCATAAGATTCTTCTGGCTTTCATTTACAGGATCCAGAATCTGTCCTGCATTCAGATCTCCTCCCTCCTGCTCGAAACGGTTCAGGATAGATTTGATACGAACGATGGTATAAAGAATATACGGTCCTGTATTACCCTCAAATGAAGTAAATCTGTCAATATCAAAGATATAATCTTTGGTAGCCTGGTTAGAAAGATCTCCATATTTGATGGCAGAAAGTCCTACGACCTTTGCAGTTTCCTGTGCATCTTTATCTTTGACACTGCGGTTTTCTACAATCTTTTTAAACATCTCTTCATTAATATCCTTAATGAGAGTCTCCAGACGCATAACACCGCCTTCTCTTGTCTTAAACGGTTTTCCATCCTTTCCATTCATAGTTCCGAATCCCAGGAAGGAAAGCTTTGTATCTTCTTTAACAAGACCTGTTTTTCTCGCACAACGGAATACCTGGATAAAATGAAGTTCCTGACGTTTATCAACTACATAGAGAATCTCATCCGGATTAAATAATTTCATACGTTCTACGATTGTTGCAAGGTCTGTAGTTGTATAAAGAGATGCTCCGTCTGATTTCAGCAACATACATGGTGGAATCTCTTTTGTATCATTCTCTTCTTTTACATCTACTACCAGTGCTCCCTGGTCCATATATGCAAATCCTTTTTCCTTCATTTCCTCTACCATATCCGGAATATAAGGCTGGGCATCAGACTCCTTTTTCCACAGATCAAAGGATACATTCAGTTTTTCATAATTACGTTTTAAGTCTGTGACAGATACATTCATAATATGATTCCACAGCGCCATATATCCCGGCTTGCCCTGCTGCAGAAGATGTGTTGCTTCCAGTGCTTCATTTCTGTAATCTTCATCTTCCTTGGACTTACCGCTTGCACATGGGTAGATTTCCTCAAGCTCACTGATGGTAAATGGAGCTTCCTGAGGATATTCTCCTGTATAAGAATCATCAAAATAAACAAGTTCCGGTTTTCTGTGTTTAAGTTCCGTGATGATCAGTCCCATCTGAAGTCCCCAGTCCCCCAGATGTACATCACCAATCACTTTATGACCTACATAACGGCCGATTCTCTTAATACTCTCTCCAATAATGGCAGAACGCAGATGTCCTACATGAAGCGGTTTTGCAACATTTGGTCCACCGTAATCAATGATAATGGTCTTTGGCTCTTTTGCAGCAGATACGGAAAGTTTTTCATCTTCTGCCATTTTTCTCAGATAATCCGCAAGAAATTCCCCATTTACTTTCAGGTTAATAAATCCTGGCTTTACCATCTCAGCCTCAGCAAACACTTTACTGTCCTTTAAATAAGCCACTACATCATCGGCAATCATAAATGGTGCTTTTTTGTATGCCTTTGCGCCTGCCATAGCACCATTGCACTGGAATTCACAAAGGTCCGGTCTGTTGGACACTGTTACTTTTCCATAGGAAGGATCGTATCCTGCTTTTTCAAAAGCAGTGGAAAGTTCTTCCGCCATCTGTTCCATAAGTTTCTTCATGATATCTTAACTCCTCGAAATTTATATTATTATTTTTTAATCTGCAACTACTCTTCTGGAGCATGCAATTGCAACTGCACCGTAACCGATATGACACGCTACACTCAGCGACAACGGATTCTGCACTACCTCAAGTCCGGGGAAAACTGCTTCAATCTCTTTCTTAAATTCCAGCGCTTCCTCCAGGTTTCCTGTATAAGCAGACTCTATGCACATTTCTCCACGCTTTACATATTCTGCAAAACGATTCTCCCAGTCATTCTGCATAGCCTTTAACATTACGCGTTTAGCTTGTTTTTTACCTCTTGTTTTAGAATAGGCATCCAGCTTCTCTCCCTGAATCTGCAGAACCGGTTTCAGATTCAGAACTGTACCGATAGCTGCTGCCGCCGGTGTGATTCTACCACCTTTTTTCAGATATTTCAGAGTTTCCAGGGTGATATAAATACTGGAATCAAATTTCTGTGTCTCCAGAACCTCCTTAATCTGTCCTGCATTTCTTCCTGCTGTTCTTAAGGTCATAGCATCAATTACCGACTGTCTCTGAGTAACAGAAATTCTCTGGTTATCCACCACCTGTACTCTGCCATCATATTCCTGAGCCAGTCCCATAGCTGTATCGCAGGATGCACTTAACCCACTTGACATGGGAATATGCACGATCTCATCATATTCCTCCAGAAGGGTATTCCACAAACCACAGACATCTGCCGGACCAGGCTGTGAAGTGGAAATGGATTCATCATTTTTCAGACGCTCATAAAACTCCTCCTGAGAAAGAGTAATTCCTTCCAGATAAAGCTTATCATCAATATAAAAAGGCATAGGGATTACCCGGATTCCCATTTCTCTTGCCTCATCCTGTGTTATGCCGCTGTTACTGTCTGTGACAATGGCAATTTTTCCCATATTCATATCTCCTTTACTTCTGATTCATTTCAGATTTCTTATGTATCGATTATTTTCATACTTTTTGAAAAGGGATTTCCCTCTCCTGTAAAATTACAGACTATGTTTAGTTTATCATATTTTTGGGCGTATCACAATCAGGAATGATAAATTTATTAAAAAATCCGCATGGATCGCTCCATACGGATTTTTATCGTTCTGTTCCAGAATCAGTCCAGTTCTCTCACTACTTTACGTACCGGCAGTACAAATGTCGGAGATACAGATAATTCATCGATCCCCATTCTGACAAATCGTTCTGTCAGTGTTGTGTCTGCTCCAAGTTCTCCGCAGATACCTGCCCATATACCCTCTTTATGTGCATTATCAATAACCATCTGAATCATCCGCAAAACCGCCTCATGATGAGAATCATATATATTATCAAGTTTTGCATTCTGACGGTCAATTGCCAGTGTATACTGTGTCAGATCATTGGTTCCGATACTGAAGAAATCAACCTCCTTCGCCAGGAGATCACTGATCATAACCGCTGCCGGTGTTTCAATCATAACACCCTGTTCTACGTCATCCTTAAATGGAACTCCCTGATCAGCCAGTTCTTTCTTTACCTCTGCTACAATCGCCTTGATCTGCTTTACCTCTGTCACAGAAATGATCATCGGATACATGATAGAAATATTCCCATATACGCTGGCTCTGAAAAGTGCACGAAGCTGTGTCTTAAACACTTCCGGCCTGTCCAGGCAGATACGGATAGCACGATAACCCATGGCCGGATTCTCTTCATGTTCCATATCAAAGTAACCAATCTGCTTGTCTGCACCTATATCCAGTGTACGGATGATCACTTTCTTGCCTGCCATATTCTGCGCTACCGCTTTATAAATCTGAAACTGTTCTTCCTCTGTAGGATAATTGTCTTTCTCCAGATAAATAAACTCACTTCTGAAAAGGCCGATACCTTCTGCATCATTTGCAAGAACGCTTGCCACATCTCCCGTGCTTCCGATGTTTGCATAAAGATGAATCTTGTGTCCGCTCTTTGTCTCTGTAGTTTTGCCTTTTAATTCTTTGAGCATTGCTCTCTGGCGTAATTCTTCATCCTTCTGATCCTGATATTTCTTCAGTGTATCCGCATCCGGGTCCACGATAAGTGAACCATTCCTGCCGTCTACAACTGCCACCTTTCCATCCATGCTTTCATCATACTCAATATTGATCAAAGCCGGGATATTCATAGTTCTTGCAAGGATCGCCGTATGGGAATTGGAGGAACCCTTTCTTGTAACAAATGCAAGCACTTTACTCTTATCCATCTGTACAGTCTCACTTGGTGCCAGATCTTCTGCAACAATAATAGACGGTTCAGCTGCGTCCATGTCTCCATCCTCATGTCCGGATAACACACGTACCAGACGGTCCGAAATATCCTTCACATCTGCTGCTCTTGCTTTCATATAATCATCATCCATCTGTGCAAACATGGCTGCAAAGTTATCTCCTGTGGTTGCTACCGCATATTCAGCATTAACGCTCTCTGTACGGATAATGTTATGGACAGAATCCAGATAGTCCTCATCATCCAGCATCATCTGATGCACTTCAAAGATTGCAGCTCCGGACTCCCCAACTTCCTGAAGTGCTTTATCATACAGCTTCTGAAGCTGCGCCACCGCTTTTTCCTTTGCTTCCTGTACACGTGCGATCTCAGCTTCCGGATTTTCTACTTTTATACGTTTTACACTTGTGTCTGCTTTCTGCAGAATAGAAATCCTGCCAATGGCAATTCCGGAAAATACAGACTTTCCCTCTAATACTCTCATTGTCCCTGTTCTCCTTATAAAAGATTATTTTTAATAATGTTCCATAAAATTTTCATATATTATAGCACAGCCTGTATCAAATATACTATCCTTATTTTTACATTTTTCCTATTATTTAAGCACTTTTTTTGATTTAATTCTCATATCTGCGATTTTTCGCTTCAAAATCAGGTACAGTAAACATGAAATCGTTCCCATGATGACTGTTTTTCCTCCCAAAATGATCTGTTTGGTATGATCTGCTGATTTGGAAAGCATCAGATAAAGTTTATCATCACCCTTCATAAAGGCGCCATTACCATGCAGGACATCCCAGGCGGAGATTCTACTTTCCTTATCTCCCTGTCAGTAACTGGAATTTTTTAAATATGTACTTTTTCATAATATAAAAAACGGACCTGAGATATAAAGTTTCTTATATCTCTAGTCCGTTTTCATCTGTTGTTCTGATTCAGCAGTCTGCTGAACTCTCCTGGTAATTATTCACTTCTTAATGCATCAATAGGATTCAGATTCGCTGCTTTCACAGAAGGAAGCAATCCAAATACTACACCGATCACTGTGGAAAACAATACTGCTATCACAATAGACGGAATGCTGATGGCAGTAGGTGATCCGGTTACTTTACCTACCACCTTTGACAGTCCGATTCCGGTTATGACACCAATGATGCCCCCAATACTCGTAAGCACGGAAGCCTCTGTCAGAAACTGTCCCAGGATTGTCTTTTTACGGGCCCCGATAGCTTTTTTCAGGCCAATTTCCTTAGTACGCTCCGTAACAGATACCAGCATAATATTCATAACTCCGATTCCACCTACAAGCAAAGAAATACTTGCAATCCAGATCAACTGATTATTAGTACTCTCGCTCAGCTTCTGCATGTTTCTAACCTGTTTCATAATATCATCTGCCTTGTAACTCATGCTTGATTTGGCGCCATTGGCAGAAGCAGGAATGGATTCATTCAGCACATCTGCCGCTGCATTTCCTGCTGTGCTCATATTGTCTGTGCTGTCTGCCTTGATCACCGCATTCTGGGGCACATCAAATTTAAATGATATAGGCCAGCATGTATCCGGAATCATCACACTTCCCACCATATTCTCCATATACTGGTAATACTCATTAATATCGCTGATAGTCGGCTGATAATTCTCATCCTGACGGATCACACCCACTACTGTATAAGGCTCCTGATTGATTTCTACAGTCTTGCCAACAGGATTCTCTGAAGGAAACAGATTCTGCGCTGCATTATCATCAATAAGAGCTACTTTACTGTAATTCTTATAATCATCTTTTACAAAACCTCTTCCTGACTGAACCACATATCCACAGGTATTCAGATAATTTACATCAATACCGTAAACGCTTCCGCCCTGCAGGCTGTTGTTATTATTATAAATATTGGCACTGGTACTGTTATAGAAAAATGTTGCATTTTCTACATGGTCCAGATCACGTACCGAATCCTTCACATCATCTGAAAGAACCGGAGTTGTACTGGAAGAAGAACCATAATCTGTATCATACTGATTATCTCCATCATAAAGATAAATATTTACTGTATTGGATCCTGCACCGATCAGGTCTTCCTTAATCTGCTCACTGGTTCCTTTGATAGTAGAAACAATGGCAATAATCGATGCAATACCAATAATGATACCCAGCATGGTCAGGAAGGATCTCATCATATGTGACCATATTCCCTGAAAAGCCAGGCGTATATTTTCAATCATAAAATTTCTCCCTTCTTATCAATAACCATACATGTCATTTATCGAAACCTCTTTTGTCTTCGCTCCCTCTACCACATCTTTACCATATGGAAATGCGAGAAGATCGTCTGAACTGATGCCGTCCTTTACAATAACACTGTAGCCGCTGTCAACCGTAGCTCCCACTACAATTTCCTGCTTTTTCAGAACACCTTTGTCATCTTTGTAAACATAATTTTTTCCATTCTCACTGCGTACAAAAGCTTTCTGAATGACCATGCTGCCACTGTCTGCAGATGCCTGGTAACTGATAGATACATAATCCTGATCTTCCAGCTGAAGACTCTTATCTGTTACCACAGCAGTAAATGCATAATAAGATACATTCGGATTACTGTCATACCCATAACTATTGGAACTAACCGGATATTCTGAGACGTCCAGTACTTTCGCTTCAAAAGAACCGCTTGTATAACTGGTACAGTTAAGGATTGTTCCTTCCTTGATATCATCAAGCATCAATTCGCTGACAGAACCTATAACATAAAAACCATCAGCACTTTTAACTTTAATCAATGCTTTCCCATCCGTTGTAGTTCCGCTGGTTACATCTCCCACATAGGAAACTGTTCCATCCAGCTTACTGTTGATCAGTTTTTTTGATGCTTTCTTTTCAAGCTGTGTGATTTTGATATCGCTTTCCTGAATGTCCAGTTTCAGGCTTGCAATCTTACTTTTCTGATACTTGATGGCATCCTCCCGGGAAACAGTAGTTCCAGAATCGTCAATAGCATCTCCTCCGTCATCCGGAATATCGCCATCTGTCGGTTCATCATTATTATCATATTTGTTTGCATCATCCAGCGTAAATTCTACTTCTGAAAACTCATATACAGGTTTTTCAAGAAGGCTTCCATTGATCAGATAATAACCCGTACAGGATTCCTTCCTGTTCTCATAATCAGAAATCGTATCATCTTTGTGAAACTCCAGCTGATACCAGTATCCACCCTGATGTACGACTTTTGTGCCATCCGGGCTGTATCCTGCCAGTTTATTGAAAAATCCACCTGTTACCGTTACTTTCCCTTTTGCGCTGCTGCAAAGAAAGACATATGGATCATTCTGAGTTCCACTTCCTGTAAACGGAATGGAATTTTCATCAAGTTTCTGATAAAATGGTTCATTTCCATCTGTAATGTTAGGATCGCCTTTCGTATAATAAGGATCAAAAGATGTTATGTGATCATCCACTACCGGTGTTGGCGTCGGAGAAAGCTGTGGAGTATCATCACCGCCGGAATTAAAAGAATTATTATTCTCCCCGTCTCCGAATTCACTGGCCGACGGATCTGTATAAGACGGTGACTCATTTATACTTTCGCTATCTGTCGATCCATCATCTGTATTTTCCATATTATCACCAGATGAAGCCGCACTGTCAGATCCTCCATCTGTAAATGCAGAGAGAAGATATGGCTGAATTGCCATGGCCAGATAATTTCCTGACAGATCTGCTGCGGACGACATTGTATTATCCGGTACCATATCATCATCAGAACTGTTATCAGTGTCCGTAGACGAATTTAATGAACTGTCAGTATCTGCATCTGCTCCACTGTCCGTCTCCTCCACAGGTCCTCCATTCTGAAGGCTGGCCAGGCGGTTCACTGCTGTCGTAAGATCCTGTTCCTGTTTCTGCTTTTTCAGTTTGGCTATATTTAATTCCATCTCTACCAGAGTGGTATCAAAAGAAATCAGGGGATCTCCCTTTTTTACACTGTCTCCCTTCGAAACATATACCTGATCTATTACAAGATCCTTATCTCCTGTAACCGTCTGTGTAGCGCTGGATGAAACCTGTCCATCCAGTGTAGTACTCTGCTGATAATACTCCTGAAGTAATCCGCTTACCGGAGTAACCCCTACCTCTTTCTGACTGTTTTTTCTCAACTGCATCAATCCGGCGCCGATTCCTGTTCCGGCTACTGCCACCACCAGAACACCGGCGATGATTTTTTTCACCTTACCCATGGAATCACCTCTTTTCCTGAAGAATGCCGTCTTTTATTGTCACTACACGTTTAGCATGAGCAGCTATATCTGCATCATGAGTGATCATCAGAACAGACACTCCTTCCTCATTCAGTTTCTGAAAAAGTTCCATTACCTGAGCACCTGATTTACTGTCCAGTGCACCAGTTGGTTCATCTGCAAGAAGCAGTTTCGGATTGTTTACAATCGCCCTTGCGATGGCAACCCTCTGCATCTGTCCGCCAGACAGCTGATTCGGCTTAAAATCAACCCTGTCAGCAAGCCCTACTCTGTCCAACGCTTTCAGCGCTCTTTCTCTGCGTTCCTTTTTCGGTACTTTGGCGTAATTAAGCGGCATTTCCACATTTGCCAGCGCACTCTGTTTCGGAAGAAGATGAAAGCTCTGAAAAACAAACCCGATCTTATTCAGGCGAATATCTGACATATCATTCTCAGAACAGGACATAATATCCTGTCCATCCAGAAAGAAACTGCCAGCAGTCTGTTTATCGAGACAGCCAATGATATTCATCAACGTCGTTTTACCGGAACCTGAAGGTCCCATAATTGCCACATATTCTCCTTCTTCCATAGAAAAATTTACGTCTTTTAATACCGGAACTTTCATTTTTCCCTGCTGATACTCTTTGTATATTCCCTTCAATTCCAGTATCATTCAATTCCCTCCGTATCTTCATCGCCGCTCATGCCAGGTGCCTCGTCCATAGGAATCATATCTTCATTGGAATCCAGGGGTTCATCTGAAGCATCTGAGGTGTCTGAAGTATCTGAAGCATCTTCTGTTTCCGGCATCATATCCATAGTTGAACTCATGTCTGAGCCATCGCTTTCTCCCATTCCGTCAACTCCGTCCAGACCATCCAGATTATCTGCTCCAAGAGAATCATCACCATTCAGCGTCTGTGTAATATCTCCCTCTTCTGTAGTTTCTCCTTCTTTCAGTGAGTCTGCAGGGAACGCAATGCTGTCCTTCTTTGTCAGTCCATCCACAATCTCATATTCCCCCAGATCATCATCATGTTTTCCAAGGGTAACATACCTTTTCTCAAGCTTTTTCTTATCATTTGCAGCCCATACATACGGTTCATTTGTATCTGCATCTACAATATAATAATCGCTGATCCACAGACCATCTTTCTGCTCATCCTGTCCGATATCCCGCTCTATGTACACATGCTGTCCCAGCATCAGTCCTTCTGAAGAATCCAGTTCTACATAAAAAGGATAAGAAGTGGATGTTGTCTGATCATCCGAGCTTCCTCCCATCATATAATCACTGTCTGTGCTGTCAGAAGTACCGTTATTTACATCAATAGAACCCATAGTTCCTTTCCAGGTCGTACTTTCATCTACTCTGGAACGTATGATTACAGCCTCACCCGGAACAATAGAATCTCTGTTCTGTTCATTAACTTTACCTTTCACTCTGTACGCTCCGGTACTCAGAATTGTAATAAATGCTGAACTGTCCGTACTTCCGGTTCCACTTTCGTCTCCGGAAGAAATATCCGAATCTGTACTGTCATCTACAGAATCACCATCATCACTGGTCATTTTTGATGTATCGATTTTCTGAATAACACCATCTATCTCACTTCTTACCTCAGTATTCCCGGTTGCATTCTGCAGCTTCTCAATTTCAGCTTCTTTACTCTTCTGGCTATATTCATTTTTCTTAAGATTCATCTTATTTGTTTCTATTTCAATAGTGTAGGAAAGCTGATCCTCAGCCTTGGCTTTCTGCTTCTCAGCCTGAAGAGTAACAATCTGTTCGTTCAGACTTATTTCTTCATTTTTCAGTCTGTCCAGATCCAGCTGAGCCTGTTTCAAATCGTCCTGAATACTGCTTAGATCATATACAAAAAGGAGCTGTCCGGCTTTCACTTCATCACCGGTCTTTACCTGTACTTCCTTGACTTTACGTCCGCTTTCTATCTTTACATTTACCGTTTTCTGAGGTTCTACCACACCTGCAAAACGATTGGTAGCTGCCGATTCAACACCAGTAAGAACACTTACCTTGGATACATACACCACTGAATCACCAGAATTCTCTGATCCCCGGCCGAAATGATACCATACACCCGTACCAATCCCACCTGCAGCGATAAGAATCCCCACAACGATAAGGATACGTTTCTTCATAGTTGCCTCCTTGCTGCTTTAATAATAACTGTGTCAGATATATTATACATCATTTTATCTGTGCAGCTGAAATATTCACTTTCCTATCATATCAGATTCCACCTGAAAAAAAAAGCTTTCCATCCAATTGATGCGTTTTTCACAAATTTTTCACTATTTTTTTATGAAATTCATCTATTATTTATGCTTTTTTGACATCCAACAAAAAATCTGATAAAATATATAGAAAGTACTGGAAAGGAAAAAATACGTATGAAAACGATCAAGCGTCTAATCCCTGTCCTCTCTGTCATATTAATATTATTTGCCGCATCTGTTACAATCGGTTGTTTCCACAAGGATAAATCAGATGCCAAAGAAGTAATCAGGAAAGAACTGGACCAGCTTAAAAGTTTGGATTCTAAAACTACGCAAAAGTATATTTCCTATAAAGAAATGTTTCCGGACGCGACGGAAAATACGGAATTGTCTGATGAAATCAATAATGTATTTTCCCTTTTTTTTCAGAAATTTGATTACAAAATTCTGGATATCAGCGTCGACAAAAAAGAAAAAACAGCCACAGCTTCTCTTAAGCTCACCACGATCGATGCCAAAACTCTTGCCACAGATTTTGCTACTGAATTGCTGAAAACCAAAATCACAGAGACTGCTCAGGCTAAATCAGGAAATACAAAAGACTCTTCCAAATCTCTGGAGGGACACTATCTAATTCTGAATCGGCTTCTCACCACAAACACTTATGATTCTGCTGAGACAGACTGTTCCATTCAGCTTATAAACAAAGGTTCCGAAAAAAATGAAAAATGGGAGATTCGACGTACATATTCCTTTGAAAATGATCTTGTCGGCGGTCTAATGGTTTATCTGTCTGATCCCGATATCCTGTCACCAGAGGATACTCTCGCTGTTTATCTCAATACTTTAAAAAAAATGAATCTCGAAGAAATGAGTTCCTATCTTGGTGTTCTCAATATTATGAGCACTTCCGATACTGTCAAAAATTCTATTGCGGAAGCTCTTGTTGAACAGATTCATCAGAATTTTAATTTCAACATTAAATCAAGCAGTTCCAATGGATATAACGCCACTGTTACTACTGAGATCACTACCTTTGACAGCGATGCAATCCTTGCAGACTACCAGAATCAGTTGGATACCTATCTGGCCTCTCCTGATGCCGTAATCGATGGCTCTCAGAAACGTTATCAGAAATCTCTGGACTTTCTTCTGAAAAGTATCAAAGGCAATACTTCCACCAGCACTTCAGATGTAGATTTTGTGCTGATCAATGACGGGGCTTCCTGGAACCTTCAGGATGAAGGAAATACACTGGGAGATGCAATCTTCGGAACATTGACTGATTCCCCCCTTGAGGATTCTTCTGACGATGAGGAAAATTCTTCCCACCAGGAAAACAGCGATTCAGATTCCTATGATTCCTGATTTTCCAATAACAACTATACCAAGGGGCTGTCCTGAAAACGTAGTTCAGGACAGCCCCTTTACATTACATACCTGTTATTATTTTTATAAACAAAAGTGCAAGCACAATAAGAATAATAGGGCGTACAATCCTGTTTCCATTTTTCATCACCATCCCCGAACCCACATAATGTCCGGCAATGGAAAATACAGATGCAGCCAGTCCCAGCGGAATCACAATCTTACCGCTAAACAAAAAAACTCCAAGAGCCATAACATTCGAAGAAAGATTTGCCAATTTCATAGTACCGGACGCCTTTGCTACCGAAAGCTTTGCCACTCCCGTATACAAAATCAGCAAAAAGGTCCCTGTTCCAGGCCCATAAAAACCATCATAGCAGCCTACCAGCAAAGAACACGCAGCACATAAAAGCCATTGTTTCTTTCTGGATATATGAACATCTTTCTTCTCGTCCTGATTCTTGTTTTTCAGCACGTAAAATGCAACGACTGGAAGCACAGGAATCAACATTCCTTTTAGAATCTTATCACTTGCCATCAATGCCAGATGCGCTCCTGCAAATGACCCCACCAACGCCATGGAAATACACGGCAATGCGACGCCCCAATCCACAAATTTATTCTTACACAGACGAATCGTCGAAATTGCTGTTCCTGTAGCAGAAGACAGTTTATTCGTGGCAATCGCATTATGCATGGGAACCCCGGCAAGCAAATACGCAGGCAGGGAGATCAAAC
>CAKRVX010000042.1 GCA_934409175.1 uncultured Blautia sp.
TTATGTTTAACGAAATAAAAGATTTCGCTGCGCCGGAACTGGATGTATATGCCAGAACATCTGAAGTGCAGCTTTTAAGATACTATGAACCGGAACCGGGAATCTTCATCGCGGAGAGTCCGAAAGTAATTGAACGTGCTCTCAATGCAGGGTACCATCCCATCTCTTTTCTGGTAGAACACAAAGACCTGGAGAGAGAAGCAAAGGTGCTGTTAGAGCGTTTTCCGGAAGTTCCGGTTTATACTGCGGAATACGAACTTCTGGTCAAACTTACCGGATTTGCCCTTACGCGTGGAATGCTCTGCGCGATGCGCAGAAATCCTCTGCCATCCGTAGAAGAAATCTGCAGAAATGCCAGTCGCATAGCAGTGCTTGAGAATGTGGTAAATCCTACAAACATCGGAGCTATTTTCCGTTCGGCAGCAGCACTCCATATGGATGCAGTGCTCTTAACCAGTGGATGCAGTGACCCACTCTACCGCCGCGCAGCCAGAGTCAGCATGGGAACTGTATTCCAGATTTCCTGGACATACTTTGACAAAAAGTCTTCCTGGCCACAGGATGGAATGCAGACACTGAGAAATCTCGGATTTAAAACAGCCGCAATGGCTCTGCTTGATGACTCCGTAGGAATCGATGACAAAGCACTTCAGTCAGAAGAAAAACTGGCAGTCATTCTCGGAACCGAGGGCGATGGTCTTGCATCACAGACAATCGCAGACTGCGATTATACAGTAAAAATACCGATGTCCCACGGAGTAGACTCATTGAATGTAGCTGCTGCAAGTGCAGTGGCATTCTGGGAGCTGGGACGCAGACGATTATTTAAGTAGGAAACAAAAAATGTCCTTAGAAAAAGCAGAAAAATATCTGGAAGAGAAAGGCTTCCTTGACCATGTGATCGAACTGGAAGCTTCTACTGCCACAGTAACAGAAGCAGCAGCCGCCCTCCACGTAGAACCCGGCATGATCGCAAAGACCATGTCATTCTTGCAGGGTGACAAAGCAGTACTGATCTTAACAGAGGGCACAGCCAGAGTAGACAATAGAAAATATAAAGATACTTTCCATGTAAAAGCAAAAATGATTCCATTTGATGATGTGGAAACAGTAATCGGCCATGCTCCTGGCGGTGTATGTCCGTTTGGAATCAACGAGGGAATAGAAGTTTATCTCGACGAAAGTCTGAAGCAATTCCATACAGTATATCCGGCAGCCGGAAATGACCACAGTGCCGTAAAACTCACCATCCCTGAACTGGAACAGGTATCACAAGCAAATGGGTGGGTGAACGTGTGCAAGGAACCTGTGTAATTGCTGTTAAGAACAGATAGAAAGAATACTTTGGGAAAAATAATATAAAAACGGAGTATAAAAAGAAATGAACATTGTAATCAGAGAATACCAGACAGAGGATGTGACAGCAGCCATCACAATATGGAATCAGGTAGTAGAAGACGGCGTAGCATTCCCACAGGAAGAAAACTTAACAGAAGAAACAGGAGATGCTTTTTTCAAAGAACAGACTTACACAGGAATCGCAGTAAATACCGACAACAATGAAATCGTCGGTCTTTACATTTTGCATCCGAATAATGTTGGAAGATGCGGACATATCTGTAATGCCAGCTATGCAGTAAGAAGAGATATCCGAGGTGAGCACATCGGAGAAAAACTGGTTCTTGACTGTCTTGCGAAAGCAAAAGAAAACGGTTTCCGTGTTATGCAGTTTAATGCAGTTGTTGCAAGCAATACTCATGCATTGCATTTATATGAAAGAATCGGTTTCACAAAATTAGGTGTGATCCCACAGGGTTTCAGAATGCCTGACGGACATTACGAAGATATCATCCCGCATTATTATGTATTGTAAGGCACCAGAAAGTTATAGCAGAAAATGAAATGAAAATGAGAAATGGTTTACCGTTAACGGTGGTGATGTTTACAGTCCACAAACGTAAACTAGATACAACATAAAGGTTGACAATATTTTCCGGTTATGATATAAAAAGAAAGTCATAACAAACAATCACAGGGAAAGAGGAGAGTATTATGAGTCAGTCTTATGCAAAAGGCGCTGCCGCAGAAAGAAAATTCACAACCAGGGAAATGGTACTGGTCGGAATGTTTGCAGCAGTTCTTGCAGTAATTTCACAGATTTCACTGCCAATGCCTACCGGTGTACCGATTACCATTCAGGTGTTTGGCGTTGCACTTGTAGGAGCAGTACTTGGTTCCAGACTTGGAACTATTGCAACACTGGTTTACGTTCTGTTGGGAGCAGTTGGTCTTCCAATTTTTGCAAATTTTTCAGGCGGCCTTGGCAGACTTGTAGGACTTAGCGGAGGATATATCTGGGCATGGCCGATCATGTCTTGGCTTTGCGGAATACGTCCGAAAACAGAGAATAAAACAAAGAATCTTTCAATTTCAATCGTATTTGCTTTGATAGGACTTCTGATCGTAGAAACTATTGGTGGTTTACAGTGGCATTTTGTCTCGGTTTCTATTGGTACTAATGTTATGAGCATTCCGGCAATCGCAATATATTCATTAACCGCTTTTATTCCGAAAGACATTGTGATCACGGTCCTTGCAGTTCTAATCGCAATCCCGATCAGAAAAGGAATCAACAATGCAGGAAATCGATAGGAATCAGCAGGAAAAGGATTCAGAAATATATAGAAATATTAAGATTCACGGAATTGGGATTGATAAAGAAGGACGATGTACTCATTATCATACCAAACTCGATATAGCAGCACTTCTTTGTGCAAAATGCGGAAAATATTATGCATGCTATTCCTGCCATGATGAAATAGAAGATCATCCGTTTGAAGCAACAGAACCGCAAGAGAAATATCCTGTTTTATGTGGATGCTGTCGGAGAAAACTTACCCGCCAGGAATATAAACAAGGCAACTGCCCTTACTGCCATGCAGAATTTAATCCGCGGTGCAGTTTACATGAGAATATTTATTTTGTCTGCGGTAGATAGAGAGAAGAGATAACAGAACCAATTCAGGTTTTGCTATCTCTTTTGTTGTGTGAGGATATATTGTAAAATTACATGTATTGCAGTAGAAGTATATTACGTGATAATATCAGATAGCAAACTTAATCAAATCAAGTAAGCAACGAAGTGGATGGATATCAGGAGAGATGAGGCAAGAATGGATATGAAAGAGAATGAAAAGAGCGTAATGACCACACACTGCTATCTGGAAAAAGACGGCAGATACCTTATGCTTCACAGAATATCAAAGAAAAACGATGTAAATAAAGATAAATGGATTGGTGTGGGCGGACATTTCGAAGAAGGGGAAAGTCCGGAAGAATGTCTTTGCAGAGAAGTCTATGAAGAAACCGGTTACCACCTTCTCTCCTGGAAATTCAGAGGAATCGTCACATTTACCCAGGAGGGTTATGGAACTGAATATATGTGCCTGTATACTTCAGATGAATTCACCGGTATCCAGAAAGAATGTAACGAGGGAAAACTGGAATGGGTTCCAATAGAAAATCTCAAAGACCTCAACATGTGGCCGGGTGACAGGATATTTAATAAGCTGATCAGAGAAGATGCACCATTTTTTTCACTGAAACTCACTTATCATGGTGATGAACTGACAGAAGTGGTGTTAAACGGTAAAAGAAACGGATGAAAATGTTGAGACAGATATTAAAATGATGTCTCCGTAATTTATAGAAAGAAGAAATATACATTTTATACGAACATAAGAAAGGAAGTAAAAAAAGTATGAATACATTTTTAGTAATACTTGTGACATTTTTTGCGGGAATGGGTGCCGGTCTGGGAACTGGTTTTGCAGGAATGAGTGCAGCAGCGGTAATCAGCCCTATGCTCATCACATTCCTGGGAATCGATCCATATATGGCAGTTGGAATTGCTTTATCATCAGATGTTCTGGCCAGCGCAGTCTCCGCATATACTTACAAAAAGAACAAAAATCTTGATGTAAAAAATGGCCTCATCATGATGGTGACTGTCCTGATTTTTACGGTTGTAGGCAGTTATATTTCAAGTCTTGTGCCGTCAAGAACCATGGGAAACTTTTCTGTATTCATGACCTTTATTCTTGGAATTAAATTCATTGCAAAACCAGTCATGACTACCAAAGAATCCATGGAAGCAGTATCCTCGAAAAAGAGAGCTATCCAGTCAGTGATATGTGGATGTGTTATAGGATTTATCTGCGGATTTGTCGGCGCAGGCGGTGGAATGATGATGCTTCTCATCCTTACATCAATTCTCGGCTATGAACTGAAAACAGCAGTAGGAACCAGCGTATTTATCATGACATTTACTGCGTTCACAGGAGCAGTTTCACACTTCGCCATCGGCGGAACACCAGACTGGACTATCTGGATTTTATGTGTGATTTTTACGCTCATTTGGGCAAGGATTGCTGCAGTATTTGCAAACAAAGCTGAACCAAAGACTCTGAACAGAGTGACAGGTGTGATCCTGGTGATCCTGGGAATTGCAGTGTGGATATTTTCTATATTGAGCAAGTAAAGGTGGAAATTTCCGTAGAAATCTGTTATACTAAATTAAGTTAGATACAACTAACTAAAAATATAACAGGAGGATTTATCATATGAATATAAATGTATTGTACGGAATATTAATTCCATTTATTGGTACATCCGCAGGAGCAGCCTGCGTTTTCTTCATGAAAAAAGATCTGAATGAACAGGTACAGCGCTCTTTGACCGGATCTGCGGCAGGAGTTATGGTAGCTGCATCTATATGGAGCCTGCTTATTCCTGCAATTGAACAGTCATCTGCAATGGGAAAATTCTCATTCATACCTGCAGCAGTTGGTTTTTGGATTGGCGTACTTTTCCTGCTTCTGCTGGATCACATAATTCCACATCTCCACCAGCATAGTGATAAAGCCGAGGGACCCAAAAGCAAACTTCAGCGAATTACTATGCTGGTTCTTGCAGTAACTCTGCATAATATTCCTGAGGGAATGGCTGTAGGAGTTGTATATGCCGGTTATTTAACCGGCCATACCCAGATTACAATGATGGGTGCCATAGCTCTCTCTATCGGAATCGCCATCCAGAACTTCCCAGAGGGAGCTATTATCTCCATGCCCCTGCGTTCCGAGGGAATGGGAAAAACAAAAGCTTTCGTGGGCGGAGTCCTGTCAGGAATCGTAGAACCTATTGGAGCAGTTCTCACAATCCTTGCTGCCGGACTCATTGTCCCGGCACTGCCATATCTTCTGAGCTTTGCCGCCGGAGCCATGCTTTACGTAGTAGTAGAAGAACTCATCCCGGAAATGTCCGCCGGAGAACATTCCAATATAGGAACTGCCTTTTTCACAGTAGGATTTTCCCTGATGATGATCTTGGATGTAGCACTGGGATAAAAAAACAGGCTATAAGAGCGATACTCCTATATCTCCTAAATTATTTCGATAAACCGGGAATTTATAGTTGCAATTCTTCAAAATGATAACGAGGTTTCCCAACACTCTTTTTCCCATATTCAATAGCTTCTACAGGACAATAGCAGATACAGGCCATGCAGTGAGTACAGCTTTTGCCCCAGGCAGGCTTTCCTGCTTTAAGCTGAATATTATTTGTAGGACATTTTTTTACACATTGTCCACAGCTTATACAGGTATCACCTGCCTGAAATGCATTTGCCTTTACCAAAAAGGTATAGAAAACAGGATTTACCGGGCCGCTCATGAATCGATCATAAATGTTGTTTCGTGGTGCGGGAAATGTCTGTTCTTTTCTGAGATGTTCAATAACATTCCCAATGCTGGGTTGAGCTTTGGCGACAATCTTTCGAGCTTCTTCCGCATGTGGTGCATTAAACATAGCAATATAATTTTCAGGCATAATAATTTGTGCGGTTCCCATATAATGAAGTTTTTTCTGCTCTGCAATATCCTGATTATATTTTGCCGCATTACCGATCTCGCTGCCACAGTCCATCACAAACAAGATATGCTCAGCATCTGTAAATTCTGTTTTTAAAATCCATTCCGATACGATCCGCGGAATACGCCATGCATAAGTAGGCGTGACAATTATAAGATTACGTCCTGTCTGCATCGGCGTGGTATCATGGGATTTGATCTTTACGTTTAAATCTATGACTTTTTCCTGTAATGCTTCTGCAATTTGCTGTGCAATATATCGACTGTTTCCAGTTCCTGAAAAGCAACAGATCATATAAAACACCTCCGATTTTTATAGTTATCTTTACCTGATATATTCTGCTTTTTTATTATTGATAATAACACACTATGGACAGAATATATAGAGTGTAATATAGTAAGCATGTACTTGTATTATTTTATGGAATTGTTATAAATAAAAAATAAGGTGGCAGATAAAATGAAAACAGCGGAAACTCCCGTGGGGACATTTACGATAAACAGATCTGAAATTCCTGCAAATTACACATGTGCAGCAGAACAGAAAATAGAATATATCGGCAAAAACCATATACGTATCATCACCATGGATCAGGAAGTGTCATTTGGTAATCAGACGCTTTCTCCAAGAATCTACCAAAGCTGCATGAATCCTGAAAAGATCACAATCTATCCACTGGAAATAGAATACATTGGGGAAAAAGTTATTTTTAAAGATCACTATGGTGTAAAAGAATGGAAAAAGGGCGAACCACTTCCAGAGATTCATGAGTGGTATCCACATATAAAAAAAGCAGGATGCATTCCGTGCAGAAATTGTGGAAGATGTTAAAAATTGAGGCAAAATGATTAATCTTTAAAGGGGCTTTTTACAGCCCCTTTAAGCTTGTAGATGAATAACAAAGCATCTCAATAGAAAAAATATTTTATTTAAAGTCCCCATAATTACAAATCTGCATGGCAACTCCATCTTCCATAACTTCGAATCCAAATCTCTCATAAAATGCGGCATTTTTACTTTCTTCGGGCATAATCTCAATATAAAGATAGTTTTTATATTTTTCTTTAATCCTTTCTACCATAGTACCGGCAATTCCCTGTCCCTGATAATCAGGATTTACAAGTACATAGTGTATATAGGCAACCATCTCAGAGTCATCCAGTACCCGGACAAGACCAACGAGCTGTTCTTTGTTCCATGCTGTGATGACAGTAGAAGAATGCATAAGTGCTTTATATAATCGTTCAGGATAATTACCGGAAATCCATTCGACAGACAGGAAAAGTCTCTGAACCTGCTGTTGTGTAAAAATTTTTTCTTCTGTATAAGTAATGTTCATATGAGATTCCTCCTGCTATGTTAATGATAGTCACATTTCCGACACTGAATCATGGTATGCTCGGTATCTTCTTAAAAAAAAGCTCCCGACCATTTACAGATGCTCTGCAAAATTGGAACAACGGAACGTCCCTTTTCAGTCAGCATATATTCAACTCTTGGCGGAATTTCGTCATAGGATTTACGCTCGATGATCTGGTTTCGGATCAGATCTTTTAATGTAGCTGCCAGAACTGCATCTGTAATATTCCCCATTTCTCTGCGAAGCGCACTGTAGCGCAGGACTTTTTTTGCCGCCAGGACGCAGATAATCCTTGAATTCCATTTTCCACCAAAAATCTCCAGACCATATTCTAATGGACAGCGGATATCTTTTTCCAGTTTTCGTTGATACATGATTTGACTCCTTTATTTGTGCTGACATATTTTTACCAGACTGTTGGAAATCATGTTCTCGGGTAAGTCTGGTATCTGTTTTACATTGTAAGTGAAAACATATAGATTCACAAGTCACTATTAAATTTAATAGTGACTTGTGAATGGATTAATATATTATATTTATTGAGTTATTTTTTTATAATGCTGAAAACTTGTTTGGAAAAATAATTCATGTTAAGATAGGAAAAATGAATCAAGTAGTAAGGAGGAAATTAATATGGAGAATATTTTTCACAGAGTAAGTATCAGAAAATATCAGGATAAACCCGTAGAGAAAGAAAAAATCATGCAGATTCTGAAAGCCGGTATGCAGGCACCGAGTGCCTGTAATCAGCAGCCGTGGGAGTTTTATGTAGTGACAGAGAAAGAAAAGATCCAGGAACTGTCAAAAGCAACTCCATATTCCGGATGTGTGGCAGGTGCTCCGGTAGTAATCGTTCCGGTATACCGCACAAAAGGGTTGGTTGTGCAGGATATGGCACAGATTGACATGTCCATTGCACAGGAGAATATCTGGCTTGAAACTGACGCATTGGGACTTGGTGGTGTCTGGATTGGAATTGCACCAATGCAGGATCGCATGGATCTGGTTCATGAGATGTTGAATCTCCCGGGGGATGTGGAAGTCTTTTCTTTGTTTGCACTGGGCTATCCGGCAGAGAAAAGAGAGCAGCAGAACCGCTTTGATGAAGCACGAATCCATTTTATTTAATTCCTGCCTGTATCTGTGTGAAAGAAGTAAATAAAAAAGCAGTGGAAAAATCAGCACTTTCTGGTTACAATGTATTGGATATGTAATTTCAGAAGCTGCTGATTTTTTTGCAGCTTTCTGAGAAGAACAGAACGGCATAGTGAAGAAATCTGTTTCATGGAATTTGCATTCAGAATGCAGACAGCGAAAATGTTTCTCAACATTCAACTGGATGAAGTTACGGAGCAATTATTCAGCCCAAAATAAATAAAAGAGTTATATAAAAGGAGCAGCCTATGAGCAGTCTATCAGAACAGATAAAACAAAATAACGCATCTGCATTTACACACAACGGAAAGTTCCATGCGGATGATGTATTTTCAGCAGCATTGCTGCTGTATTTAAATCCGGAAATTATCATTATCAGGGGAAATAAAGTTCCTGAAGATTTTGGCGGGATCGTATTTGATATTGGCAGAGGTAAATATGATCACCATCAGAAAGACAGCCGTATCCGTGAAAACGGTGTTCCATATGCAGCCTTCGGACTTCTCTGGGAGGAACTTGGTGCAGAAATCCTTGGCGAAGAACTGGCAGAGAAATTTGATGAGTCCTTTGTGCAGCCGCTGGACAATAATGACAATACAGGTGAGAAAAATGAACTTGCCACACTGATAGGAAACTTCAATCCGACATGGGATGCCCGGGGCGGCAATGATGAAGCTTTTTTCCAGGCGGTCAGTGTGGCAGGGATGATTCTTGAGAATAAGTTTGAACGCTATCTGGGAAATGAACGTGCAGATAAACGCGTGGAAGAAATTCTGGAGGCACATCAAAGGGCAATCAGTTCTGGACAAAAATCAGAAACAGAAGCCAGAATACTGATTCTTCCGGAATTTATTCCGTGTCAGAAGCGCCTGTCAGAAACTGATATTGCATTTGTCATCTTCCCATCAAACAGAGGCGGATATTGCATTCAGCCTCAGAAAAAAGAATACTCATTAAATTATAAATGTAGTTTTCCGGTTGAGTGGCTGGGATTGGAGAATGAAGAACTGGCTGCAATGACAGGACTGTCAAGTGCAGGATTTTGCCATAAGGGTGGATTTTTGATGACAACAGCAACGCTGGAGGATGCAGTGAGGGCCTGCGAGATCAGCATTGCAGATTTCCATGATCATCCTGTGATCGTGAATTTCGGAGGTAATGAAACAGCAGATGAACTGCTTCGTCGGATGCCGAAACTGCAGTCTGCTGAGATTGTACATATGGATTTTCCGAAAGTGCCTGAATTGGAGGTACAAGGCATTTATGGGGAAGTTATGATGGAGAAACAGGAGTGGAAAGCAGAAGTGAAAGAAAGAGTTAAAAAAATCCTGAAATATAAGCCGGAAGCGGTATGTGTGGGAAATAATACTTTTGCAGCATATCCGGTGGTTCATATGCTGCGAAAAAAACATATTCCGGTATTAACTATTGTAGAAAAAGATGGAGAGAAATTATTGGTGAGAATTCCATCCGGTTCATAAAGTAATGCAACAGGAGATAGAAAGAAAATGACACAAGATAAAAACAAATACTGGGGCATGTTCTTGCATGTGGAACTCAGATCATGTGGGGAGCAACCTTTGTCTCAACAAAAGTTCTGCTGAATTATTTCATACCTGCGGAAGTACTGTTTACCAGAGCTGTGCTGGCATTTCTTACATTGCTGCTCTTTTATCCGCATCATTTAAAACTGAAGAATCTGAAACATGAGCTGGCATTTGCAGGGGCAGGACTTTTCGGGATTGTATTATATTTCATGCTGGAGAACACAGCTTTAACCATGACATATGCATCCAATGTAGGTATTATTGTAGCATGTGCTCCATTTTTCGTAGCAGTGACGGTGGGATTTTTCTTTAAAAATGAAAAGTCCGGAAAATTCTTTTACATAGGTTTTGTGATTGCAATGGCAGGTGTAATCCTGATCAGCATGAATGGACAGAAGAACTTTAATCTGAACCCTGTAGGAGATGGTCTTGCGTTTCTGGCAATGATCTCATGGGGACTATATTCTGCGTTGGTCAAGAAGATTGGAGACTGGGACTATCTCACAGTTGCAGCTACAAGGAGGATCTATTTTTATGCGATTCTTTTCCTGATTCCGGTATTGATCCAGCAGAAAATCTCCTGGAATATCAGTCTGTTCTGTAATTCGCAGGTAATTGTCAATT
This sequence comes from uncultured Blautia sp., assembly GCA_934409175.1. Taxonomy (GTDB): domain Bacteria; phylum Bacillota; class Clostridia; order Lachnospirales; family Lachnospiraceae; genus Blautia_A. The sequence goes on from CAKRVX010000042.1 coordinate 10,615, forward strand.
TCCTTTTCCTGGGGATCGGTGCAAGTGCCATGGGATTTATGCTCTGGAATCTGTCTACCAAATGGATAGGAGCAGTAAAGACCAGTGTATATATTTATGTATCACCGGTAGTTACGGTAGTTTTATCAATGCTGATTCTGCATGAAAAAATGACGATTGTTTCTGTGATGGGATCTTTACTGATTTTTGCAGGTCTGATCATCTCACAGAAGAAATAGGAGCATATTATAAAAAATAGCTGTCTGACAAGAGCTCAGGCAGCCGTTTTGGTTTTAAGAGATATCTGAGAAGGAGCAGAAGCGGAAGTTGATGTATGACGGTTTTTTGTTCTGTACAGATATAAAATACCACCGAAAAATCCTAAAATCAGTCCACTATATCCTCCAGCACAAAGGATAATAGTTATTTTTGTAATGACAGACATACCACCGATCAGAGAAATTAAAAATCCGCCAAGAAGTCCGGCTGTTGTCCATTCAATAAGCGAAAATGCCAGAAATACAGCTTCATCGTGTGATTTTTTTACATGTTGATTAACAAAATTCCATAGATTCTGATACATATCCATCCCCCATTTCTGTTACTTTTTTTCTTTGACTTTTATTATAGAAATTATTTGTAAAATGCACATGCGGAGTAATGAAAAATTTATGTAAAATTCATGGGGAAATGAGCCAATAAAACTTTTCTTTTGTCTGCATTGTCTATATAATATAAACAGAAGAAGACGAAGGAGGAAAAGTAATGAAATGTCCTAAATGTGGAAAAGAATTAAACCAGCCGGGCTTGAAATTCTGTACCTACTGTGGAGCTAAAATTGATTCATCAGAAATCGGATCAACGAAGCAGCCAGAAATCAAGAAGCAGTCGGAAATTCGCAGAAAACCGGAAACTCTTCCTATGGGTGAGGTGAAGGTTCCGCTTTCTAAAAAGCTCAGCCCACTGACGATAGGAATATTGATTCTTATCTTTGCAGTAGCCCTTCTGGCAAAATCCTGCGGAGGAAAAAAAGAAACAAAGGAACCTGATGTAAAAGTTTCTGATCAGACAACCGGAGTGACAGAAAATGGTCAGAAGCAGTCTGCAGAGGAACAGATTACAGAAGAACAGGATACAGACAAACAGACAGAAGAAACGAAATCTGACACAGAAAATCAAAGTGTTTCGGATACAGAAGCTGTAGAAGATGGCAAAGGTAATTCAGAAGAATACAAAACAAAATACGAGCAACAGATGGGATCACTTAATACTATCAGAGATCTTCCGCTCCCGGATGGACTGAATTCGGATCAGCAAAAAGAGCTGGAAGATATTTATGAAGCTTCTTACAATGATGAAAAGGAATTTCTCCCTGCAGCAGTGGAAGAGGCAATACAGAATTATGATGAGTATGGTGATCTTAAGCAAACTTTCAGAGATATGATGGGAACAATGGAAGAGGCTTATCAGGTAATAAACGACTGGGATCCGAATCTGAAAGATGTGGTTGCTGAGGATGCGGCTTTCCGCTATGGAAACAGTCCGCTGGAATATTATCTGATTGATAAGGGAGTGGGAACTGTACTGGCAGATAATGAACTGGGGAAAGAAATCCGAAGTGGTGTGGAAGCGGTAGGAATGGATCTCCTGGCAAGTTTCCTGATATGGAGTGATCAGCAGGATCGAACAACCCGAAAAGATGCGGTAGAACCAGTTGCAGTTGGTGAAAATTATGCATTGGTCAGATCTCTTGGCTGTATTAACGAATTACTGGATGAAGTAGAGAAGCTTGGAAGTTATGAAATCAAAAATCAGGTATATGAACTGAGACAGGGCAATCTGAATTCAGAGTTGAATTATTCTTTTGCCGATTGTGTATATTCAAAAGGCGATGCATTATATGATGCATGGGTACTGGCAGAAAAAAATGCAGGCAGACAGCAGGCATTGAACGAAGCCGTTGAAGATGCTGAGAATGAGAAAAATCAATATAAAACTATTGTCCTCGAAAAATTTGGAATTACTGATGAAGAGACAGTGAAAGCTCTTCTTGGGCTGGAAGATGAGGATACAACATATCAGGATGATGAAGAATATGATGAGGAATATGAAGAGAAGAAAGAGGAAGAGATTTACAGAATAGGACATGAGTATCTTTTTAGTATTATAGACAAAGAGGGAAATACATACGGATCTTTCCTGTGCAGCTATGATACGGACGATAATACAATATCTGCATCAATTACAAAAGATGGTATGTGTTCTATTGCCTATGGAGATCTGAACAGTGATGATTGTATAAATCATGTCATTGTAAGCAGAGAAGGTAAAGAATTGTTCCGAAATGAAGAAAAAGATAAAGATGGCAACAAGTCCATGTATTATGATGTGACTCCAAGTGGAAATGTACTGCATAAAATTTTTGACTCAGATTTTGACCATGGAGATTATCAGATTCTGGAATGGGTAAAGCCAGATGGTACAACCAAAAAGCTGATGGAAAGCGGAACTATCAATTTGTCTCCGATAGGAAATGAAAATCCTGATGCCGGATGGCTTGAGGTTGGGTTCACAGGAGAGACTAAGGCACGGTACTATAGGTATGATTGTAGTTATGAGGATGACGCTGATTCCTATGAAGAAGGTTATATAGATATGGAAACAGGGGAAATTCTTACAAATGAAGAGTACCAGAAAGCAAATCCGGAAGATGTTACAGAAGAGAATGATAATTATGAAGAAACAGATGATCCAAAAGCAGAAATTCTGAGAGAAGGTAGCCGCCTGAATGATGATTACATTCTTTATGATGATATTGTTTATGACAATTCAGCAGAGAAAGTGACATCTCTGGAGGCAGGTCGTGGAGTAGCGGATATTTTTTATGCTAATAATTATTACTGGATTGTTACTAGGTCAGGATGGTATTATGTACTGGACGATAACTTCAAACAGATTCTTGAACCAGTGGAGTTTGGAGAGGATCAGACATACAAACTCACAGGTTATGGACTGATGATTCAGACTACACCAGACAGCGACAGTGATGAGGAACAAAAATTTGAATTATATAATGAAAAAGGCGAAGTTGTTTTATACTTGCCGGGAGATCTTGATCTGGATCAGGATGCACATGGATTTATCTTCGGAAATAAAAAGGTTGGATGGGCAAATCTGAATACGAAAGAAAGTATGCTTCTTTCCATGCCAGATGGCGATATTGATACAATTGAGTTTTAGTTTTCATTGATGATAAAAGATTCACATTTTCCATATAATAAAGGAAGTACTTATCTGGAAAATGAAATATGACGGATCAGAAAATAGACAATCTTTTGAACTTTGCAATGGATGCCATTTCAGAGGAACGGAGAGTGGATTGGCGGGAACTGGTATTCAGGTAGTGCCTTTACTTGGCGGCTATGCAGACCGGTAGAAATGGATTGACCGTTCATCCCGGCTTCCGAAATGCAGACGGAAGCAGCAGGATTCTGCGCCTGTGGGATCAGAGTATACAGGGAAATCCACCGCAGGGATATGTAACAGGAACAGAATATACGAAAGAAGAAATAGATGAGGCGCTTGCACTTGGAGAAAATCAGGGCAGGCGCCTTGTTACGTCCATGGATTACAGTAGACATGGAACTTCAGTACTCGGGATTGCTGCGGAAAATGGGAGAACGTCAGATGGAGTGAATCAGGGAGTAGCATATGAAAGTGATCTGCTGTTGGTGAAGATTATTTGTCTAATTTGAATTTGTTAGAGAAAAGATATGAGAAAATATCAGAGCAAAATGTATATAATAAATGTAAGTATGTGTATAACTGAAATGGATTATTTATGGCAGATCAAAAAATAGACAATCTTTTGAACCTTGCAATGGATGCGACTCCAGAGGAGCGGAGAAAGTCGGAGAATCTGAATGTGGGATATGATGCAACTACGCGATTGTGGGACGTAATTGTGAAATACAGCGGACCGGAGGGTGGACTGGCGGGAACTGGCATTCAGGTAGTGCCTTTACTGGGGGGCTATGCAGTAGTGACTTTGCCGGAATCTGAGATAGGTGCTTATTCCGACAGAGTGCAGGTGGAATTTATGGAGAAGCCGAAACGCCTGTATTTTGAACTGTTTCAGGCAAAGGGAGCGAGCTGTATCCGGACAGTGCAGACCGGCAGAAATGGATTGACCGGAAAAGGAATTCTGGTAGGGGTTGTGGATTCGGGCGTAGATTATTTTCACCCCGACTTCCGAAATGCAGACGGAAGCAGCAGGATTCTGCGCCTGTGGGATCAGAGTATACAGGGAAATCCACCGCAGGGATATGTAACAGGAACAGAATATACGAAAGAAGAAATAGATGAGGCACTTGCACTTGGAGAAAGCCAGGGCAGGCGCCTTGTTACGTCCATGGATTACAGTGGACATGGAACCTCTGTACTTGGCATTGCAGCAGGAAACGGGCGGGCGTCAGATGGAGTGAATCAGGGAGTAGCATATGAAAGTGATCTTCTGGTAGTGAAGATGGGAATTCCCAGAGAAAACTCTTTTCCCAGGACTACGGAACTGATACAGGGGATTGATTATCTGGTGCGCCAGGCATTGGCCATGGGACGCCCGATGGTGATCAATCTCAGTTTTGGAAACAACTATGGATCACACCGGGGCGATTCTTTGCTGGAAACTTATATAGATATGGTTTCGTCTATGGGCAGACTGGCAATTTGTACGGGAACGGGAAATAATGGTAATCAGCCATTGCATGAAGGTGGAATTCTTATGCAAGGACAGATAAGGCAGATAGAGTTGTCGGTAAGCGGAAGAGAGCCGACCTTAAATGTGCAGTTATGGAAGTCTTACGAGGATGAAATGGATATTTATATTGTCAGTCCATCTGGTAGCAGGATTGGCCCATTATATGAACAGCTGGGTCCCCAGCGCCACAGGCTGGGCAATACAGAACTTCTGATTTACTACGGCAAACCAGGTCCGTACCATGTTACTCAGGAAATCTACATAGATTTCCTTTCAGTGGAAACATATGTGGACAGCGGCGACTGGAAGATCGTCTTAAGTGGAAAACATGTCCGTGGCGGAGAATACTACCTGTGGCTTCCAGGCAGCAGTACCCTCAATCGGGGAACCGGATTCTATGAACCCAGATCCTATGGTACTCTTACAATTCCTTCAACGTCTGCAAGGATTATTACTGCCGGTGCTTATGATTCTCTGATTAATGCCTACGCCGATTTTTCTGGCCGTGGAAGCAGGATGCTTCCCTATCAGAAACCTGATCTGGTGGCACCAGGTGTGAATATAGTAGCACCAGTCCCAGGTGGCAGTTACAGCCTGGTAACAGGAACGTCCTTTGCAGCACCTTTTGTCAGTGGAGCTGCTGCATTACTGATGCAGTGGGGAATCGTGAATGGAAATGATCCATATCTCTACGGCGAAAAAGTAAAAGCCTATCTCAGAAGAGGAGCACAGTCGCTGCCGGGGTATGAAGTGTATCCGAATGAAGAAGTGGGATGGGGGATTTTATGTACAGCACAAAGTATCCCTAAAATATGAAAAATGTGAAGTTTTTACAACTACTATCAGGGGAAAACTGATATAATAAGTGTAGAGATGTTAGTTGATGATATAGAAGGAGAAAGCATGGACAAATTAGGACAATAAGCGGGAATCCTCGGCAATTCAATTACCGAGATGAAAGCGCAGGAGTGTGCATGTCTGCACATTGA
>CAKRVX010000043.1 GCA_934409175.1 uncultured Blautia sp.
ACGCTGCTTGCACTCGGTACATGCTAATGTAATCTTAACGCGCACAACTTCCACCTCCAGTGTTTTCATTTGCATGGCCATTTTCTCATACCTGACAATGTATCCGTCATCTTTTTCGGGCATAAAAAAAAGACCTAACTTCCATGTCGCTCGTCAAGTTTATCACAAAACAGCTATGGAAGTCAAGCCTTTTTATTAAATTAAGATATTTAAAACGAAAAAGATTTTCAGACAATATACCAGGTTCCCTTATTGGTTCTTTTTACTTCATAAAGTCCTTTATCTGCTTTCTTATACAGTTCCTGGAAGGTATCCTGTTCATTCTGTGTGATCGCTACTCCCATAGAAACAGAAATGGTAACAGCCTCTCCTTCATTCTCATATGTAATATGAAGCTGTTCGGACAATGTCTTTACCCTCTTTTCTACTACATTTGCAGGAATGTCCCTGAAAAATACTACAAACTCATCTCCGCCCAGTCTGCAAACCACATCCTGCAAACGACAATGATCTTTCATAATCTTCACCACATCATGAAGTGCACGGTCTCCCCACATATGCCCCAGACGATCATTCAATCTCTTAAAGTTATCCAAATCGGCAATTACAAATGCATGAACATTTCCACCAGAAGGCACCGTTTTAAGTATTCTTTCGATTCTTTCAGTTCCTGCCGCCCGTATTGCAGCGCCTGTAAGCGGATCTGTTTCATTATCTGTAACATCTTCTATGCTTCCTACCATACGTGAAACAGCCCCTGAATCGTCAAAAATATTCGTTGTATATATCTGCAGATAACGCTGTCTGCCCTTTGACCACACGGATATTTTCTGACGGCTGGTTGTCTGTTTATCTTCAATTGTCTTCAGAATATTTTCAATATCAGTGCAAGTCTGAGGACTGAGTTTGCTGATATTTTTAAGAAGAATCGGTACACTCAGCTGTTGCTGATCCAGACCAATGTCCTTATATTTATCATTCAGAAACTGAATCAGTTCTGTTTCTACATCATACGTAAAAACGCAGGTAGCACTGCTTCTGGCTGTAATCCGGTAAGTTTCTTCATTCAGCATCAGTTTTTTATTCAACCTTCTGATATAATGTTTATCTTCTCTCTGGAAATACTGATATACGACAAGTACCAGAAGAAGTATTCCCATAAGTCTGGCTGTAAGCCGTATCACATATTTCTGATATACAGTACTTTCCTTCAGAATCTCTGTCTCTTTTATAGTAGTGACAGTATACAGTCTCACATCCCGCACAGGTGCAATAACTGCCAGCATTTCTGTTTCAGAATCTCCATATATCTCAAACGGGACAGTCACATTATCCTTAATTCTAAGCTGAATTGTAGGCATCAGTACACTAAGTTCCTTCGAACTCATATCCGCAAAGAAATTTGTTCCTGCTGTGTTCCGAACATCCTGCTTTAACAGATAATTACCATCTTCATCCAGAATAAAAAGATTCCTTTTTTCTTTTTCTTTGGCCGTATCATTAAAGATATTCAGTCTGGTACAGGATAATATTCCGCAAAGCACCCCCTCTACCTGATGTCCATCATTGTAGATTGGCACGGAAAGTACAACTCCACTTTTATATGTGGTACCATTTTTGCTGATACTTTTATTTCCGGCTATACTTGTCTTAAAATAGCTTTCTGTGGAATAATCTTTCTCCATCAACAGACTTTTCCCATTTTTATCCAGAACCCTCATGTATATAAAATGGGTTTCTTTTTTGTTATACGCTTTTCCAAGAAATTTCTGGGTTTCCTCACTGTCCAGAGGCATATCCTTTATTTTTCTCGCAGCTGATTCCAATATCTCATAATATCTGGCTGTTCTATATTGCATCAGTCTTGCATTCTGTTCTGTCCATTCCGTCACATAATCATATTTTTTATTCTTCTCTGTTTTTTTCAGTGTTGCATTGAACTCTATCAGGGAATACACCATAAATACCACTGCAAGCACCACTATCAGAGTCATGACTTTTTTTGTTTTTTTCTTATTATACGTTCCTTCCACGTTCATTTACTCCTGTTCAGACACCCAAAAAACATCTGAATACATTTTTATTTCAAATATATCTGTACCACCAATGCTTGTCAAACAGAACGCTTTATCCGGTCATATTCCCTGCAAATATCAGAAATAATCGTATCCTCCATGGATATCCACAATACTTCCATTCATATAATGATTTGTCAGAATACTATATGCCATATCTGCTACTTCCCGCGTCTGTCCAAAGCGGTGCAACGCAATTTTGCGGTTAATCCTTTCATAGCTTTCCTGCGTCCTGTTCTCATGCCAGGGCGTCTCTATGAATCCAGGAGCTATTGCATTTACTCTGATTCCCTGAGGTTCAAATTCTTTAACCAGTGACTTGGTCAGAAAATGAATTGCCGCTTTTGTCACTCCGTATACAACTGAGGAGGAATAAGCCTGCTGTCCTGCGTAAGACCCCATAAAAAGAACACTTCCTCCCTTTGTCATAACAGGCATAAATTCTTTTATCATAAATACGGGAATGGACAGGTTTGTATTTACAATTCTATTCCATTCTTCAAAAGTATAATCTTTAAATTTATCATACGTACTGATCCCGGCATTGCTGATCAGCCAGTCCACATGTCCCACCTGCTTTTTTACCTTGCTTACAAATGCTGTCATATCTTCATAGGAAGACATATCTGCTTTTAAAATAATCAATCTCTCCTGATATTCAGGACTAAGACTGTCCCAGAATTTCTCCGCTTTCTTTGCATCATGAGCATATGTGGCAAATATCAGATCATCTTTTTCAGAATTTTCCAGAATTTTTTCTACGATTCCTCTTCCGATTCCGGAAGTACCTCCTGTAATTACAGTTACTTTGCTCATATATTTTCACCTTCTGTTTCCAGTATATCAGATATTAAATAGCCGACACGTTGACATAATATCTGTATCTTCCTTATTAATTATTTATAAATTCATCAATTTGTCGAAAACTTCCTTTGGTGCATAGGGCTGCTGATTGTGAATCGGCTCTCCCAGGCATGTTTTCGGATATGCATAAGTTCCATGCTCCAGCATAACCTCCAGAAGGCCCGGGCCTTGCTCTTTCAGAAACTGCGGTGCCATTTCCTTTACTGCATCGCACATCATTCTCTTTGCAGGAATTCCATAGGCCTGCGCTACCTTTTCAAAATTACAGGATGCAAAACCACAGCCATCTGTAGTTCCGGTAAACAGACAGTCAAAATAGTCTCTCTGAAGATGACGTATCATACCCAGTGCCTCATTATTCATGATCAACATTTTTATTGGAAGGTTCTCTCTTTTTACCCATTCCAGCTCCTGAATATTCATCTGGAAAGCTCCGTCTCCACAGATGCATACAGAAGGCTTACCTGTTGCATAATAGGCCCCGATTGCAGCCGGAAGGCCATACCCCATAGCTCCATGGCCACCGGAAAATAAAAGTTTTTGTCCTTCTCGATTCTTAAATGACTGATAGCTCCACACCATATGCTGTCCTACATCTACCGCTATGGCGGAAGTATTCTGTAACATATCACTGAGATCTGCGATCATACGATTGGTATATCTCTCAGGAGTCTGATCATCCACTGCCTGCAGATTGTCTTTGATCTCTTTGCATACCAACAGCCAGTCGCTGAACTTCTTCGGTTCTCTGCGGTTTTCCTCCTCCATGCACTGAATCACAGCCCCTGTTTCCGCCTGGAGTTTCTTCTCGTTTATACCATTCTCATGGATGTCTCTTTTCAGATTATATGAATCAATGTCCACCCGGATGATTTTTGCACCTTTTGCAAATTCATGCACCTTTGTTCCAATCTGTCTGGTGCACAGGGAAATACCAAAGCATAAAAGCAAATCGCTCTTTGCATTGGCGATCATATTGGCATAACGATGTCCATAGGCCCCTCCGATACAGCCGAAATTTAAGGGATGGTCATATGGCAAAACTGATTTCGCCAGAACACTGGTAATAACAGGAATATCCCTTTTCCGGGCAAAACTGATCAGCCTCTGCTGACTGACTGCACTATCCACACCATGACCAAGCATGATCACAGGGCGTTCTGACTGCTCCAGTGCTTCCAGTATAACATCCGTCACTTCTTTCGCCTGCCCACGATCTGTATGCTGATCTGTAAATTCCATATCATAAACAGGTTCCTCTATCTCACTTCTCTGAATGTTCATAGGCAGATCAATAAGTACAGGTCCCCTTCTGCCGGTAGTAGCAATATGGTACGCTTTATTAAGCTCCGGCACGATATCTTCGGGTTTACGGATCTGTACCGCATATTTCGTAATCGGCTTTACCATGGAAATAATATCTGTTTCCTGAAATCCCTGCTGACGCAGGCCCTTAATTCCCGAATATTCATACGTATTCAGCTGCCCTGTCAAAAAGACAACCGGCAAAGAATCATAATAAGCATCTGCTACACCACTTAGCAGATTTACTGCTCCCGGACCACTGGTAGCATAAGCACAGGCACACTGCTCCTTTGCCTGGGCATAACCACAGGCTGCAAAAGCAGCTCCCTGTTCATTATAACAGGAATGATTCTCTGTCAGCGGATTTCTCTCGATGGAATCTGCCAGATGCGCGATCATGGTTCCCTGATACCCAAAGAAATGCCTGATACCCTTTTTCTGTAAAAATGCAACAATATAGTCTGAAAGCTTCATAATTTCCTCCATGCTTATCACGCACAGATTCAGACAGTTATTTCTCTTCTCAGATCAATGTCCCTATCTTTTCTCTCTGCACGGTTTTTCCTGTTTTCTCCAGAACATCTGTATAAATATCCAGGATTTCCTCATCTTCTGCAAAAATCTCTCCTTTTTCGAGACTTTTCTGCATCATTTTATAATATGGCCGGAAAAACTTTTCCAGCGTCATAAAATCTTCATTCTTATAAAGGTTTTTGATATAGTCTTTATTTTTTTCATAAAAAATTCCCAGATTCATACGTTTTCCACAAAATTCTACATATTCCCAGCTCTCGTCAAAATACTCCTTCATTCTGCGGCTTTTCCTGATCTTTTTCATGATTTTCAGCCGTTCTTTAACAAATCCGTCAAAATTTCCCGCTTCTTTCCACATCTGTGAATAACTGACTTCTGCACTGATAATTGTCTGAGATGGTATGACATATTTTTCTTCTTTGTTCTCTTTATAATTTGGCCCATAGCTTATGGTCAGATACTGCTTTGTATTCTCCGGAACCATAAACTTTATTCCTTCCAGTTCCACTGTTTTCGTTTTTTTCAAAAGTTCCGCAGGGTAAACAGTTATCTGTTTTTTTCTCTTAAGAGTATACGTTGCGGTACCTGGATTTTGCTGACTTCTGCACAATCCCATATAAATGCTTCTGGCAGTTTTCTGTCTGCCAGTGATCATACAACGAAGTTTTATGAGTATCTTACTGCAGAATATCTTTAATCCAGTACCTCCACTCGTCTGGTCGCAATTTTCCAGCCATCCCGTTTCCCCTATTGTAAGCCATCTCTTTTTCAGTCCGGATGGCCCGTCAGCTCTCAGAGGATAGATTGTAATTCCCATCCCCGGATATGCGTATTCTCTGGGTGAATCAAGGTTAATACAGACAGTATCTGTATTTTCATATCTGAGATAGAATCCCGGGAAATACTTATGAGTTCGCATGGATTCCAGTGCGCGTTTTTCTCTGGGATCTTCTTCCACTGCCTGACGAAACCTTTCCATCTCCCCGGTTTTCATCAACACCACTCCAAATGATGGATTCTGTGGAAAAGGAAATCCTTCCTCTGCACATAGAGCAAGGCGCGGTGACAGATAATATTCTATGTCATGCTTCCGGCATATTTCATCAATTTCTTTTAATAAAGATAAAATTACCTTCTGTTTCTTATTCAATTCTTTATATCCTCTCTCAATCTGCTGCTCATACAATCTTCGATGCCAGTACCTGAATATCTTCCAGACTTCCGTATTTATCGAGCCATCCATCAAGGGCAGTCTGAATATCGGCCTTCTTTGCAAAGCTTGTCGCCTGTCTGCTTCCATCCTTCAGATCAGTAATAATGATCCTGTACAGTTCTGTTTTTACATAAGAGGGAACTGCATATTCCAGAGCCTTTAAATAATTCTCAAAAGCAATTCTCGTCTGACCCTGTTTGCTTCGGATATCACCGACAAGTTTATAGACATACACCCGTTCTTCCTTATGAATCTGCCGGTTTCTTACCTGCTCTGCCAGCCATTCCAGTTCACTTTCATCCTCAGTGCAGATAATATCTGTTCTGAGAGATGCCAGCTCTTTGGGATATCCAAGTCGTCTCCATGCTTTTGTCAGAGCCTTTTTATACATCTGAAGTCCCGGGATTTCTTTATCTGGAACTGCCTCTCTTTCCTCATCAGTTTCTTTTCCGTCTGATGATATGGAATTCAGCATAGGCGTTCCTATTTTCTGGCATATTTCACTGATCTCACCCTCAATTTCGCTTTGAGTGTGTGCACAGGAAACCTTTGCCAGATATAAACCACTGATCATGTCCTCATCATCAGGAAGAATTCTGTTCCACAATTTCATAGTCCGCAATGCTTCCGTCTTTGCACGTTCTGCGATCATACGCTCACAGTTTGACAAAATCTGTTTTTTATATGGCTGAAATAATCTGTCCATCTCCATCCAGATCATACCATTGGATGTTTTCTCCCGTACCTGTGCATAAATCTCCAGTGCCTTTTCACCGTTTCCATTCATCCAGAGAATATCTGCTCTGTATTTAAGGAAATAACCGTCATCAGGAAAAAGCTTCAATGCCTCTTCCAGGAAGCGTTCTGCTTCCAGTCTGTGTTCTGCTGCATCAACCATCATAAAACGGCATTTAAATTTCATCAGTCCCGGATGCTTTGGATATTTTTGAAGTAACTCTTCACAGATTCTGGAAGCCTCATCCATTCGCTGAAATTCATAATGATCCGCAGCCTTACGAAACAGTTCTATATCCGTTTTCAGATTCTGCATATTCTGACTGAGATGATCCTGCTTTTCCCGTATTTCCAGCATACGGTATGCTTTGGAAACTCTTTCTGTATAAAACAGAGTCTGCACAGCAGTCATAAATATGTCCTCCGGAAGTTCTATAAGTATCGGATGATAAAATGCATAAATAAATGTATAATCTTCTCTTCCGATAAACTCTGCACTGAGCTGTATCTTGTAATAGTCCCCGAAAAGTTTTGACAGTCTGTCATACTCTCCCTTTGCCAGCGCTTCAGAAAGATTCAGACCTGACTCCGCTATGGTCTTCTGGAGATCCAGTGCTGCTACCTTTGCCTTCATTCTGAAGCTCTCCTGGCGCAGTCTGTGCTTCTTTTTAGCCATACGCATATTATAAAATTTTCTTCTGGCAGCGTTAAAACGAAGTTTTCCTTTTTTCAGCTTCGGCATATAATCCTCTCGGAATTCTTCAAAAGAAGCATCCTGTACAGACACAGCCACATGTCCCTCTCTGCTGTCGTGAGGAGGCATATATGACCATTCATCACCGTAATGCCATATCAGATAATCACTGCAATGATTGGGGATCATCACCCTCTCCCCTTCAAATTTTCCGTATTTTACCGGAAAAAGCATATCTTTTTCAAAAAGGAACGGACATCCGCCCCACCGCATGGCATATCTGTCACATTCTTCCTCATTGTAGGAAAACATAATCTTCTCCAGCTTACGTAAAGTTCTGTTTTTTCCGAGAAAAACATACGAAAGCAGATATTTCAGATACAGAGACGCCGGAATTTCCCAACGATCACTGTATCCTACTGAAATATTGATCAGATCCGAATAGATCATCATATGTGTTCTGTATTTCTCATACTCCTTGTCATCCGCAGGGATAGGATCCAACGTAAGTACATCTATAATTTCTCCAGCACAATCCCTGCCAATAATCTGACTCTTGTGAATCACACAGGTATCCGCCGATGCATAACGCGGAAAAGAATTAGTATAAGTTCTGTCCACATCTGAACACTGTATCTTTCTGTCGGATGGCAGTTCTGTTTCACAGATCTTTACAAACTTCTCCCAGTCGGATCTGGGCATATACAGATCCACATCGTCATCCCATGGAACAAATCCTTCATGGCGGACGGCCCCCACAAGGGAACCTCCCGCCATCACATACCGAAGATTATGTTCTTTACAGATTTCATCAATCTCCTTAAAAAGTTTCAGGAGATATTTTTGTTTTTCCGTCATGTGTTATCCTTTCTGGTTAATTGTTTCAAGTACCTCCAGCAGCTTTACTGACTCATCATAAAAAAGTCTGGTGCATTCTGTTCTCTGATCTCTGATCATGATCATCAGTTCCTGAAGAAGATAACGGAATCCATTTCCATCAAAATTAAAGCTGTAACGTTTCAGGAACTCCCGTCCTGAAATGTTCGCCTCGAAATATCCGGTATTCCACCAGTCATTGGGAATGGTAACTCTTCCATTGCTTCCGATGATCACCATCTCATCTTCCACATCAACAGTAGTTCCAATCTCTATGGTTGCAAGGGCATTTTCATACTTTATGGTAATCATATCATACACAAATTTTCCATTCCTGTCTGTCACAGCATTCGTATTCACTTCCAGGCAGTCCTTGCCCAGAATCTTGATCACTGCACATATCGCATTACATACCGTTTCATTAAACGGTTTTCCACCTTCAAAATCATCCTGGGAAATAGAACATTTCACACTGACCAGATCCCCCACCAGATTACTGTGCACCAGCCATACAAGCTGTGTAAAAGCCCTCAGATATACTAAAGTCAGACGTTCAATGAGAATTACATTATTCTCTTTCGCCTTTCGGAAAAGGTCTCTTAGTTTATTCGGAGAAAGTGCTGCAGGCACATCACTGATCACATATTTTCCATTTTCAACAGCACGTTCAATATATTTTTCTCTTTTCGCCTGTTTACACTTAATATATACAATATCAATATCATGCAGAAATTCATCATAGTCATTCCACCAGGAATCCAGTTCATATTTGTCACAGAACTCCCGGGCAGTTTTCTCATCCTCTGAAAAAACACGTTCTACATGAACACCGCTGACATACTTGGACTCCTGTACGAAATCATTATCACAAATATCATCTGTTACAATTCCCATATTAAAGATTGTACCTTCTCCCCGCAATTTGGTACTGGAAATATTTTTTGTTCTTTCCAGATAGATTACATCGCAGTAATTTTTAAGGTAATCAAATTTTCCTCTCCAGTCTGAACCGACCACCAGTACATCAATATCATATTTGATAATGTCATTTACCTTCTGACCCTGATATTCCTCAATAATAATCTCATCTGCCAGCCCTGTTCTTCTCACATTCTCGATTCTCTTGATCAGGCTGTCCCGTACATTAAGCTTTCCACGTTCGATATCATAGCTCTCGCTGGTAACACCAACGATCAGATAATCGCCCAGAGCTTTCGCGCGTTTTATAATATTATAGTGACCCTTATGAAACAGATCAAAAGTACCATACGTAATTACCTTCTTCATATAATCCCCTGTATTCTGTCTTTGACAGCAATTCTATTTGCTTTATATTTTCTTTACTATTATTTCACCATTATTTTTAATTATAACATAGATCAGTTCTCCCGTCATTACTTTGTAAAAAAAGTGATATGTTTTTGTAATGATAACAAATCCACATCCACTTTGGGAAGATAACAACAAAAGCTCCGGAAACAATTCCTGTATGTCTCCAGAGCTTATTTTTATCTTTCGTTATTTAACAGAATCCTGTCCATCTTTATTCGCATCTTGCGAATTCTGATTTTCCAGCGCCTGATTTTCCATTTGTCTGGTAGTAGCTTCCAGTTCTTTCATCAGTTCATCCAGAGTCAGTTCCCGTTCTTCTTCCTCAAGAGGCTGCCCGGCTATATCATCCAGATTATCCTCTTCTATATCCATCTCATATTCGGCATCAGTGCCTGGATTTTTATCCTTTACACCGGTTTCTGTTTCTTCTACCTCAGGATCCGGACTGCCTACATGATCTTTATCCGGTTCCAAAGTTGCCGCCAGTTCTTCGATGGCTTTTTTACGCTGTTTCAGTGTTTCATATTTATTCTCATCACTGTCATATTCTTCTTCCAGTCCCTCATCTCTGACGGTCTTATCCTTCTTAAAAAGAATAAATGCTATAACATTGACCACACCTGTATATATCCAGTCCACAGGAAGACTTCCAAGTATCAGGATAAATACCAGTGATACTCCAAGCAATGCCCATACATTGGTCAGTTCAGGAATCCTCAGCAGATACAGACCATTCATAATGATCATGATCGGATAATGGAAAAAATAAATCCCCATAGTATGACGGCCAATATACGTCAATGGTAATTTCATATCCGGCATCAGTGCCAGAAATGTATAGATCACAATAAAAGATACCAGATACATCAGAAGCCTGATCACGATTCCCTCCTGATCAGTCAGCCCACAAAGCTGATATCTGTGGTTCGCACGAAAAATGGCAATTCCCATATCATTAGTGATCATATAGTTCGGGATTGCCCAGAGCAGTACAGCAGAAATGGGAACAAGAACCCATTTACCCTTAAATCTGCGTACAGCTGTGATATATTCACTTTTCCATAAATATCCGGCCACAAAAAACGGGAAAAATACCACGATTCTGGACGCTGATAAAAATGTGGTAAACTCCGGTCTGGTTCCTGCCCATAATGCAAAGATAATACTTAGTGGAACAATAAACCGTATCTTACCCATAGCTTCGATCGTCAGTCTGTATGCAAAAAGTGCCAGAACATACCACATAACTGTTCCTGTAGGTCTGAGTATTTCATAATCTACGGATCTGCCCAGCCAGACCTGTGCATACCATGTAAGTGTATATCCCAGAATGTACGGAATCAGGAGATTCTTTACATTCTTCAGAACATTCTGCGGTTTCTTTGACAAATATCCTGATACAAAAATAAAAGCAGGCATATGGAAAATCGTAATCCCATACCAGATATATCGTACTACTACATCCACCTTTACAAGATTAAATGCAATAATATGGTTGAAAACTACCAGGAAAATAAGTAATACTTTAATATTGTCTATCAGGTAGGAATACGGAACAGCCGACCTGTCTGTTTTAAATTTCATACTCAAAGTGCCCTTCTGAAAATTTTATTAATCTAAGCATAACATATTTTTATGATTTTTGGAATAGAAACTTAACAACAGCTTTAATGAAAGTATTTCCATACTCCATTTACTGCATATGAAATAAAGAAAATACTGCTTCTCAGGTGACCATACCCTACGTATCTGTAAGCACGGTAGGTCATAGCTGCTGATTTCAGTTTATTTCTTGATTTTCCGCCTTCACTGAGCCGGTATTTAAGATACGGTTTGTCGATACCTGCTGCATATCCATATTTCTTCAGGACTTTAAGCCATGTAATATAATCTTCATGGCTGTCATCATGTTCCATTGGAAATTCCAGCGCCGCTTCTCTGCGAATGAGCACAGAAGAACAGTTAATACAGTTATGTTTCAGAAGATCTCTGTAACGGATCGTTTCCCTCACCGAAATGTATCGTCCTGTATCCCTTCCGTCAGATGTCATAAGTTCTCTTCCTGTAGAACACATAACCATTCCGGTCCTTTCAAGTACTTCCAGTTGTTCCTTAAGTTTTCCGTTCTCCCACCAGTCATCTGCATCCAGGAAAGCAATATATTTTCCTCCTGCTTCCTGCACTCCACGGTTTCTGGAACGGGCCGCTCCCATATTTTGACTGTTCTTAATATATCGAAAGTCCTCTCTGCCATCCCAGGCAGACAGGACTTCCTCTGTACGGTCCGTAGAGCCATCATCTATAACCAGCAGTTCCACAGGGACTCGCTGTTCATAGACAGATTCCACGGCTTTTTTTATATATTTCTCTCCATTATAAACCGGCATGATTACAGATACCAGCGGTTTGTTCATGATCATTCCTCCGTTTTATCCTTATCAGTTTTCACAGTATTTCCGGAATCCTTTAATGCATTTACCTGCTTATCATCTACACCTTCAGAGACTTCCTTCTGGAAAAATATCTTCACTGTCATAAAAATAAGCTTGATATCCAACAGAAAAGAATAATTTTCAATATAAAACAGATCCAGTTTCAATTTATCGTAAGGAGTTGTATTATATTTTCCATAAACCTGTGCATACCCCGTCAGTCCGGCTTTCACCTTCAGGCGATAATAAAACTCCGGTAATTCTTTCTCATATTCACGCATGATCATCATTCGCTCCGGTCGCGGGCCTACCAGGGCCATATCTCCCTTAAACACATTAAAAAGCTGTGGCAGTTCATCCAGATGAAGATTTCTCAACACTTTTCCCACAGGAGTGATCCTGGAATCATGTTTTGACGCCAGACGCGCCCCGTTTTTTTCGGAGTCCACACACATACTGCGGAATTTGCATATCTTAAAAGATCTGCCTCCTACAGTGAGACGATCCTGAAAATAAAATACCGGTCCTCTGTCATATAACTTCACCGCAGCAGCAATGATCAGCATGATCGGAGAAGCTATTATAATTCCGATCCCCGAAACCAGAATATCCATCGCCCTTTTCGCAACTCTCTGATCTACTGACAATCCCATATTTCTGGACATGAGCAGCGGCGTATCAAAAAGATGAATTCTGTCGCTTCCCATCAGTATGATGTCTGAAATTTTCGGACTGACATAGCATCGAATGGAATGAGCAAAGCAATATTTAAGATAACGGTTTCTCTCTGTAGACGGAAGATCCCAGATGATCACGCCATCATAATTTTTCATCAGATAGTGAATTTCCTTTTCTCCTATACTGGAATGCACTTTACCACTGATATTATATTTATCCTTTCTGGAATTCATTTTATGGATCAGATCATCTCCCGGATCCCGGTCTCCATAAATGACCAGAAGATTTCTGGCACGATACAGTTTGGAATATATATATCTGGATCCCCAGATCCATATGATGATAAGAATCAGCTGAAAACCAGTCATTTCCACCATTGGCCATACACTGAGGAACCATCTGTTAATCAGGGTGATCTCAAAGTATTCCACTACATTGGTACAAAGCAAGGCCAGTGTAAGCGAATAAAACACATCGATTCTTTTCAGGTATCCTACCTTCAGTCCACCATACAGCTTGGCAAACATGGCAAACATCATTCCATAGATTGCTATCAGTACCCAGTTTCCTTTTCTCCAGAATGGTTCATCGATCTGTCCACGATAAACTGTATACCATACATAGGCAAAAACTACCATCTGTGCCAGAACTGCCAGGCTGGCCAGACAGAATACGATCAAGCGTTTATAATCTTCTCTTTTATTCACGTAATACCTCTTATTTCTTCTTATTTATAGCTTTTTTTCTCACTTTCCCATTATAGACCAAGAAATATGGTACGTCCACCCGTTTTCGTTAAATTCGTGTATAATGCTATAAACCCCCAAAATGATTTCTCCGCATTGTTTTGTATATAATGCATAATTTTTTGACAGTTTTTATCTATTTCTAGCGAAAAGTTTACATATTTTTTTCATAAACCTATGGAAATCTATAAAGAAAAATTGTATAATAATTCATAAGTAAATGAAAGCGAGGGTTCACTATTATGAAACAAAATAGTATGTTGGCTATGATTCTGGCCGGCGGTCGTGGAAGCCGCCTGCATGATTTAACCAATAAAGTGGCAAAGCCAGCCGTTTCATACGGCGGTAAATATCGTATCGTAGACTTTCCGTTAAGTAACTGTGCCAACAGTGGTGTTGACGTTGTTGGTGTTCTTACACAGTATGAATCCATCCAGCTTAACAGCTATGTAGCAGCTGGCGGACGCTGGGGACTTGATGCCAAAGACAGCGGTGTTTATGTTCTTCCTCCCCGTGAAAAAGCTGATGAAAATCTGAACGTATACCGTGGAACTGCAGATGCGATTTCGCAGAATATTGACTTTATTGACAAATTTGATCCTGAATATGTTCTTGTCCTTTCCGGCGACCATATTTATAAAATGAACTATGACGAAATGCTTACGGCTCATAAACAGGCCAATGCAGATGCAACCATCGCAGTTATCGAAGTTCCGATGAAGGAAGCAAGCCGTTTCGGTATCATGAATACTGATGAATCCGGACATATTGTAGAATTCGAGGAGAAGCCTGAACATCCGAAGAGTAATCTTGCATCTATGGGTATCTATATCTTTACATGGAAGCTTCTCCGTAAAATGCTCCTGGCTGATATTAAGAATCCGGATTCCAATCATGACTTCGGTAAAGATATCATCCCTACTATGCTTAACGATAACAGGACTCTTTATGCATACAAATTCAAAGGTTACTGGAAAGATGTAGGAACCATCGATTCTCTCTGGGAAGCCAATATGGATCTGTTAAGTTCCAAAAGCGAACTTGATCTGGGCGACCCTTCCTGGAAAATCTATACAGAAGATGTTACTGCACTTCCACAGTATATCAGTGAAGAAGCAGATGTAAAAGATGCATATATCACACAGGGCTGTGTTGTCGCAGGTGAAGTAAAGCATTCCGTTCTCTTTACAGGTGTTAAAGTTGGTGCCGGCGCTATCGTTATTGACAGTGTACTGATGCCTGGTGCTGTTGTAGAAGAAGGTGCTGTTGTTCAGCGTGCACTGGTAGCTGACGGTATCCGTATCGGCAAAGGAGCTGTTGTAGGCGATCCGAAGAGTGAACACATCGAGCTTGTAGCGAAACGTGTAAAGGGGGCAGAATAATATGATGTATAAGGATAAGGCTTTTGGAATCGTAAACTCTTCCGGGAGAAATATTTATGTAGACGGTATGCAGGATTATCGACCGATCGGCGCATTTTCCTTCCTTGGTCGATACAGAGTTATTGACTTTCCTATTTCAAATATGACAAACAGTGACATCGACCGTATTCAGGTTTACATCAATAACAAACCACGTTCTGTTGTAGAACACCTTGGAACAGGACGTCATTACAATATTAACTCCAAAAGCGGCAGACTGCAGCTTCTTTTCTCCGAACATAATAATGACAACGATATCTATAACACAGATATTTCCTGCTACATGGACAATATGGAATCCTTGAGCAGAATGCCACATCCATACGTTGTCATTGCTCCAAGTTACATGGTTTATTCTATTGATTTTGATCAGTTTTTACATACACATGTTGATTCCGGTGCAGATGTTACTCTTCTTTATCATTCTGTCGATAACGCAAAAGATGCATATCTCACCTGTAATGTCCTGGAACTCAACCGCCAGAAAGGGGTTGAATCTATTGGTCCAAACCATGGTAATAAGAAGAACCAGAATGTTTACATGGATACCTGTGTTATGAAAACAGAACTTTTCATCAACCTGGTAAAAGAAGCCAAAAAACTTTCCTCCATGTATACTCTGACTGACATCCTGAACGACAAATGTGCCGATCTGGATATCCGTGGCGTTGCCCATAAAGGTTTCTTTGCAAGCATCACTGATTTTCCAAGCTATTATGCCGCAAACATGGATCTTCTTAATTATAAAGCTGCTCAGGAACTTTTCCATGATAACTGGCCAATTTATACACGTACCAATGATTCCTGCCCAACTCAGTATTTTTCCACAGCAGAAGTTAAAAATTCTGTAATCTCCAATGGCTGCCAGATCGAAGGTACTGTTGAAAATTCTGTAATCGGTCGTGGCTGCATTATCAAGAAAGGGGCTGTTGTAAGAAACAGCGTTGTTCTTGCTGAAGTTACCATCGGTGAAGATGTCCATGTAGAAAACGAAGTTGTGGATAAATGGGCTCGTCTCATCCACAAAAAAGAAATCATCTCTCCTGCCGAGAACCCTGGCTATATCAGAAGAAATGATACTCTGTAATCTGTCATTTATATTCAGGCTGGAAATCAAAACATCCCCGGAAGCAACTACTCCGGGGATGTTTTTTCACATATTCTTCACATTTCTGGCCTTGCATTTCAATCACGGCGTGTTATAATACACTTGTAACAAAGATAAAGAACAAACAACTGAATACTTAAAATACTTAACACCACCTGAATCAAAGATAGTGTCAAGCGTGTCACCTCAGCTGTAATTATGGAGGAAAAGTCAAATGAATACTTTAAAAGCTGAAAAAAGAACAATGGACACAAAGGCCAAAAGATTAAGAAGAG
>CAKRVX010000044.1 GCA_934409175.1 uncultured Blautia sp.
GTTCCTACGTTGGCATTATCCAAATCAGGTATATGGGTCGAAGTTGATGACTTCCTCTCAGCCTGCTGTCACAAGCTCCCCGTTTCTTTACATGAGTAAAGTATAAGCTTTTATGCCTGTTCTGTCAAGCCCGGATTATATTCCTGCATCGTTACTACCCACACCCTACATCCTCAATTTCTTATGAAACTCTCTCAACATCTCCTTCTGCCTGAAAATAAACAATCCAGCCAGAGTGAGAAAACTGATTCCGACGCAGAGTACAGAGGGGTATTGAAAAGTTACAAGCCCAGTGCAGATAAGGATTATGGGGACAAGACCGGTCAGGCCGACCTGAATAAGATAGAACAGATATTCTTCCCGGGCCAGCCTGCTGATTTTTGCGATCACAGGAACAGAAATCAGCACTGCCAGAACTCCTATGGGAAAAACGAAATCTACGGACCATCCCCTCCATCCTGTAAAAATATCCCACAGAATTGCAATCACCGTTATGATCAAAAGCTGCCACATTTCATTTTTCAAAATGTTTCTTCGTTTGAAATATGCCACCATCACCACCAGCCATGCGCAGACGCACCCCGCCCCTGCAAACCAGAACCAGTTCAGGGTTCCCTGTACAAGATAATTGACCATTCCACAGATGACAGCGATCATCAGGCATAGAAAACTAAATCCCTGTACTACTTTCCGGTTTTCTTTTTTCATCAATTTCCTGGCTTCTGTGCAGCCCGGAAAATCATTTTTTTCTTCCCTGCAGGTAATTTTCTCTTCCTTAAGAATCCGAAGAAAATTTCGCTCAATACTGTTGTCTGGAATTTTCGAAGTAAAACCTAGCATCATCTCATTTCCATAGGAACAAGAACACATCTGCAGCGAGTTCGTACTTGCAAAAATGCCGAATCGTTTAATAAACTGCTGATATTCCTCCGGAAAACGCACAATCCCGATATTGGAATACACGGCAGTAATACTTCTGCTGCCCAGCTCAGCACCTGCCATCAGGAAATATTTCTTAATGGCCAGAGGCACTGCACGCACCAGCA
Organism: uncultured Blautia sp.; assembly: GCA_934409175.1. GTDB lineage: Bacteria > Bacillota > Clostridia > Lachnospirales > Lachnospiraceae > Blautia_A. Next base: position 1,047 of record CAKRVX010000044.1, read on the forward strand.
GATTCTTCTCCAGCCGCACATATCCGTTCATATGCATGGCTATTTTTTCCTTAACCAGTTCCTGCCTGAACTGGTCCTTCACTGACTGAAGCACTTCTGTAAACGTAGTATTATCCGAAAAAGTATAACCTACTTCTATCCATCCAAAGAAATTTGACATGGACTGTGATGGAAAATAATTTCTCAGATTCACAGGAATCATCAATGCTACCGGACGGTTCTGACGACTTCTGGGAACCTCTTCACGGATTGCACACAGCATCACGGCAGTAAGCAATACTGTGATGGAAACACCGCAGGATTTTGCTTTTGCATGAATGTCCTTTACCGGAACTGCAATCTCTGTAATATTCATATCCGAATGGAGAAGCTTCTCCCCCTTCAGCTTTACAGCAGGTTTTTTCTTCTCTCTATCCCTGGGCGTATCCGAGGAATAATACTGGGAAAAACTGTCTTCTTCCTGATCTCCACGCGTAATCTCTTCTGCCGCTTCCAACCGGGAAAGTCCTGATTCAGGGTGTGTCAGAATCAGGTAATTCTGCACCAGTTCCTGCAGAAAGTGCATGGCTCCCGTTCCATCTGTCAGTGCATGATATACTTCGAAATTGATTCTGTTTTTATAATAGGTAACCTGAAACAATAGCGTCTTTTTATCCGGAATGTAAAGTCTGCTGCAGGGTGGTTCTGACTCTTTCAGCACCTGAGCACGCAGGTCCCGATGTTCCAGATAAAACCAGAACAGTCCCTTTCTCAGCACCGCCTGAAACAACGGATATCTCTCCATTGTCTGATCCAGCGCTTCCTGCAGAAGTTCACCGTCAACCGATTCTTTCAGCTGACAGTAAAATCTGAAAACTCTGGTGTCATTTTTCCCTGTAACCAGTGGAAAAGCCAGTGCTGCATTATCAAGTTTTCTCCATTTTGAATAGCCTGCTTCCATATTTCTCCTGCTTTCTTATTCCATTTCCGAGGAAGTCAGCAATTTCTCATAACTTTCATTCAGAAATCTATTAATAAATCTGAAACTCTCCTGCACATGAAAGAATTTAATTCCCAGTGCGAAAAATCCGTGAAATGCACCACGGATACGATGCATCTCCACCTTATTTCCTGCCTCTTTAAGCTTTCTGCCATAGTCTTCTCCTTCATCTCTGAGAGGGTCATACTCCGCTGTCAGGATCAGAGTTTCCGGCAGATTCGCAAAATCTTTTCCCTGAAGTGGGGAAAAATACGGGTTCTGTCTGTCTGTCTCTGTTCTTTCATAAAGTTTCAGGTAGTCTTCCATTTTTACTGCTGTGAGCAGATAATCACTGCCATTTTCATGTACAGATCTGTAGGGAGATTCTTTTGTATAACAGTTCCCAACTGCCGGATAAATCAGAATCTGACGTCTTGGTCTGAACTCTCCTTTGTCTCTGGCCATCAGGCACACTGCTGCAGTGAGATTTCCTCCCGCACTGTCTCCGATAATGGTAATCTTCTCAGGATCTGTATTCAGAATCAGCTGATTGGTATATAAAGCTTTCGCAGCTGCATAACAATCCTCCAACGGCACTGGAAACTTATGCTCCGGTGCCAGTCTGTACTCCACAGATACTACGATATGGGCGGTAGCCTGTGCCATCCTGGAACACACGCGGTCGTAATTTTCCACACTTTCTGTCACCCATCCACCGCCGTGAAAAAACAGAAGAACCGGAAAAGTATTTCCTTCTACGATTCCTGCTTCCATGGCTTCTTCTGTAGGAAAATACAGGCGTACAGGCACTTCATGATCTCCATTATATACCTTTTCATCCAACTTCTTTACAAAAATCCTGGCAGCATCCAGCTGTTTGAGATCTGCCAGTTTTCTGGACGAATCCACTTCTATATTTCCTTGGGAAAGTGCATGTAAAACTGTTTTCATTGTCTTTGATATCAATATCTTTTCCTCATCTTTCTCAGGTAATATTTTCTGGATTTATCAGTCATGGCGCTGACTGACGTTACTGTAAATTTCACAGAATCTTGCCGCAAATGCAGGCGGTTCCTGTCTGATATACAAATGAGAAATATCACCAAAAGAACTCATACGGAAACTGGCGATTCCCTCTCTTCTCTCCTCTGTATTAATCGTCGTTACCGATGTCGGTGCCGCACAGGTTCCATGCCACAGTACCATAGGCGAAGCTCCGATCAGATGGCTGATCAGCACACACTCCAGACCAAAGTGACAGAAAAAAACCAGTGTGTCTTCATTTCCCTTTTCCACCCTGTAATAATGACCATCGCGCACATAGCCATGTTCTGCCAGAAGTTCATCAAATTTTCCTGTTACATAATCATAATATCCTTTTACATCAGAAGCCTGCATTCTCTCATTCTCAAACCAGTGATCATACTGGTAAAATCTTTCATCCATGGTCCAGTCCTGGGGCAGCCAGTCCCATGGATTCTTTTTACGGTCAGTCACATCCGGACGATCGATGGGAACATCAAATTCTTTCAGCCAATCACATTCTTCGGCTGTGCGATTCATCTTTTTCAATGTACAGGAAGCAGTATCTTTTGCTCTTCCCAGCGGAGAAACATAAAAGTTTTTAATTTCCAGTTTCGATAATCTGTCAGAAAGATACTCTGCCTCCTTCCAGCCTTTAGGTGTCAGTGAATCTATACTGTAATCCGGATCTCCGTGACGTACGATCAGCAATCTCATTTTCAGATTTCATCCTTTCGTTTTTTTCAAATATATCATACACCTGTATAAATGACAAGAAGCGCAGACCTTCTCCGATTTACGGCAGGTCCTGCGCTTCTTTTGATTTCTGCTATATGTCAGATCGTATCTGTCAGATCTGCTCCACTGATGGTTCTCTGCCATCTGTTCTCAATAGCAGCTTCTCCTTCGCTGAAATATGGAAGTCTTTCTCCCTCCAGTTCTTCCAGTTTCGTAATAGTCCCCTGTATATATCTCTCCAATCTGCGGCTGCAGCTTTCCAGGCGTACGATCACTCCACCCAGACGAAGATCGATCAGTTCATATCCAAAAGGCTTGGCATCAGCCATCCACAGATCCTCTCTGAGCTTCTTCATTTTCCACATCAGCTCAATAATGTGGGGAATACTGTCCTCACTGATTCTCTGTAATGTGGATAAATCATGTGCATCATATGCTGTCTTGAGCCTTACTCCCAGATCTGCTTTCTCAGACAGTGTCTGTGCCATGCAATGATAATAAGCAAACAGTCTGGTATAACATCCTGCATCCAGTACATGATTCTCCAGATCCTGTGCCAGTTTTCTGTAATATCCCTCCGCATCTTTTCCCTGCAGATGATAGTCGAAAATTCCAAGCAAAGGATCCTGATACAGAAGATATTTCGAAGGATTCTCTGACTCCAGATTATCCTTCTCTCCCAGAAATAGTCTGTCAAATTGATCCAGTTTCAGGAAATCTTCCAGATTTCCACCTGTTGCATTGGCAAATTCTTCATCCAGCGCTTTCTGATCAAAGCCTTTATGAAATCCCAGATGTGCAAACAGAGCTGCTCCCGGAAGAATGGTATCCACAGGCGTTTCTGCCCCATTGTCCATCCATGCAGTACAGAATACTTCCTGTACCTGATATTTTTTGCAGATCTGAAGTGCTGCTTTCGTACAGACGAAACTTCTGGAATAATTCGGTGCAATACCGTTCCAGATCCAGCATCCTCCTGCAAAAACTGTGTTTGGTGACAGCTGTTTGTGGACTTTAAGCATTTTTTCATATATCTTCGGGTCTGCATTATAGTAATCCCAGTATACCATTCCAAGTTCCGGATCCGGTTTTTCCCAGCTGCTGCAGTCAGCATTTTCCGGTACTTCATAATATCCGCCGCCCGTGTTGGCTGTGATATACATATCACTCCACATCATTGGCTTCAGACCAATTCTTTTGCAGATTGCCAATACTCTGTCACAATGTTCCCGGATCAGGACAGAACTCTTTACATATCCATTTTCCTGAAGATAATTTCCCAGCCCCAGTTGAACAGCTTCATCCATTCCCAGATGAACCCGATCTGTATGGAAGTTCTCTTTTACAGATGTCAGCATTCTCTCGATAAACTGATAAGTCTCTTCTTTTCCTACCTGGAGTATATCTGCAGTATCTTTTATCTTCTCTCCTCCCGGCCATTTCAATGCATTGTGAAGATGGGCCAGCGTCTGGATACATGGCACCAGTTCTATCCCGAATTTCTGTGCGTAATCATCCATTTCACGTATTTCAGCAGCACTGTATCTGCCTCTGTATGCCCCGAAATATGGTTCATCTTCTACTTCGTATGTATCTTCTGTATAAAGCATCAGTACATTCATTCCCAAGCGTGCCAGAATACGGATCATGAATTTTACCTTCTCCACTGTAAAGACACTGTTACGGGAACAGTCCAGCATCAGTCCATTACGTGGAAAATACACTGTTTCTGTTTTTTCATATATTTCCTGATCAAGGTTCTGAAGAAGCCAGGTAAGTCCACGATAATAATGGGCCGGTTCCTGACATATGATCTCCGCTTGTGTTCCGTTTTTCTTTACAGTCAGTTCTGCATCAGTTTTGAAAACCACCTTAAGGTCTATTATATTATTATGTTTTCCTGACAATTTTTTACTGAAAATCTCATCCTGCATCATCAGGCAGGTTCCCTCTTGTACCTGTTCAATGTCCTGTGGGGTTCCCTGAAATTTTATTTTCATAAATATTTTCTCCTTATCAAGCGGATATTGAAAATCCGCATTCGATTTAAAGAACTTTTATAATATTCAGTTCATCATCCGCAATTACGATATCAGCTCTCTTTCCAGGTGTAAGAGAACCAGTCTCTCCATAAATGCCAATGCTCTTAGCTGGATTTCTGGTAGCAGCCAAAATAGCTTCTCCTTCTGAAACTCCCATGGAAATCACGCATTTCATACATTCGAAAAGATTTGTGGCCGAACCTGCAATGGTTCCGTCTGCCAGTGTGGCTTTACGATCTTTCATAGTAACCTCCTGGCCACCCAGCTCGTAAGTACCGTTTTCCATACCGGTAGCCATCATGGAATCACTGATCAGAATCACTCTTTCCGGTCCGAACAGACGGAAAGTATTCCGTACAGTCACTGGATGAATATGTATTCCATCACCGATCAGCTCTACCATACATTCTCCATTATCTGCTGCTGCACCGATCAGTCCAGGTGCCCGGTGTCCCATAGGATTCATCGCATTATAAAGATGAGTAACATGGAGAGCCCCTTCCTTCATGGCCTTCGCTGCACAGTCATAGTCTGCACTTGTGTGTCCCAGAGAGATCACTACTTCCTTATGTAATTCCCGGATAAATTCTTCTGCGCCTTCCATATTCGGAGCCAGAGTTACAACTTTGATCATGCCATCGGCTGCATTGTTGCAGTCACGGAAAAATTCCACATCCGGTTTACGGATATATTTTTCTACATGAGCACCCTTTTTCGCAGGATCCAGAAATGGCCCTTCCATATTAATTCCCACAATACGGGCACATGTACCATCCTGCTCTACATCTGCTGCGGTCTGAAAGATTGCCAGAAGTTCTTCTTTCGGGAGTGTCATAGATGTAGGACAATATGAAGTAACTCCCTGTGATTTCTCATACTGAAGGATCACTCTCAGTCCTTCTGTGTCCGCATCTGAAAAATCGTGTCTCTTCGCACCATGGCTGTGAATATCCACCAGTCCTGGCAGAACCTTAAATCCTGCAACGTCCATCTGTGTTTTATCTGTTAATTCTTCCGGAGAAGATACAAGTCTGTCCTTCTCTACATACAGATCCATTACTTTATAACTGCCGTCTTCCTGAAAGACTTTACCATTTGTGATAATCATGAAAACTATACTCCTTTTACAGACCCTTTGCTCTGATCAGACTTAATGCTTCTTCATCTGCTACTACTGTTACATCTGGATGAAGCTGCAGAATAGATGCAGGAACATTTGGTGTGATCGGTCCGTACAGTGATTTATAAAGAGCATCTGCTTTTGCTGCACCTGTGGTGATCAGAAGGATCCTTTTTGCTGACATAATATTTTTGATACCCATAGTATACGCCTGTTTCGGTACTTCGTCCATATTCTCGAAAAATCTGGCGTTTGCTTTGATGGTGCTTTCTGTCAGATCTACACAATGTGTTTCTTTTTCAAAAGCTTCTCCCGGCTCGTTGAAACCGATATGTCCGTTTCCGCCGATTCCAAGAAGCTGCATATCAATACCGCCTACACTGCGGATAATCTGATTGTATTCCCTGCATGCCTTTTCACTGTCTTTCTCCAGTCCATTCGGAACATAAGTCCTGCTCTTATCAATATTTACATGATCAAACAGATTATGATTCATAAAATAACGATAACTCTGATCATTGTCCCCTGATAATCCTTTGTATTCGTCAAGATTTACAGATGTTACCTGTGAGAAATCCAGATCGCCCTTTTTATACCACTCGATAAGCTGTTTGTACATTCCTACCGGAGTAGAACCTGTCGCCAGTCCAAGAACCGCTCTTGGTTTCATGATAATCTGAGCAGACATGATATTTGCTGCCTTTCTGCTTACATCCTGATAATCTTTTCCTGCATAAATAACCATACTTATTCTCCTGTTCTGTATTTGATCTTTGCTTTATATATAACTGTTAGTTTGTTTTCGTGCCCCCATTATAATTCCTGTTGATTTTATTTTCAATAAAGCTTGTTTGTTTAGAATCTTCTTTCATACATTCCTGTTTCTCTCTCCGTTTATCACTTATTTTGTATTTGTTTTGAAATTGCTTTCAATTGTTTTGTATTATTTGAAATTATTTACACAGTCCTGTTGAAATTATGAACGACAAAATGGTATACTTTGTAAATATAAGAATTGTAGCAAAGTCATTTACAGATATCAAAATTTTCAGGAGGATTTTTCATGCCGTCTGCCAGACACAATATTATTCCATTAATTGAATCTTATTATCATACTTTCACACCGCTGGAACGAACCATCGGAGACTTTTTTATACATAACACCACGGAACAGGATTTTTCTTCACGAACAATCTCCTCTCTTCTGTTCGTGTCGGAAGCATCTCTTTCCCGTTTTGCCCAGAAATGCGGTTTTCATGGTTACCGTGAATTCATTTATGAATATAAACTAAGTCTGCAACCTGATAACAAAGAAATTGTTTCAGATTTCGATGTGCAGGAATTCAATACTTATCAGGAACTTTTAAATAAAAGCAACGCTCTTCTCGATAACGTCCAGATTACACGAATTGTAAATCTTCTGGTTTCTATGCCCAGAGTTTATGTATACGGGCGCGGCAGTTCCGGTCTTGTAGCCCAGGAAATGCAGCTGCGTTTCATGCGTATCGGATTGAACATTGAAGCTGTTACTGACAGTCATGTAATGAAAATGAATTCTGTGATTCTTGGTAAAGACTGCCTGGTCATTGCCATCAGTGTCAGTGGTGAAACGGCTGAGATCATCTCTTCTCTGCGTGCGGCAAAAAAACAGGGGGCATGTACCATCCTTATGACTGCACGACAGGATAAAAGTTATCAGGAATTCTGTGATGAGACATTGATCTTTGCCAGCAAGGAACACCTGGAACGCGGAAATATTATTTCTCCTCAATTTCCCATTCTTCTGATGCTTGACGTTTTGTATTCCCGTTATCTGCAAATTGACCGTAAGAAAAAAGAAGCGATGCATGAATATACCATACAATCGCTTCTTCAGTCCTGAGTTCTCTTTATTGCAACGCTGCTTTTCGCCGCTTACAGACCTACATTTCCACTGTTCAGACCTTCTTTGCTGTCTTTATCCAGTGGCAGCCAGTCAAGAACTTTTTTGATATAACGATTCCAGAAATCCCATTCATGGGCTCCCGGTCCCTCTTCATAAGTCACATCTGCTCCCAGAGCTTCCATGGCGTCTTTAAATTTACGGTTTGCCGGCAGGAGCGGATCTGCTGTTCCACATGCCAGATACATTTTCGGAAGTTCTGCTCCTTCTTCTCTGAGTTTACGTGCAAGCCATTCCGGATTGATCTCTGTGTTCTGAATTCCGGAAAGATCACCAAATACGCTCTCCAGGAATGTCTTTTTCTCAAAGAACATTGGAGAAGAATCATCTGCCACGTTCATTTTCTCCAATATCATCGCAGAAGATAACCCTGCAATATATCCGAAGGTATCATGATATTTCAGACCATTTCTGATAGCTCCATATCCGCCCATAGAAAGACCTGCAATAAATGTATCTTCTCGTTTATGTGACAGCGGAAACATTTTTCTGGTAATCCTTACCAGCTCATTCCCTACAAATTCACTGTAATTATTGTAATCTTCCGGATGATCCATATAGAACGCATTTGCTCCGGATGGCATAACTACTGCCAGATTTTTCTCTTCCGCCCATCTTTTAATACAGGTTCCCGTTACCCAATCCGTATAATTTCCCATTACACCATGAAGCAGATAGAGCGTTTTAAAAGGTTTGTCATCCTCCGGTATTTCTTCTTCAAAGAATACTTTGTCTGCCGGAAGAATGACATTCATAGTTACCGGACGCATCAGAGTTTTCGAAAAAAAGTTTACTTCCATTAATGCCATTTTATCTGTTCCTCCTTGTATATGATTCGTCATAAATCTTCTGTTATTTTATCACAATACCATATGATTTTCTACAGAATCTCAGAGGAGGTATGCAAAATATTCTTTATGTATGCTGATGCAGATACTTTTCCCTGGTAGCAAGCCCGCCTCTGATATGGCGTTCCTGCTTGTTTACATCAAGCACCAGCCGCACCTCATGTGCCAGACCTGGATTGATCTGGATGAGGCGTTCTGTACAGTCTTTATGTGCTGTGCTCTTACTGATCCCGAACTTCTTTGCAGCCTGTCGCACAGTTGCCTTTGTCTCAATAATATATTTCGCAATTTTCACTACACGTTCCTCGATATAATCTTTCAAGGATAAGCCTCCAAAGACGCTGTTTTTACAGTGTATGTGAAATTATGTCACTGTATGTCAGTCCCTGGAAAAAAGTTTCAGCAGTTCATTTTCAGGTAACGGCCTGGAAAAATAGTACCCCTGTACCATATCTACCCCCCAGTTATGAAGAAGCTCTACCTCCTCTTTGGTTTCTGCACCTTCTGCCACGATCATATAGCCCATATTCTGCATTACCATCACAATGCTTCTGTAAAATACTGCCGCCTGTTTATCACAGGTAATTCCGGTCAGAAGTGACCTGTCCATTTTTACTACAGAAAACGGCAATTTCAGGACCGCATTCAGATTAGCATATCCGGAACCGAAATCATCCAGGCAAAGTCCGATTCCTGCCTTCTGAAAATCTTCTACTGCTCTGCAGAAACTCTCACTGTATTCTGTTGCTACTGTCTCCGTGATCTCAAACTGAAAATATTCCGGCGAAAGATTATATTCCTTTATAATGTCTATTAATAACTGACTGTGTCCGGGTTTCAGCAACTCCGACGGTGAAAGATTAAATTTCACATTTTTCAGAGTCTTCATAATGTACTCATGTTCTTTGACAAAGCCGCAGACACGACGAAACTGAAGCAGTCCAATCTCCGCTATCAACCCCTGCTTTTCTGCTATTCCGATAAATACATCCGGCGGAATCATTCCCATGTGTGGATGACGAAGCCTGCTTAAAGCTTCCAGTGTAATATAACGTTCCTCTTTGTTCCAGTAAACCGGCTGATAATATACTTCAAACAGATCCTGTTCCACTGCTGTTTTCAGAAACTGCTCCACTTCTTTCTCATATCGGAATCCTTCCAGTATTCTGTCATCCGACTGTATTACCACTGTTTCATCTGTATTTTTTACCAGTGAAGCAAGGTATTCCGTGTAAGCCAGAAGCACATCTTCATGCTCCATTTTTTGACCATCCATGATTCCACAGATAATGGCCGGAAAATCGATTTTTTCACCATTCACTTCAAAAGGTTTCTGAAAATATGCCTCCATTTGCTGCTTGTTTTTCTCATACTCTGCCAAAGACTCAGTAACTACAAGAAAGCAATTTCCCGTGATCCTGAATACCTGGGAAGATCCTGTGATATCCTGAATTCCCTGTGCAACCTGAATCAGAAGCTGATCTCCTGCCCTGCTTCCATACACTTTATTCACCTGTTTAAGCATATAAACTTCATCCGCGATCAGATGGAATTCTGCCTTTTTGTCCAGTTTTTCTTCAATCCATTTGTCAAAATACTGTTTGTCAAACACACCTGTTATACTATCCACATAATCTCCCGGATTGCTGACTGTCAGGTACAAAAAAATCAGTCCCAGTGCCAGTCCGAACCCTGACAGAAGAACTTTCTGTGTATACATCTGAATGATCATGCATACGCCTTCAATAACCAGAAATTCACCTACAATCCCCATTTTTTCCATGGTATACCCACTGCGCTTTCTGATTGCGGCAAACAACACCAGCACCGCATATGCCAGTGCATAAATATAAAGAAAAACATACCAGGAGTCAGTTTGAAAACTACCCTTTTCATCAAAATAAAAGAACCATCCACCCTTAATATTACCAAGAGTAAAAAACAGCATCAACACTGTGACCGCTGTGCATATGACCGACAAAACAGTAACCTGTTTTTGCCTTCCTTCTGACAAAATACTGATACAGCAATACAAAATATAAGGTAGCATAATATCAAACAGATATGTAAATGTAAGTACCAGTAAAATCGTAGTTTCATATTTTTTTTCATAGTTCATAATCACCAGAGTATTGATCAGATCAAGCAAAATATATAATCCTACCAGGCCAAGAACATATGTAAAAGTTTTTGCATTTACATTATATAACTTTTTCTGCGTCAGAAAATGATATAAGAGTAAAACCACAATGAGCAATGCTGCAATCTGAAAGTCTATATTATAAATCACGCGATCTTTTCTCCTTTATTTTATTCTGATACATATCCGTATCTGCTTCATATTTCCATTCACCAACAGATTTCAGTCTGCCGTCCTTGTCACGCAGCAAACTAAAACCTCTGGCTACAGATAATCTGTATTTGCTGGTTCTGTTATAATTTCTGATCTGTTCATCCAGTCTTTCTGAGAATACCTCTTTATCTGCATCTGGATCATAAACCACTGCTGCAAACTCATCTCCACCAACCCTGTAGCATTTTCCCTTATCTCCGAATACAGCTTCCATACATCTGGATGCTGCAATGACCATCTCATCTCCGGCAGTCCTGCCGATTTCATGGTTCACTCTACGCAGATGATTGATATCCATAAATACCAACATGATATTTCGGTAAGTATGTGCGTCCTGTGCAATTTCTGCCATAAGATTTTCAAATGGCTCACGATTCGGCATTCCAGTCATACTATCTTCCTTCATCAGACGTTCATATGCCTGCTTCTCTATCATGAAGCGCACATTTCTGGTCAGATTAATAACTGTATCAGCACTGATCAGGATCAGAAATATCAGAATTCCCAGTTCGAAGATTGCGCCGTAATACGAAATCTGAAACAACCAGTACAGTACCAATGCTACAATACCACTTACAGACACAATGGTATATGCCGCTATTACAATTCGCAGACCCTTCTCCGGATTTTTCCTGTATTCTTTCCATAACAATACGGCCGAAATCCACACCCATCCCCACAGAAGAATATGAGTTATAAAAAGCATATCTATAAATTCGAAAATTCCCAGATAGTTCAGGATTCCCTGTACCAGCGCATTAAGGTAGAAAAGAATGATTCCCAGATCCAGAATCCTGTACTTTTTCATATCTCCGATCTTCTGGGCAAAATGTAACATAGGTATCGCCAGAATCATAAACATATAAAAGGAAATAATACAAACAACTACCGGATGACGGCTGTACATCTGAATCACCGATGAATCTGTGATCAACCATGTTCCACATATAAACAGGAACAATGCCATTTCCCGAAACCTTCCCGCAGGCATCTGACGAAATTTCAGATAAATAGCTATCAGAAAAGAAACAATACTTAATATGATAAAACAAAACGCAACTGCCACAATTCCCAAAGAACTTTCAAAATGATACACTGTTACAGCACTTCCACTTCCAATATAGAAATCTGAAATTCTATACTGGCCGTGTTTCGGAACAGAATAAATAACTTTAAAGGTTCCTCCCTGTGTATCTGTGGGAATCTTCCCGTCACAATCCAGTTTGGATTTCATCTGTGTGTTCCTTGGAAATGCCGAATCCTCATACTCATACAAAACCTCATCATTCAGCTCCATCACCGGCTCATGCTGCGCACCTTTTGTTGTTACTGTCTTCCCTGCATCTCCTTTTGTGATATTATCATTATATAATATAAACGGTTTCTTGCCATCTGCATCTATAACCGCAGGAATCAATATTTCTTTCTTCTCTCCGTTTTCCATATAATACCATCCGGAAGACAATTGAGTAAGCTGTTCTGTCGTCTGCGCTCTCTCACTTTTAACTATCACTCCGAGAACGGCAGCAAATACAGCCATTACAATAATAAACAGAAACATTTCCAGTTCCTGATTCCGTTTTTTCTGGTTATATTTCACACCAACCCTCCCTTCTTCTGCTACATTCATTTCCATATATTTTCATGCAGATACTCATTTTATACGATTCCATGAGATAACGCAAGACCATGAAAACTCATTTATATCTCTTCATATAAATGAGCCCGGCAGCATCTGCAAGCATCCATCCAACAGGGACAGACATCCAGATTCCAGTTACACCTACAGACGGAACCGCAGACAGCACATACGCCAGAACCACTCGTGTTCCCAGTGAAATCACCGTCAAAACCACAGACATGGCAGGTTTATTCACCGCCCTGTAATATCCATACAAAAGAAACAGAATGCCAATTCCAAAATAAAAACTACCTTCAATTCGGAGATATCCCACACCAATCTTAATAATATCCTGTCTGGATGCTTTAATAAAGATTTTCATCAGCGGAGCCGCAAAGCCAAACACCAGAGCACTTACTGTGAAGCAGAACACTGTGGACACCAGCACTGCGCTTTTTGTTCCTCTGCGAATCCGGTCTTTTTTCCCTGCTCCAAAGTTCTGTGCCACAAACGTAGAAAACGCATTTCCAAAATCCTGTACCGGCATATATGCAAAAGAGTCAATCTTCACTGCCGCTGCAAAGGCCGCCATAACGAATACCAGGTCCAGCACAATATTCAACACAGCGGAGAACGCCAGAAACATCAATGGTACTACGGAATTTCCCACTGCTCTCATCAATTCCTGAATTTCTGCCGGAATCTGCAGTAACCGGATAATCAGTCCCAGTTTCCATACCACCAGAAAATTCAATGCCAGCGTAATTGCCCCAATCAATACGAAAGACAGAAAGAAACTTTTCTTCATCCTGTCCGTATCACCGGATCCATACTGCATGGAGAAAAAAGCACTGCTGCCAGTGCATCTGCCCCAAGAAAATGACCCACAATCAACGTGTCCGCAATATTATAACATTGCTGCAAAAGATTTCCTATCATAAGAGGAAATGCAAACTTCAACAATTTTCCTGTAATGTTGCCCTCTGTCAGATTGTATTCCATAATTTATATCATTTGCTTCCTTTTTCTATCCAAAATCTTTATCCAAATACGCCAAAACAGCCAGAACACTACGTTGCAATTAATACCGTAATATTCTGACTGTTCTTATGTTAATCAGAGAATATATTTCTTTAACGCAGTAGTAAACTCTTCAATTCTCTCTTCTGCAATCTCTCTCAATGTAACATCTTCCATACTCTGGATATATCCCTGTTCCTGTTTGTATAACCATTTATTCACTGATGGGTTAATCTTTTCATAATGGTTTGCTTTCACCCATTCTTCAAATGTAATTGGTGTAGCATAGCCAAGTTTTTCATCCAGCAGAGCCTTGAAATCAATCTTGTCTGCACGTGCCAGCATTTCTTTCCAGAATTCCAGCACTTCTTCTACATGTTCATGGATTTCATAACGTCTTGCACCGCCATCATAAATGATGCATTTCTCAAACAACGGATTTCTCATAGATAATGTTTCTCTTCTGAATTCCGGTGCAATGATACCGTCTTTCCAGTAAAAGTCTACATCCGGAAGATTGATTCCTGATACTCCCTTATCCTGGTAAGTGCTGAAGATTCCTTCATAATATACAGTGATAAATCCCTCGAATTCCGGCCAGAATTCACGGATTTCTTTTGTCAGGCGCTCAAGAATCATGATACCTGTAGTGCCGCCAATTGTAAAGATAATAATATTACGAAGTCTTGCACCGTGTTCTCTGTAGAAATCTGTTACATAACGTAAACAGTGAATCAAAGTCTCCCCAGTCGCAATAATATCACCAATCAGTAATGTGCTGTCCGGCACCATCGTCAGTTTGCTGTATTTGATCTCAAGACCTGCGATTTCATCCTCATTGAATACACGCTCACTGGAAAGGAAGCTGATATCATGAACACGAATATGCTCTCTGTAGCAGCTCTCTTCAAGGGGATAGTTTAACGCCCCACGCAAAATTGAAAGAATATTCGCAGTTGTAACTTTCTTCTGTTCCTTGAAGTAATAAAGCATCTGAGAAGTAGACGGGATCAGACAATGATATACCTCATATCCAACTACTTCCGGTGTATTCAGAAGCTTTCTTGTCTCTGCTTCAGAAACCACATAATATTCATTCTCGTAGTTTCCGCCCTCCAGACGATAACAGTCTACACCCTGCTCTGAAAACTCCGGTACTAGTTTCACATCATTCCAGTTTTCCATTCCTTTATCCTCCATCTTCTCTTGTACATTATCAGATACTCTCTGCACCCCATAATTTTATTATCTGCTCTCAGCATCAACTCATGCCAAATCAGTAAAACAGCCAGCTTTTTCCAATTCCAAAAGCCAGCTCCTGTTAGAGATAATAGTAGGCTAAACTCCTGTTATTGTCAACCCTGTAAACTGGCATTTTGCTTGTATTTATCATTTTGTCTCTGTATAATAATCGTATTTCAACATAATTAAAACTTAAACGCAAGTATTCCTGTAACGATCGAGTAGGAGACGGCTTTTGCCGCCGACCTCTCACACCACCGGACATGCGGTTCCGCATCCGGCGGTTCAGTTA
>CAKRVX010000045.1 GCA_934409175.1 uncultured Blautia sp.
CCTATTCGCGACATGCATCCCGCTTCAGCAAAGAAAAATGGCTTCTGATATTTTAAGGCCGTTTTTTCGATACGATCCAGTTCCTGCTCCCATTTGTCAATCGGATAATAGCCACTGGAAGAGATCACATCAACACAATCCCACCAAGATACATGATCTTCCTGATATTTGTCCGTGTTATAAGACACCAGTCCATGATATTCCTTACGAATGGAGGCAATCACTTCTCGCCACTGCTTTTCTCTGTGTTCCGTCATTACCATCTCACATCCTGAAATAAAAATATCACACTGTTCTTCTTCCGCTATCCTTGCATAATGCGTCTGAAACTCCGTATAGGACGCAAACCAGTTTTCCCATTTTGGTTCGCATGGAACATCATGCTCAAAAAAACTGATGTAAGCTCGCCATGTTCCATCCTTACAATTTACTGTTGGCTTAATCCCCACTCGAATTCCTTTTTCTTTTGCATACCGTATCATACGAATCAGTTCTTCATCCGAGAATGTATCTTCTGAGGTATAGCATATTTCTTCCGAATGTGCCGTTTTTTGAATCCCCGCAGGCGCAAAGACAACAAAATCTGCTGCTGTCTGCTTGATCATATGATCAAAACTTTTTCGTGCTGTTTCTGTTGAAAGAGAACCTCTTTTGTGAAACGGTGCAAACGTTATCCCTTTCATAAACTTCATTGTGTTCATTTTTTTCTTATATCCTCTTTTCATTCTTTCTCATCATTTTCTCTACTCATCCAACGTGCCCACGCTGCAAGTCCTGCACCATGTTTCACTTCCCCTGTTGCCACAAGCGTCTGGAATTCTTTTACTGAAATCTCATGAAGCTTTAATACTTCTGCCGGATCCAATGATTCTTCTCCAAGCTTTCCACAACGAATAGCAAAAAGATGGATTTTTTCATTCGTAGAACCAAAAGATGGATAAACATATCCCAGTGGAATCACCTCCTCTGCCTTATATCCTGTCTCTTCTTTTAATTCACGGACTGCTGCCTGCTCTGGAGTCTCTCCGGGATCGATCAGTCCACCCGGAAGTTCCGTCTGCCAGGAACGGATAGGATAACGGTACTCTCGCAACGTAATAATATTTTCCCCATGAAACGGAAGTATACTGACTCCCTCAAGTATCTCAAGGTAATCATATGGCCTTACATTCCCATTAACACGAACCTCATCCTGTATGACATTAAAACGTCCTAATTTTATCTTTTCTGACCTTATTGTCTCAAAAGGACTTTTTATTTCCATGTACAATTCGCCTCCGTTTTTCTTTAATTAAAGTTAATTCAACTTATATTTAGCCTAAATCTATCACTATATTTCCTTTTTGTCAACTTAATTTAAGTTAATTAATCTGTATTTGCTATATTATGTGATTAATATATAAATCAGGATAAAGATTTTTTGATGGAGTATCCCTTATTCTCTTGAAGTGCAAGTCTTCTTGTCAGCTCAACGGCTCCTTCGATCGTTTCGAGGTCTCGATTGTTTAAGTCGAAATCTCTGACGGCTTCTTTTGCCTTTACAATTGCATTGTATTTTTTTACAGGTATTTTCTTGATGGTTAATCTCCTTCTGTTTTTTCTAATAATATGACAGAACGGGAAACTCTTCTTTTTGTACGAAAAAAATCTTAACTTATTTTTTGTACTATAACTCTTTTTGAGTTAAGATACGGTAACAAAGTTAAGATTAGCCTCAAAGCCGCATTATTACTGAAGATTTTGCTTTTTTAAAAATCAAAAACCTCCGCGGTGTTTTCATGATTCCGCGGAGATAAATGGGAGAAAATCTACTATACAAAGCGTTCGAAGTGATTCGATAATTACTGTATTACATACTTTGTTCCTTGGTTCTACCTATCAATCCCAACTGCTTTATGTCAACAGTTTCGTTTTGCATCCGATACACAAATTCTTGTATATCTGCATAAACCCCATGGGGAGCTGTAATTTTAATTGTAGGATCAACTAATTCTGTTAAACGAAAAACATCATTCTTATGTTTCTTTATATTTTTACTGTCAACATGTTCTCCTGCGAATTTACGATCTGTCAAATCCATCCATGCTTTTGCCTTAAACGGAATCAAATATGCCGCATCCAAAACAGTGACTCCATCAATTGTGACTTTCCCCTGTTTCAAAAAATCATAATAATCTCCATCTAAAAGAATCGCAGACAGACTTGAAATATCCTCGTCTATTGGTAGCGGCGTTAACACTGCACTTTCTGGAAGCTGAATGGCATCTGACTTTCGAGAAAAAAGTTCAATCATCGCAGGAAACTGGTTTGAGCTTGGATGAGTGAACCGATAAAACTGAGATACTCCTGAGCTTTTATTACAATGTTCATATCCAGCCTGTTTTACATATTCCCAAAATTTTTTTCCAAAATTAACGTCAACTGCTTCTATAATTAAAACCAGGTCAATGTCCTTTGTTGCGCGGAAGTCTAATCCTTCCTCTGACATCAGAATGTCACACGCTGTTCCCCCAATGATAGCATACTGTTCTTCGTTTCCTTTGAACCATTCTGTCAGGTGGATATTCGCAATCCGCTTCGCTACTTGCTCATAACCAAATAACTGCTCCGCAGTTTATCAGAAGGCGCTTGCACGCCTCCTGATACAAGCAAGTCCCCACCCACTGCTTATTGCTTTTCGCAATTGAAGCAGGGGACTTACTTGATTTGGTTAAAAACTCATCCTGGATCCTTCTGAAACCTCATCTTCTGTAATTGTTCCCATTACCATCTCATATACTGTGTTTGCGTCCATGTGTGAACCTCCTGTTATGTGTTTTTGTGTGTATGTTTATACGACATCAGATATTCTTTTTCTCCACAAAAACAGTTCGCAAAATACCTGCCTTTTTCGACATTTTGCGTTATACAAAATACCAGCAGTTTAAAAATCTGGCATTTGGAGGCTGATCATGAAAAGGGATGCATATTGCATCCCTTTTTTCATATGGAAACAGTCATTACTTTTCCCATGAATAAAATTTCATCATTGCTCCTGTCATAGATTAGGAAGGCAAATGGGCGGGTAAGCTCCACAGTTTTGATGATCGGTTCACCCTCCTCCGCGGCCGACATGCACTCCATGACGACTGCAGTCACTGCCGCTGCTTTCGTGCCGTTTTCATCCAACTCCAACTTTGTTTTCTGAAGGATCGTATCCACATTTACGTTTTTATCCGCAATACCGGAGAAATCAGCATCGCTGGAAAAGATGTCATCAAGCCCCAGACCTGAGAGAATATCATTTAATACAGTAGTAGTCTCAAACTCAAGCTTTGGCATCTTACACTGGACTTCGTCATACTCTGGCTGGGATTTCAGAAGTTCTCCGATATCCAGATCTTCAAGGCTGAAATCCCCCTGGTCGTTTGGCAGGATACCTATGAAATTTAATCCGTTAGCGTAGTCCCTGCCAAATGCAGCAGCTTTGTCGTTCTCATAATACCGGTCCCCTGTACATGTCATGTAATTGGTCTTTTCAGTATCCCCAAAATCTTCTTCCGTTTCAGAAACATCCCATGACTCCCCGCTCCATCCGGACTCAAAATACAGAGAATTGGTTAAGCATAGTCCTGTATTGTCGCCGATAAGATCCGGAGTTATGATCTCCGGGATCAGACCTTCTGTGTTTTTGTCACACCAGGAGTTGATGATGCCGCATGTTTTCTCCGCAGCAGAAAAATCCACGTTTTCTACCTCAGCCCCAAAACTGTCCGATACTGTATTCCTGAATTTCTCCTGAAGCGTCAGCTCATCATCTGCCCAGACCGCATCTGCGATCTTTAATTTCGACTTGTATCCGTAATTCTCATCTTCGGTATTGTATTCCCCTATCTTGCTCAGGTATTCTTTTGCATAGGAAGCAAAATCATCGGTTCCCAGGTAATCACCCAGGACTTTTTGGGTCTCCCCTTTTGCACCTTCCGCAATCATGCCGAGTGCGAAGTTAAGGCTTGTGGGACTGAACATGATGTTTTTTTCACCGGCTGCTGCAGAAATCTGATCTGTCATTTTTACGGAATTCTGCAATACTGCGGTTTTGTCGATATCAGATTTCTCTTCTTCAATAGATGCTGCAATCTGGACCTCATGGTCTTTTGCGGAATCGGCATATACATTGGCAACTGGCATTACGACAGTCATCGCCGTCATTATCCCGGCTAACAGTTGGTTTCTTCTCATAAGGCATTTCCTCCTCTGGCGTTTTCTTTAGTTTAACATATTTTTCTTTCGGTTTTGTAATCTGCGGAGAACAAAGATCTTGCAGGATGGAAGGCCTGAAGCAGCAATACAACAGAAATGCATAAAAAAACAGAGACCGTTGGCCTCTGCTTTCTGTATGTTACTTTTCCGTAATGACATTGCAGGAATCTAATATCTCATCTGTAAGCATCGGGTTGTAATGCTCATCATCTTGTAATGTACAAGAATCTACATAAGATCCGACATTATTAAGTCCAAAAGATACCGTTGAAATACCATCAAGTGTTGTTTTTTCCGAAAATACATTTTCCTCCGCCATTTGATTAATTGATGGATCTCCTGATTCTATACTAATATTATTAAAGTAAACAGCTGACTCTTTGTCAATCTGTCCAGTCGGCTCCAAGCCTCTGTCAACCTGATATTGTGTTATTGCATTTATTGTATTAGTTCCTGCGACTCCATCTGCCATGCCACAGTTAAATCCAGCTTTATTTAACGCATTTTGAGTTGCAAATATAACAGATTTATCATTAAATTCTATTGCTTCAAGCATATTTTGTATATAATAACACCACACCGTGTCTAATATTTCAATTTAAAAGTGCAAATTTATAGTTAAAATACTTAGTTGTATAAAATATATCAAAGAATTCTTTGACATATACTTTAGGTGAAAACTTTTAGATTACATATGTTTTTCCATAATAAAAGAAATCTGTTCGCTTTTGGACAGATTTCTTTAAAAACAGGCTTTGCAATTAATGATTGTAATTGATTTCAAATATATTGTTTTAATGGAAGTATTTACTATTTGATAAAGCTGTACACTCCGATGAATGCAAACACTGCAAGGATTGCAAGTGCGATAAAGGATACTGCGAACAGTTCCACAAACATTCTGTTCTGCGGAAAGCGTTCTTCGGCGTTTTCCTGCTGGGAGACGCCGGCCATGATCAGGGCGCCTGTGGTGGATACTGGGGTGAAGCCTGCAACTGTACCACCGACTACGATGACTGCAACCAGTTCAATGGCACTGACACCAAGTCCTGCACTTAAGCCGCTTGCTGTCGGGATCAGGGTCGGGAATACAACGCCGAGACCGGAGCTGAAGAATGACATCAGACCAGATGCGATAGCCATGATCATTGTTGCAGTTCTTTTTCCCATAATTGCCTCCAGTGCGGATACCATGATGTCAATTCCGCCGGAAATGGAGATAATGTTCATAAGAATGCCGACACCGAGAACCATCAGGATAACATTCCATGGGACTGCTGCGATTGCTTTCTTCTCATTTCCGCATCCGAGAATCAACAGGATACTTCCAATCAGGAAGCTTGTCAAACCTACGTTCCAGGAGAAGAAAAGAGCTCCTACTGCCAGCATGATCAGACCTGCAAGGGAAAGCCACTGCTGAAGATTAAATGCAGGAAGTTTTTCCTGTACACTGTCTTTGACGGACGGGTCGATCTGCCATCCTCTGTAATAAATATAGACAACGACTGCTGTTACCAGTGCTGTGATGGTGATGGCTGCCATGATCGGAAGTGTGTTTCCGTTCAGTCCCTGCTCTTCCATCAGTTCTCTTACAACTGCGGATTCCGGAGTCAGCGGACTCATACGTCCGGACATGACACCAAGGTCACCGATGATCGCTGTCATGATCGGGTTTACACCTGCGGACACTGCTACAGGGATTGCGATAACCGAAATGATCGCCAGAGATGGGATTGCTCCAGGTCCTACTGCGCAGATGATAAATCCAAGTGCATACATTACGAATGGCACCAGATGTTTTTTCTTTCCTACCAGACGTACGATCTTGTTGGCAAGAAGTTCCAGAGTGCCGTTTCCGTTGATAATGGCAAACAGATAAGTGATTCCTACCATCTGGATAAACAGGGAGGAACTGAATCCTGCCAGGATATCTTTGACGCTGATGTTATAGGCGATTCCAAGGATCATGGAAAAGCCGATGCAGATGATTCCTACATTGCAGTTGCGGACAAAACCGATCACGATGGCTGCAAGGAGTAAAATTAATGAAATAAGACCTAAATTCATGTGTACTCCTCCTTACTTAAATGTGATACATACAGGGCTCTCGGTCGGAATGATACGACCTGTATATTCCATGAGACCTTTGTCGGAATCCAGTTTCATTTCTACGATCGTGTCACTGTCTTCGTTTGCCATATAAAATTTGCTGTAGTCTTTGTTGAAAGTAATAAAACGTGGAGTTAATCCAAGTGCCGGATAGTAACCCAATTCTTTCATATAACCGGTCTGCTGGTCAATGCGGTATACAACGATAGATTCATGGATTCTGTTGGAACCGATGAGGATCGTGCCTTCTTTGTTTAACAGAGATGCACTTGCCTGTCCTTCTCCTGTGTAGGTATCCGGAAGTGACGGCAGATTCTGTCTTGCCTGAAGTTTTCCTGTTTTGTCATCGAACTCAAGGAATGTCATTTTGTTTCCTTTTTCGTTGATGAGGTAAACATAGCGGTTATTTGGATGAATGGATACGTGTCTTGGCTCATCGTATTCTCTGGAATAATAGGTATCTGTAGGTGTAAGGGAACCGTCTGCCGGATTGAAATGGAAAACTTTTACCATGCCATAACCCTGAAGTCTTGCCTGAGTGACTACGAAAAGGTATTTTTTTTTCTGATCCCAGATACACTGATGGGCAAAGGAAATCGCTCCTTCTTTCTTACCCTCCATACAGACTTTGGTTACGATCTCGCCCAGTGTTCCGTCTGCGTTTCTGCGGATCACATAGACTGCGCCCCCCTGTAAAGCTGCGACTACCATGTACTGGTTAGTACGGTCCGGAGTGATAAATACCGGGTTTTTTCCTCCAATATCAATGGTGTTTAAAGCTTCCAGTCTGCCGTCTTCGAGAATACGGTAACTGCTTATTTTTGTGAAGTCTCCGTGCACGGAATAGAGATATTTCTCTTCCAGATCCATTGCCTGATAAGATGGATTCTCTTCTGTCTTTAAACACTGGATTTCTTTCCAGTCGCCGGTTGTTTCAGAGATTTCATAGACTTTTAATCCTTTTCCTCTTGCATTGCGTTCTCTTGTGGAACGGCATCCTACGTATGCATAGCTCATAATTCATTTCCTCCTGTTTTATATTTTGGTTATCTTCGCTTTCTGATCTGCACTTTTCGTGATTTGTGCACTTTGCTTTCGCTCATCTTGCTTTTGATAGTTCTTATTATAAAAAGTGACGATGTAAAAAGGAAATTCTGAAATAAACTGAAAAGGCCATTCCGTTTTGGAATGACCTTTTAGTTAAGAAAATCAGCATTTATGCAGAGGTTGGGAGTTTGTCTGTGACTAACGGGAGTTTTTTTTCTACATTGCAATCAAATCTTTCCATGTGGCAGGTCCGCATACTCCATCTATTGCAAGAATCTCTTTCCTGGATTCCTGATATGCTTTCAGGGCGTAGATAGTGTTTGTATCCGCAATCCAGGTGAGTTTTAAGGATTTTCCGGTTTTGCCTTTGAAGCCTCTGGCTCTTAAGATTTCCTGTAAGAGAAGTACAGAGGTGTTTTTATCTCCTGCTTTTACTGTGGTTGGTTGGAACTGATACGTATTTTCAGGAACTTTATTTACTGATTCTGCATTAGACCCGGATGTTACCGCAATCGCTACATGATGATTATCATTCAGCAGAATATCTCCTGCTTTGAGGTAGTCACCGGATAGCAGGTATTTTTTTTCTGTTAATACGATTGCTCCTGCAGTTTTCAGTGCTTGCCTCATATTGTAGGTTGTAAGATGAATACTTACAGCCTTCAGTTTAGGCAGATTCAGTCGGTATCCAACTGCCTTTACAATGCTTGCGGTACTCTGACTGCAGTCTGTTTCGCATGGTTTTTTGATTTTGGAAGGATCATAGCCATTTGCGGCCAGCTGTTTCCAGAAGGTATACCGATCATTGCCATTTCCCGCAGTTCCTTGGTCATAGCCAATCATATTATTGTTTGCAGCCTGTGTTGACAGCTCTGCGATCAGTGCCGCTACTGCCTGGTCTTCAAAACGTAAAACGCAGAGCCAGGGTCTGTTATACCAGTTGATGATCTGATACTCTGTACCGGTCTGATCTCCTGCTTTTCCTCCTGCATAACGTTCATTTTCATCATGACCACAATTCGAAAGCTTTACCATTGTTTTTTCCACCTTTTTGTCTTCAGAATAATCTTTATAAAAAACATTTCGATCTACTGCTCCATTGATGCCAGGTATCTTCGCTTTTGAGCTGTACTGCCAGCCCACGCCGAAATCCGGACGGAGCCGCTCCTGCAGAGTGCCATTGTCGTTGACCGGATAACGGGCAATCCAGAAATCGTATTTCTTCAAATGTGAGCAGATCACATTCATGTACCAGTCCACATTACAGTAGATTCCAAATTTATATCCTGCTGCTACGATGATTTTTCGGAATGCTTCTGCCATTTTGTGGATACTCTCTGCCCCCAGACTTCTCTGGCTGTTATATTCCAGATCCAGCCACACAGGGTACTGAAGTTTTCTTCTCTTCAGGACAGAGACTACTTTTTTGGCTTCGTTCTGGATCTCTGCTATGGTCATGGCGTAGGAATACTTATATACGCCAACCGGAATATTGTATTTCTGACACTCTGTATAATTTCTTTCGAAATATCTATCTGTTATGTTTCCTGCTTCCGTGATTCGGAGCATCACAAAATCCATGCCATAATCAGCAACCTTTTTCCAGTCAATCTGACCCTGCCACGCAGAAACGTCAATTCCCGTTATTTCCATGTCTGTCTCCTTAAAGAGGGTGAATCACTCACCCTCCAAATCCTCTTTCTTATTAAAATATTCGCTTTTTCTTCCACATGTGACTTCACATGAGTAGTGGAATCAACAATGCTGGAATCATGATGCTTATGTCATTGATTCTCTTCATCGCGCTTGTTTATTACGCTTTATTGTAGTAAAATAATTTATCATATAAGTTTTTATATACTGATGGATTAATTCGCCTTGGCGTTTTAATAAATATTATATTTAGGAGGATTAAAAGATGAAAAAGAGGATTTTTGCCATGCTGTTAGCTGGCACACTTGTTTTGTCTTTTTCACCACCCGTATTTGCAGATGAAAAAGATGATAAGATTGAACGACTTGAAGCTCAAATCTCAGAAATGCAAAAAACAATAGATGAGCTTCAAAAACAACTTGATAAAGCTTCGTCAGGGGCTAAATCTACTTCCCAAAATATATACAAAATTGGAGAATCATATGTAGTAGAAGGTCAATGGAAAATTACAGTTGACTCTGTTGAGGCAACGGATGACCGCAATGAATATAGTGATAAAAATCCAACTGCTGTTTATTTTGTAACATATACTTATGAAAATCTTGGTTATGACGATGATATCATGAATGGATTGTACATAACTCTGGACGATGGAATTGTCGACAACACTGGGAAAATGGGTTATTCCTATCCTGGAAACATTTCAATGTATCCACAGGAAACGCCTGTTGGTGCCTCCTGCCAGGCTCAGGCATGTATCGGTGTTGATAATGCCGGAAGTTTCAAAATTAACTTTTATAATTACGACAGTAATGGTGAAAAACAATCAGCTGTTTTTGAAATTGACGTTTAATTTAACACAGAGGGGATAAAAATGAAAACTTGGAAATTAGTATCTGGAATTTTATCAATTGTATCTCTTGTAAAACAAAAATAATAAATAAAAAACCGTCCCTGTGTTGCCTGCACAAGGACGGTAATCAGGATTTCCGAAGGGTCTCCCTTTTAGCAAAATGGTAGTATATAGTATGATTATTTTCTAAAATCCTTCATGCCGGCGAACCTTCCACAGCTTGGCGCGTTTCTGTGCAGCTTCATTTTCAATCTGCTGCGTAACTCCTTCAATAATAAGTCCCGGAACTTCTACTGGATTCTGATGATCATCAGTTCCGACCATTGTGAAATATGCACGGTTAATCATCGTTCGGGTTCCGTCAAGAGCCTCACAGTATGTATCAATACGGACTTCCATGGAAGAATGCCCCACATGGGTAAGGCGTCCGATCAGAACGATGGTATCGTTTACTTTGGCCCCGGCCTTAAAATACATATTGTCAACAGCTACAGTTACCACATTCATCTCCGCATGTCGTTTTGCAACGATTCCTGCCGTTTCATCGATCCATGCAAGAAGCTGTCCGCCAAACAGATATCCGGCAGCATTGAGACATTTCGGCATTAATAAATGGGATTGTTCTGTTAATGAGTCTTCTACTCGTTTCATTTTTCTCTCTGACATCTTTTTCTCTCCTTTTTCTGTTCAGTAAAAACCAAGAGCATAGAACATTATAGCACATTCTTTTTATTTGTGTTACAACTCCTGTCATTTATAATGGAAAAAGCAAAATCTCACTGTTTCTGCAAAGTTTTAAAGCATTACCACTTTAAAACGATTGTATATAAAAAAATACAATCTTTTGCTTGCCTTTCCCACTACTTTCCTGTACAATCATTAAATAGGTATAAATACAAATGTTCGCCATACTAAAACACTGATTGCAAGGTTGTATCTATTCTTCACTGTATCAGTGTTTTTTAGCAGAAATGCTTACATAATAATCATGGGGAAATGAGGAAAGATATTATGGAAAAACATGAAATGATGAGTCTGGAAGACTCCAGACAGCTTCGTGAAAGAATGAAATTCTTTGAACAGGAACTGCTCAAGAATCATCATATTGATCCAAATCTGTATGTAGAATATGATGTAAAAAGAGGGCTCCGTGATTCCGCAGGTAAAGGTGTTCTCACCGGTCTGACAGAGATTTCTGATGTTAATGGTTACAACCTGATCAATGGAAGACAGATTCCTGCTGATGGACGTTTATACTATCAGGGCATAAATGTACAGGATATTGTCAGCGGACTGAAAGGCAGACGTTTTGGTTTTGAAGAAACCATCTATCTTCTGATTTTTGGCAAGCTTCCTGATAAAGATGAACTTGCCAGGTTCCTGGATATGATGTTTGATATGGAAGACCTGGGTGGCCGCTTTGTCCGCGATGTAGTTATGAAGGGAACCAACGCAAATATTATGAATGCTATGCAGCGCTGTGTTCTCGCACTCTATACATATGATGATAATCCAGAAGACATTTCTCCTGAAAATGTACTTCGCCAGTCTCTGGAACTGATTGCGAAACTTCCGGAAATTGCTGTATATTCCTATCACGCATACCGTCATTTCCGTAAAGATGATACTTTATTTATCCGCAATCCGCAAAAGGGACTTTCTCTTGCGGAAAATATTCTTCTTATGCTTCGTCCAGATGGTAAATATACAGAGCTGGAAGCAAAGGTTCTGGATATTGCGTTAATCCTTCACGCTGAGCATGGTGGTGGTAATAACTCCACGTTTACAACCCATGTAGTAACTTCTTCAGGTACGGATACCTATTCCTCTACTGCTGCATCCATTGGTTCCCTGAAGGGTCCCCGTCATGGTGGTGCGAATCTGAAAGTTCAGAATATGTTCACAGATCTGAAGGAAAATGTAGAACACTGGGATAATGAAGATGAAATCGTAGAGTATCTTCAGAAAGTACTCAACAAAGAAGCCTTTGATCATGCCGGATTGATCTATGGAATGGGACATGCAGTTTATACGCTCTCCGATCCTCGTGAAATCATCCTGAAACGTTTTGCCCAGGCATTGGCTGAAGAAAAAGGAATGACTGAAGAGTTCCAGCTCTATGACAGAGTAGAGAATCTTGCCGGTAAACTGATCATGGAACACAGAAAACTGTTTAAAAATGTATGTGCCAATGTAGATTTCTACAGTGGATTCGTATACAGTATGCTTGGTATTCCGGAAGAATTATTTACTCCGATTTTTGCCATCGCACGTATGCCTGGCTGGAGTGCTCATCGTCTGGAAGAACTGATCAATGCAAACAAGATTATACGTCCTGCTTACAAATATGTGGGACACCATACAGACTTTATTGCTTTTGATGAAAGATAATTATATTGAAAATTTTACTGACTGCAGCTGATCCTGCAGTCAGTTTTTTGTACCATAAGAATTTTCTTGTCTGTATCTCATCGTTTTCTGAAAATTCATTTGCATTTGTTCTGTAATCTTTGTATAATTTAAAGATCAACAAAACAGGAGGTGCTGATATGGCAAAAGAACAGATTGCAGTTGCAGAACTGATCTTAAATATGATTCTTGGTAAAACAGGAACTACACGGGTTGACTATTTTCCCCAGAAACCGGACTTTCCCTTTGACATTCCCTATGAACAGTCCTTCCAACGGGTAACTCCGGAAAGCCAGGGTATTTCCTCAGAGTTTCTTGCTGCACTTCTCAGAGAACTGAACTCCTCAAAAGATACAGAAATGCATCATTTTATGGCGCTGCGTCATGGGAAAATAATCTGTGAATGTAACTTTGCACCATATTATAAGGGGCTCTGGCATATCACTCATTCCATGTGCAAAAGTATTACAGGCATGGCAATCGGTATGCTGATAGAGGAAGGAAAATTGAATCTCGATGAAAATATTTATGACATTTTCTCAGATCAGGTTAATGCATTTTCCAAGATTTTCAGGCCAGCAGTTACAGTGGAACATCTGCTTACCATGACCAGCGGTGTTACCTTTAATGAATCCGGTATCGTATCTGGAAATGACTGGCTTGGAAGTTATCTCAATTCTCCTGTAAATGGAAAACCAGGAACGGAATTTCAATATAACAGTCTGAATACCTATGTCCTTTCAGCTATCGTAACCAAACGTACCGGTGAAACACTGACTGATTATCTGAAGCCACGGCTTTTTGAACCTCTTGGCATTACAAAATATTACTGGGAAACCTGTCCGAAAGGAATTACCAAAGGAGGATGGGGTTTATTTCTCTGTACCGAAGATATGGCGAAACTCGGACAGCTGTATTTACAGAAGGGAAAATGGAATGGTGTTCAGATCGTATCCGAATATTGGATTGAAGTATCCACTGCCAGACATTTGAAAACCCCAAACGACACTTATGGATATGGTTATCAGCTTTGGATGGAACAGCGCCCTGGCAGCTTTGAATATAATGGAATGCTTGGACAGAATGTGATCATCTATCCGGATATGGATATGGTACTTGTGACAAATGCGGGAAATAAAGAGTTGTTTCAGGATTGTATCATGCTGAATATCATCCGTAAATATTTCCCTTTGAATTATCATCCTGCTGAAATTTTGCCTGAAAACCCATTGTCTTTTGGACTTTTGAAACGTCTTTGCGGAGAGCTGGAACAGGGGCAAAATTCTCCTGTCAGGCATAAAGCATATGACCGGTTTCCGGCAGCACATAAAGGATGGAAAAAACGTGCCTTTTACTCTGCTTCTTCTGAATTCAACAGCTTCAAACATTTCTTAAACGGAAAGTTTTACACTTTGGAACAGCAGCATATCGGAATTGCTCCACTATTTTTACAGGTATTTCACAACAATATGACAGATGGAATCAAGCTGGTTTCTTTTGCATATGAAAAAGGGAATTTTTATGTTATTTTTTCAGAAGGCGAACAGATACACAGACTTTTGACTGGCTTTGGACAGGCTGCTGATGGCTGCGTTTCCCTGCATGGGGAAAATTATCTTGTCCGTACACTTGGTGAGTTCACAAGGGATGAAAATTATGATCCTGTATTAAAGCTGGAAATTACATTTATTGAAGAATGTGTAAAAAGAAAAGCGTCTATCTTTTTTCATGGAAATACTGAAATTGAAATCAGATGGAATGAAACACCGGGAAAAAAAATGATCCTGGAGGGACTTGAATCCATCACTGAAGAGTTATCCAAAAAATTTATTTACAGTTCTCTTCTGGGAGATAATAATATTACTATGGATATCGTTCACAGATTGATGGAACAGACAATAGAGCCTGTTGTACGGGGACATCTGAATGAAGAGAAAATTTCGGTAGTTTCTGAGAATTAGTTTTTAACCAAACCAGGAAAATGGTAAAGTGGATTGCTAATATCTGATTAAATAAATATGCATTTTCCTTCCGGATTTAATGTACGTAATTCAATGGTTGGAAAATGCATATTTTTTATTTTATAACTTTTTCATTTTTTAATTATGTATCTGAAAAATCAGTCCTGTTTTACATTAAATGCTTTCATTCCAGGGTATACTGCGTTTACTCCAAGTTCTTCTTCAATGCGGAGAAGCTGATTGTATTTGGCAACACGCTCGGATCTGCTTGGTGCGCCTGTTTTGATCTGGCAGGTATTAAGTGCTACGGCAAGATCAGCAATGGTGGTATCTGCTGTTTCACCGGAACGGTGTGAGGAAATTGCTGTGTAACCTGCCTTGTGAGCCATTTTGATAGCTTCCAGAGTTTCTGATACAGAACCAATCTGATTTAATTTGATCAGAATCGCATTGCCTGCGCCAAGGCTGATACCTTTTGCAAGTCTTTCTGTATTTGTAACAAAAAGGTCATCTCCAACAAGCTGTACTTTGCCACCAAGTCTTGCTGTAAGTTTCTGCCATCCATTCCAGTCTTCTTCATCCAAACCGTCTTCGATGGAGATGATCGGATATTTCTCACATAACTTAGCCCAGTGTTCAATAAGTTCTTCAGAAGTATATTCTGTGCCTGCTTTAGGAAGTTTGTAATATCCTTTACCTTTTTCGCTCTTCCATTCGGAGGAAGCTGCATCCATAGCAATCTTGAAGTCTTTGCCTGGTTCATAACCGGCCTTTTTTACTGCCTCAAGGATTGTCTCAATAGCTTCTTCATCAGACTTCAGCGCCGGTGCGAAACCACCTTCATCACCTACAGAAGTAGCAAGTCCGCGCTCTTTCAGAATAGATGCAAGAGCATGGAATACTTCAGCACACCATCTCAAGCATTCTTTGAAGGAAGGTGCGCCTACCGGCATGATCATGAATTCCTGTACATCCAGTCCTGAGGATAAAGCATGGCATCCACCATTGACAATATTCATCATCGGTACAGGCAGGCGGTTTCCTGTTACACCGCCTAAAAAACGATACAGCGGAATATCCAGTGAAATTGCTGCTGCTCTGCAGCATGCGATGGACACTGCAAGGATTGCATTTGCGCCAAGTCTGGATTTATCTTTGGTTCCGTCTGCTGCGATCATGGCTGCGTCCACTGCATAAATATCACCTGCATCGAGACCTTCGATTGCTTCATTGATTGTTGTGTTGATGTTCTCAACTGCTTTCTGAACACCTTTTCCCAGGTAACGATTTTTATCTCCATCTCTTAATTCCAGAGCTTCGAATTCTCCTGTAGATGCACCGCTTGGAGCTGTTCCTCTGCCTATGGTTCCGTCTGTCAGATAAACTTCAGCTTCTACGGTTGGATTTCCTCTGGAATCCAGAATTTCTCTTCCAATTACTTTCTCGATTTCTAAGTACATGATAAATCCCCTTTCTGATCTTGATCCAGACTCCCGGAGTACTATAAAACAATTGTTGTTATAGTATCCCGAAGGTGTTATTTTGATGGATTTTCTTCAGCAATAAAACCCATACTGCCCTGATTCCGGAATCTTCAGCATAAAACCGGATGGAGTCTGAATGATATATTCACGCGAGAGTTATGCATTTCTAACTCTGACAGTTAGTATATTCTAACTTAAGGCGTTTTGCAAGAGGTTTCTGCAGTATGTATTGAGAAAGTATGTCAAAAAAACGACCTGACTATAAGAAATATAATCAGGTCGTTGGTATTGATAAAAATTAGAGGGGATTATTTATGAGGGCATTTTACATAAGTTTGCGTTGCATAATATTTTGCATTTGCTAAATAACCACATTTTTTACATATTTGACATGTATAGACAGTTACTG
>CAKRVX010000046.1 GCA_934409175.1 uncultured Blautia sp.
GCTTGTGAGTGCAGGCTGAGAGGAAGTCATCAACTTCGACCCATATACCTGATTTGGATAATGCCAACGTAGGAACCCATAAGATTTGATTTTACAGGGAGGTGCTTTGGTATCTCCCTTTTTATTATCTCAGGCATTTGAAGAGAGAATGTAACTGTTCAGCAGTCTGTTGACTGTGAAGGAATTTAACAGTTATAAGGGATTTTACATTACAGATGAATACTGGAAAAAATGAGAGTGAACAGAGTTCATGAAGGGGTGCACCACCGCGGGTGTATTCTTTTGTGAACTCTTTTTTGCGGAAAGGAGGAGGCTATGTTTATTACTGTTAATGGCAAGAAGAAGGAATTGATAACTGCTCTGACAGTAGCGGAATATCTGGAAGAAAACGGCTATGTGACCAGCCAGATCGCGGTAGAATTAAACGAAGAGATTCTGCCGAAAGCAGAATACAGTACTGTTGAATTACAGGAAAATGATGTGATGGAAGTGGTCAGTTTTATGGGTGGAGGCTGATTATTTGCTGTAAAAGTTCCAGACGACAGCTGGGCAGAAGTACAAGCCTGCTTTTCATTTACAACAATAAAAACACAACATGCGAAAGAAAGAAGGACTTAAATTATGAGTACAAATAATGACGATAAACTGATTCTGGGAGGTCATGAATTCACTTCCCGTTTTATCCTTGGATCCGGAAAATTTTCACTGGATCTGGTAAAGGCATGTATTGAAAAGGCAGATGCGCAGATTATCACTCTGGCTCTGCGCCGTGCCAATGAAGGTGGACTGGCAAATATTCTGGATTATATTCCGAAAAATGTAACCCTTCTTCCAAATACTTCAGGTGCCAGAAATGCACAGGAAGCTGTTCGTATTGCCAGACTTTCCCGAGAAATTGGCTGTGGTGACTTCGTAAAGGTTGAAGTAATCCATGATTCCAAATATCTGCTTCCGGACAACTATGAAACTATAAAAGCCACCGAAATCCTTGCAAAAGAAGGATTTGTAGTAATGCCATACATGTATCCCGATCTGAATGCCGCCAGAGATCTGGTGAATGCCGGAGCAGCCTGCATCATGCCGCTTGGTTCTCCAATTGGTTCCAATAAAGGTCTGTGTACAAAAGAATTTATTCAGATCCTCATTGATGAGATTGATCTTCCGATTATCGTAGATGCAGGAATCGGACGTCCTTCTCAGGCATGCGAAGCTATGGAAATGGGAGCATCTGCAGTTATGGCAAATACAGCTATTGCTACAGCTGGTGATGTACAGGTAATGGCCGAAGCATTCAAAAAAGCCATTGAAGCAGGACGAAGTGCATACCTTTCCGGATTGGGAAGAACACTGGAAAAAGGTGCAAGTGCATCCTCCCCGCTGACTGGTTTTCTTCATGACTAACAGACAGGAATAAAGAGGAGAAAATATCGATGGAAACAACAGAGAAAAACATGGAACATGGAGAACATTTCAACGAAAGTATTGTTAATGAAGTAATCCTGGAGGACATGAAAAAGAACAGGATCGATCATATGAAATATTTGCCGGGAATGGAGGTACTGGAAGAATCTGATGTGATGGGTCAGGTTATCTCTGCCATGAAGGATTATGATTATGACAGATATACAGAAGCAGATGTACGCAGAGCTCTGACTCATGATAACCGTACCCCTGAGGATTTTCAGGCTCTTCTTTCTCCGGCTGCCCTGCCTCTTCTGGAAGAGATTGCACAGGCTGCACAGAAGGAAACCAGGAAACATTTCGGAAACAGTGTATATATGTTTACTCCTATTTATATTGCAAATTACTGTGAGAATTATTGTATTTACTGTGGATTTAACTGCCACAATAAAATTCGCAGAGCGCAGCTGAATGCAGAGGAAATTGATAAAGAAATGGCCGCAATTGCAGAGACAGGGCTGCAGGAAATTCTGATTCTTACAGGAGAAAGCAGAGCGAAATCCGATGTAAAATATATTGGAGAAGCCTGTAAGATTGCCCGGAAATATTTTAAGGTGATCGGTCTGGAAGTTTACCCCATGAATTCAGATGAGTACGCATATCTCCATGAATGCGGTGCAGACTATGTAACAGTGTTCCAGGAAACATACAATTCAGATAAGTACGAAACTCTTCATCTGGCAGGCCATAAACGTATTTTTCCATATCGTCTGAATGCACAGGAGCGTGCCTTGAAAGGTGGAATGAGAGGCGTGGGTTTTGCTGCACTTCTGGGATTGGATGATTTCCGTAAAGATGCTTTTGCCACCGGATATCATGCATATCTTCTGCAGAGAAAATATCCTCATGCGGAGATTGCCTTTTCCTGTCCGAGACTTCGCCCAATTATCAATAATGACCGTATCAATCCTATGGATGTGCATGAACCTCAGCTGCTTCAGGTAGTCTGTGCGTACCGTCTGTTTATGCCTTTTGCAAGTATCACAGTATCTACCAGGGAATGTGAACGTGTACGTGATAATCTGGTTGGCATTGCTGCCACGAAGATTTCTGCGGGAGTCAGTACAGGAATCGGAAGTCATGTAGAGGATATCGAAGATAAAGGAGATGACCAGTTTGAGATTTCAGATGGAAGATCTGTAGATGAAGTTTATCAGGCACTTCTGGACCATGATCTCCAGCCGGTTATGAATGATTATGTGTACCTCTAAAAATGAAGATCAATATAAAAATATAATTGCAGTGACAAACCGTTCACTATGTGAGCGGCCTTTTACAGAGCAGATAGAGCGTGTATGCAGCTATCATCCGAAAGCTGTTATACTCAGAGAAAAGGACCTGCCGGAGAACGAATATCTTCTTCTGGCAGAGCAGGTACTGGGAATCTGCGACAGATATCAGGTTCCCTGCATTCTGCATACCTATGTAAATGTAGGAGAGAAACTGGAATATCCATATATTCATCTGCCATTGTTTTTACTGAAGAAGTATCAGGGAAAACTGGGAAATTTTCAACAGATTGGAAGTTCTGTGCATTCTGTGGAAGATGCGTTAAAAGCCCAGAGTCTTGGTGCAACTTACCTTACAGCAGGTCATATTTACGTAACAGATTGTAAAAAGGGGCTTCAGCCCAGAGGACTGGAATTTCTCATGAATGTTTGTGAAGCTGTGACTATTCCCGTATATGCCATAGGTGGGATCCATCCGGGAACAGAACAGTTATCTGAAGTAATGGACCATGGTGCAGTTGGTGGGTGCATCATGTCAGATATGATGAAGATATAACAGAAAAAATTTAAAGAGGAAAAGCCGCATTTCAACGATTGCAATCATGTTGAAATGCGGCTTTTTGTTAAAAATTATTCATCAAAAATAGTAACGATCTCACCATCCAGAATACGATTGGTATTTTTTACAGCACAGAAGTTTCCACACATACTGCATGTGTCTTCTTTCTCTGGTTTGGCCTCAGCACGGTAGCGTCTTGCTTTCTCAGGATCAAGGCTGAGGCGAAACATTTCTTCCCAGTCCAGACGTTTTCTTGCTTCACTCATCTTGTAATCCCAGTCTGCAGCACCAGGAATTCCTTTGGCAATATCCGCAGCGTGTGCGGCAATCTTGGCCGCGATAATACCTTCTTTTACATCATCAGCGTTAGGCAGGCGAAGATGCTCTGCAGGTGTTACATAGCAGAGGAAAGCAGCACCTGAATAAGCTGCGATAGCACCGCCGATAGCAGAAGTGATATGATCATATCCTGGAGCGATATCTGTTACCAGTGGTCCAAGTACATAGAATGGAGCACCATGACACAGTGTTTTCTGAATTTCCATATTTGCGGCAATCTGATTCAGAGGCATATGTCCCGGACCTTCGATCATAACCTGGACATCTTTTTCCCATGCGCGTTTCGTAAGTTCGCCGAGAGTGATCAGCTCCTCAATCTGTGCAGTGTCTGTAGCATCTGCGATACATCCTGGACGGCATGCATCACCAAGACTTAAGGTGATATCATATTCACGGCATATGTCCAGTATTTCGTCGAAATGCTCATAAAATGGATTTTCTTTTCCTGTCATTTCCATCCAGGCAAACATAATGGAACCACCTCTGGAAACGATGTTCATGAGACGGTTATTTTGTTTAAAACGTGCTGCAGTTGCACGGTTCATACCACAGTGGATGGTCATAAAATCCACACCGTCTTCTGCATGCATACGTACGATATCAATCCATTCTTCAGAAGTAATCTTCCCGAGTGCTTTGTGATAATATACTACTGCATCATAGATCGGAACAGTACCGATCATTGCCGGACATTCAGAAGTAAGTTTGCGGCGGAAGCTTCTGGTGTCACCATAAGAACTGAGGTCCATAATAGCTTCGGCTCCCATTTCTACTGCGGAATGTACCTTCTTATATTCCATGTCAACGTCTTTCCAGTCTCTGGAAACACCTAAATTTACATTGATCTTTGTTGTCAGTTTTGCACCGACACCACTTGGACTGATGCATTTATGATTTTTATTACAGGGAATAATTACCTGTCCTTTTGCAATCAATTCTCTTAATTTTTCTGCATCAAAATGTTCTTTTTCTGCTACAATTTCCATTTGTGGTGTGATGATTCCCTGACGGGCTGCGTCCATCTGTGTTGTGTACTGTGTCATTTTTTCCTCCTTGCCCTGCACTGTGGGCTCCTAAATGAACTGCGCCTTCTGCGTATCAGCAGAGACTTGCACCTGCGCATATTCGTAAGTTTATCTGTAAACCTGAGTATTCGGCAGAGAGTGGTGCCCCCGGTCTGCCATAAAATAAAAGTAAAATTGATTAAGAACAGAGAGGGATGATATATGACCATATACGAAAGTAAAATATCCGGATAAAAAAGAAAAACTGCAATACGCCAACAGCATACTGCAGTTTGAAAGAACGATAGCTTTCCCTACGTTGGCATTATCCAAATCAGGTTATGGGTTAAAGCAATACAGCTTACTCTCAGCCTGTTTACACAAGCTCCCCGTATCTTAATCTTTTTGCATTGTAGCATGCTGATGTATAAAAGTCAACAAAAAGGTTCCCCATTACCTGAAAGATAATGGGGAACCTTTTTGTTGTAAAAATGATCAGCTGAGACTCATGGTATATTCCATGGCAGTTGAATGCCAGGTCTTTCCGTAGAGTTTTTTGTTTGCAATGACTTTGATCTTATATTTCTGGTTTAACTTCATGTTTGTGAGTGTGTAAGTAGTACTGCCGGTGGTTTTCACTTTCTGGAAAGAAGAACTTCCGGGTCTCTGAATATAGACGCTGTAATTGTTGGCACCGGAAACCTTGTTCCATTTTACGGACATTGTATTGCGGGTATTGCCTGCTTTATAGAGAAGTACTTCTTTGGAAACAATATAATTTGTAGGGGTGGGACTTACATATCGTTTCCCGTTCAGCTGTATGTATGGATAAATGGATACTTTGTAAAAACTGTTTCTGGCCAGAGGAAGGGTAAAGGAGTAACGGCTTTTGGAAAGCCGGGCAACCTTTTTATGGTTGGCAGAACTTTCGTAAACAACTTTGTATCCGCTGATGGAATTAACAGCTTTCGGAAGATTCATGTTAAATGTGTATCCGGTAGCTCTGACTGATGACCAGGAAGATTTTACAGATACGGTTTTATAAAGAGTGGTGCAGTCTACCGTACGCGTGGAAAGAACTGCTCCGGAATCATTAAGTGCTGTGACTTTTGCTGTGTAGGCAGTTCCGGGAAGCAGATTTTTGATGGTTGCTGTGCAGCCTGTAGTGTATCCTATCTGTTTAAAGGAATTTTTACGGTAATGGCTGAGGCTGACAGCGTAACGTGATGCTCCGGATACAGCACTCCAACTGATGGTTACCTTATAGCTGCCTTTTTTATAAGAAGCAGCAGTCTGCTGAACTCCGTTGTTGGAGAAATTCAGGTAGTAATTGGAAGCACCGGCAGCTTCTACGTTATCGGAAGCGAACTCTGAAACTGTAGTGTCAGAAATCTGAGCCGGTTGTAAAGTGGCTTTCGCATCAGCGGCAAATGCTGTGGATGCCATTCCGAGTGTAAGGGCAGCGCTTAATCCCAGGCTGACCAGTAGTTTTTGAAATCTTTTCATTTTCATAAATAGATCCTCCTTAAAATATTAAACGTAACAAAAAAAGCTCTGCTGATGTTTACGTTGAGTATAGCATAGCAGAGCCTGGTTTCTGTAGTTTCTTTTTATTCGTCCCATCCGTCGTACATACGGATATTCACCTGAATATTTCTTATGATATCACCTTCCTGCAGATCAAGGTCAGATTCATCGGAAATAGGAGGAAGATCCATTTCATCTTCCATTACTTCTGTATAGATCCAGTTGTAAGCAGCCTCGTTTGCATTATCAATGGCATCATCAAGAGTGTCCCCTTCTGCTTCGCAGCATTCCAGATCCGGGAAAAATGCTTTATATCTGCCGGATTCATTTTTGCGGAAAATTGCGGGATATATGAATTTCATAATAGAAAACTCCTTTCTGTCATAACACATGAAAAAGTCCGTGGGAATGGATTCTTTTTTTGTGTTGCGGTTTACGTTTATACTGGAAATAGTATATAATACATTCATACATTCATCAAGTGATAAAAGGATTAGCGTTTTTAGAGGGAGATTAAATATGCTGACAATAGAAATGGATAATTTTGACCTGGGGCAGATCTGCAGATCAGGACAGTGTTTCAGGATGGATCAGATCGGAGAGAAAAGATACCGGGTGATCGCAGAAGACAAATATCTGGAACTGACTCAGGAGGGAGGAATTGTCAATTTCTTTTGCCCTGAGGAAGATTTTGTTTTTTACTGGATCAGATATTTTGATCTGGACTGTGATTATAGTGAATACATAGAGAGGATTAATCCCAGAGATAAATATCTGATGGCGGCCGGCGAAAGGGGAAAGGGTATTCGCATTCTGCAGCAGGATCTGTGGGAAATGATCATTTCGTTTTTGATTTCTCAGCAGAATAATATTACAAGAATTAAAAAATGCATTGAAAATATCAGCCGTGAGTTTGGAAAGGGAAGGATAAGCAGCACAGGATCGGAGTATTATTCTTTTCCGTCGGCGGAAGCTCTTGCAGAGGCCACAGAAGAACAGCTGAAAGAATGTAATCTCGGATACAGGGGAAAGTATGTACTTGATACAGCCAGAAAGGTGGCATCCGGTGAGTTTTCTCTGGACAGGCTGTATGATATGAAATATAATGCAGCCCGTAAAGAACTGCTGAGTTTGTATGGAGTGGGAGAAAAAGTTGCAGACTGTATCTGTCTTTTCGGGTTGCATCAGCTGGATGCATTTCCCGTGGATACCCATATCCGGCAGGCTTTGGACAATCATTATAAAAGGGGATTTCCGAACAGACGCTACAAAGGATATCGAGGCGTTATGCAGCAATATATTTTTTATTATGAGCTGATGAATGGTAAATAAGTGGGACAGGAGGAAATGATCATGGAAATTGGGGCTATGTTAGATGAATTAAGAGAAAAAGCACTGAAGGATCCTGGTATCTGGAAGGAATTGATGGATACCAGAACTGCAGTACAGCCGCTGGCTGCTTTTTGTGCCAAATGTCGTGAACTTGGATATGAGATTTATGAAATGGATCTCATCACCGCTGGTGAGGAGTTTTATGCCACCATGCGCAGAAGTACAAATGGTGGAGGAGAGAATTCTCCGAAACTGGCGGGAGAAGATGATTTTTATGAGCTTTTCTTTGCCAGTCTGGAACATAAATAAATTTGTATATAGTTAATGAGCACGCCGGGGGCGTGCTCGCTTTTGGGGGTGAAAAACGCAATTTAATCTACTCCGTTTCTGGCACAGATATCATTCAGACAGCATCTGTCACAGTAAGGCTTCGTGCGGGCAGTACAGATTTCACGCCCGTGATTGACCAGACGGTGGCAGAAGCTATTACCTTCTTCCGGAGGAATGATCTTCCACAAAGCCATTTCCACTTTCTTGGGATCTTTTATATTATCCACCAGTCCGATACGATTGGAAAGACGGATACAATGAGTATCAGTAACGATTGCGGGTTTTCCGAATACATCTCCCATGATCAGATTGGCGCTTTTCCTGCCTACTCCGGGAAGTTTCAAAAGAGCATTGAAATCCTCAGGAACTTTATCGTGATACTGGTCATGGAGCACTTTCATACAGGCACTGATGTCTCTGGCTTTACTCTTTCCCAACCCGCAGGGCCGCACGATTGCCTCGATATCTGCCACATCCGCATTCGCAAGTGTTTCCACAGTAGGGAACTTTGCATACAGATCTTTCACAACCACATTTACTCTTGCATCTGTACACTGTGCTGCCAACCGTACACTCACCAGTAATTTCCATGCATTATCATAATCCAGAGTACAGTCTGCATCCGGATATTCCTTTTTCAGCCGATCAATTACCTCAAGGGCCAGTTCTTGTTTCGTCATATGTTATCTATCCTCATTTCTTGTATATTAAGTTATATTTTCTTTCGCGTCTTATTTATAATAACATAAACAACAACCCCTTGCATTTCCTATTTTCCTATATTAAAATAAAATCAGCCGTTGTATTTACAACAAAGCAATAAATTCCAGTCCGAAAGGAAATATATGATAAATACAGATTTTCTATGCAGATCCCGTTTGTTTAAAGGGTTTACAAAAGAAGAAATAGCAAGTCTCCTGGAATGTCTCAATGCAGTGGTTAAAACCTGGAAGAAAGGAGAATATATCTTTCAGGCAGGAGAAGTAACAGAATATTTTGGAATGATCCTGGAAGGAAAAGTTCAGATCATTAATGATGACTACTGGGGCGAACGCCAGATTCTGGCAGGATTTGGGAAAGGCCAGCTTTTTGGTGAAGCATATGCATGTATGGAACAAACACCGCTTCTGATCAGTGCCGTAGCAGTGGAAGAAACACAGGTGCTGATGTTGAATGCACACAGAGTTTTACAGACCTGTACTTCAGCCTGCGACTTTCATCGCAGACTGGTAGAAAATCTGGTAGGGATACTGGCAAAGAAAAATCTTACCCTGACCAGGAAAATAGACCAGATCAGCAAAAAGACCATCAGAGGGAAAGTTCTGGCTTATTTATCCAGTGAGGCCGGACAACAGGATAGTAATGATATTGTTGTCCCGTTTAACAGACAACAGCTGGCAGAGTATTTGTCTGTGGACAGAAGCGCTCTGTCATCAGAATTGTCGAAGATGCAAAAAGAGGGAATCATCAGTTATAAGAAAAATCATTTTATTTTAAATAAAGTTCATCTGGAATAGTTAAAACTGCAGAGTATGTGACTTGTACAGAAAAGAGTTTGGGCCTGAAGCAAAGATCAGGTTAAGAGAGCAAGTGTAAATTTAACTGATTGCGGATTGTGAATATCCGCTTGACCACAGAGGGAAAAGAATGAAAGTACGAATGTATAATGTTGGTTTCGGAGACTGCTTTTGTCTCCGGGACAGAAAGAAGAGTCTGCTGGTAGATTTCGGAACCAATAACAGCAGAATAGAGGGACGCCCCAGAAGAGAAATATTTGATGTGATCATTTCAGATCTGTCTACGATCAATTGTAAAAATCTGCTTCTGACACATTTTCATATGGATCATCTGTCAGGCCTTCTTTATATGATGAAAAAAAGAGACAGCTCTTTTGATTTTGGTAAAATTTATCTTCCGGATGTATTTTCAAAAGAGGAAATGAGTCGGACGCTGGTGTTGCTGCTCCTGTCAGATCTGCTAAAGGAATCCGGACTTCCAAGTCGCCAGGTCAGTCTGTTTGCGTTGGTAGATGCGCTTCTGGAAAACAAACAGAATGTGGAATTGCTCAGCAGAGGAAAGATTTTTGAAGATAAGTACCAGGCACTTTGGCCTGATGTAGATGTGATTCAGAAAGAAACGGATGAGGTTTACAGCAGAATCTGTGAAAATGAGAAATTTAAGGATGTAATGAATGTCCTTCTTGAATTTGCAGAGAAACTTCGCAGGATTATCTGGTCTATGACAGAAGAGGGAAGAGCTCAGTCAGAGGAAGAACAGGAGAAAATCTCTCTGGCCTATGTTTATGACAGGGAATTCCGAAGAATTAAGGCAATTCCGGAGTTCAAGGAACTGTTGAACTATCTGAATGAGAATAAAGTAAATCTCAGGCAGTTCAAGCACAAGATCAGTATTGTATTTCAGAATGCAAGAGATGGAGAACTGAATTTATTATTTACCGGAGATGTGCAGCCGGAACATATGCGGATGATCTCAGAAAATTATGACGGAACTTTGCCGTTATATGAACATTACTGGTGTATTAAAGTTCCGCACCACGGAACTCAGGGACATTACTTTGACTTTTCACAGTATGAACCGGAAAATATGCTGATTTCCAATGGGATTCATTTTGCGAACAGCAAAAAAGAATCAAAAGAGCTGAGAACATCACCACTGTATGGGGGACTGTTCTATATTCCGGACACTCATATGTACTGCTCAAACTGTGACTGCTGTGACAGCTATGAAAATGGATGTTCCTGTAAGGAAGCAGATGTGATCTCACCGGCATACTATAAAGATATATAAAAAACAGCAGGCATTGTATATTTGATTGAATATACAATGCCTGCTGTTGGATTTCCTGAAATTATTTCGCCGGTGTCAGGTGCCAGATATCATTGTTGTACTGTTCAATTGTTCTGTCTGAAGAGAAAAATCCGGCTTTTGCAATGTTAACAAGCATTTTCTTAGCCCATGTTTTTCTGTCTGTGTAATCAGCCAGTGCCTGATCTTTCTTTTCAACATAATCATTAAAGTCGAGAAGAGTCATGAACCAGTCTTTGCTTACCAGTTCGTGGTGAAGTCTTTCCAGATTTTCTTTGTGGCCAAGTGCCATCATTTCTTTACCGATGATAAAGTCAACACACTCTTTGATGTGTGCGTCGTTTTCGTAGATATCTTTTGAGCAGTAATCTGCTTTTTCGTAGTGTTCGATAACTTTCTCGCTGGATTCACCGAAGATATAGATGTTGTCTTCACCAACCAGTTCGCTGATCTCAACGTTAGCGCCATCCATAGTTCCCAGAGTAACAGCACCGTTCAGCATGAACTTCATGTTACCTGTACCACTTGCTTCTTTGGAAGCCAGGGAAATCTGTTCGGAGATATCGCAGGCAGGAATTAATTTCTCTGCTGCGGATACATTGTAGTTCTCAACCATAACAAGTTTCATATATGGTGCAACTTCCGGATCGTCTTTGATGAGATCCTGGAGTGTGAGCAGAAGATGGATGATATCTTTCGCGATCACATAAGCAGGAGCTGCTTTTGCACCGAAGATAAAGGTTACAGGCTGAGCTGGTTTCTTACCGCCTTTGATTTCCAGATATTTGTTGATAATGTACAGAGCGTTTAACTGCTGGCGCTTGTACTCGTGGAGACGCTTGATCTGGATATCGTAAATGCTGTTTTCATCAATTTCAATACCTGTGTTAGACAGGATGAAGTCTTTCAGAGTTTTCTTTGCTTCTGTTTTGATATCAAGGATCTTATTCAGAACTGCTTCGTCATCTTTATATTTCAGCAGATTTTCCAGAGCATTTGCATCTTTTTTGAACTCATCACCGATCAGTTCTGTGATGTAGTTAGTCAACGGATGGTTGCAGTGCATTAACCAGCGGCGGAATGTGATTCCATTGGTCTTATTATTGAACTTCTCCGGATAAATATCGTAGAAAGCTTTTAACTCACTTGTTTTCAGGATCTCTGTATGCAGAGCAGCAACACCGTTGATGGAGAATCCGTAGTGGATGTCCATATGTGCCATGTGAACCAGATTGTTCTTGTCGATGATTGCTACATTTTCCTGCGGATATTTCTCTTTGATCTTCTCATCCAGTTTCTCGATGATCGGTACAAGGTGAGGAACTACGTCGAGGAGATAATCCATCGGCCATTTTTCCAGAGCTTCTGCAAGGATAGTATGGTTTGTATAAGCACAAACATGGGATACGATCTCAGCAGCTTCATCGAAGTCGATTCCACGCTCTGTAAGAAGACGGATCAGTTCCGGAATGATCATACTTGGGTGAGTATCGTTGATCTGGATGACTGCGTAATCTGCAAGGTCATGCAGGTTGCATCCCTTCTTTGTAGCTTCATCCAGGATGAACTGAGCAGCGTTGCATACCATGAAGTACTGCTGGAAGATACGGAGTTTACGTCCGTCGTCATCGCTGTCATCTGGATACAGGAACAGTGTCAGGTTGTGAAGGATGTCTTTCTTATCAAAAGAAATTCCGTCTTTTACGATTGTTTCATCTGCGATGTCGATGTCAAATAAGTGCAGATGAATGGATTTGTTATTGTAGCCTGCAACGTCAATATCGTACAGGGAAGATTTCAGTGAGAATCCGCGGAACGGTACTGTGTAGGAAACGCCTGCAGGTGTAAGCCAGCTGTATTTCTCAATCCATGGGTTTGGAGTTTCTTTCTGAAGTCTGTCTTCGAAGAGCTGTTTGAACAGTCCGAGATGATAGTTCAGACCAATACCTTCGCCCGGAAGACCAAGAGTTGCGATGGAATCCAGGAAGCATGCAGCCAGACGTCCCAGACCGCCGTTACCAAGAGATGGTTCTGGTTCCACTTCTTCGATGTCTGCGATAGATTTGCCATTTTCCTTTAAGAATGCGGCAATATCATCGTAGATTCCAAGGTTGATCAGGTTATTGGATAATAACTTACCAATCAGGAACTCTGCGGAAATATAATAGATTTTTTTCTTTCCATCTTGATAACCTCTCTCGAAGAGCTGGTTTTTTGTATAAATCAATAATGCATTGTAGATTTCTTCGTTTGTGCACTGACGTACGTTTTTCTTATACAGGTCATAGATGAGCTTTTCTAAATTTTCCATCGTAATCTCCCTTTCTGCAATGAATATGTGTATTTTTATGAGTTAGATTTTTAATAGTTTTGTTTTGCTTTTTAATAGTGTATCTGTCATTTGCGTCAGCTGAAGAAGTTCTCTTGCTGACATGTATAACTATATCAGCAGTCAGACTGAAAGAATACAACAAAATTGCGATTTTATGACAGGTTTCTGCGAAACTTGTGAGGAGACATGCCTGTTGCCTGCTGGAATTTCTTGATGAAATAGCTGGTGTTGTTAAAGCCTACTTCCAGGGCAATTTCCGTGACGGAGGAGTCGGAATGCAGCAACAGGGTTTTGGCCTTCTCAATACGGAGATCGT
Source organism: uncultured Blautia sp. (assembly GCA_934409175.1). Lineage (GTDB taxonomy): Bacteria > Bacillota > Clostridia > Lachnospirales > Lachnospiraceae > Blautia_A. The sequence goes on from CAKRVX010000046.1 coordinate 13,256, forward strand.
TGATGTAGGAAATCAGGGTTTTATCCGTATATTGTTTGAACAGCTTCATGAAATAGTATTCACTGTAATTGGAAAGAGCTGTAAGCTCAGCGGCAGTAAGAGGTTGAGCGTAGTTAAGATTGATATAGTCAAGGATCTTTTTTATGGAAGAAAGGCTTTTATACTGTTCTTTGTCAGCGGGAATAATGTAATTTCCCATAAGCATTTCGTAGAAAAAGTGAAAGAACAAAGCCTTTAATTTTACGAAATAATAAGGCCCTTTTTCTTTATGACAGGTATGGATCGCATCAAAAAGCTGGCAGATATTTTCATAGTTGGCATTGTCAGGAGATATGATATGAGTAAATTCCGCCTGGTTTTCCATTAACAGGGAAATGACACGTTCCTGACATAAATCTCCGGCAGGGCCAGAAAGAAAATTCAAATCAAAAACAATGCTTCTGAAATAAAGGATATTCTTCAGATCTGTTTTTATGCCATGCAGAACACCGCGGTTTACAATGATCAGATCTCCTTCTTTCACACGGAGGATTTCTTTGTTCAGGCGAATAAGTCCGCTGCCGGATTCAATATGGATCAGTTCCATCTCATCATGCCAGTGGTTATAAAGAGAATGGAAGATTTCGCAGTTATCGGTATAAGTTTCGATGGGAAGCTCGAAAGAGCCATGAGTGCTTAATTCTTTCAGGGTGTCGTCTACTTCGATGGGGGGAGTGTACATGAGGAGCCTCCTTTTTGATAGATTACTTTTATTTATTATGAAAGATTACCAGAGGTATGTCAATGGTGGGACTACCTTAATAAATATTAAGATAAAAGGTGTTTATCCTGTAAGGTTGTGATCCTATGATGTTCTCAGATGAAGAAAAACAAATGAACCCCAAATTACTGAGATAAAAATCTTAAGGGAAAAAGATAGCAAAAAACAAAGTACAGAATCTGATAAAAGATATGTACACAGCAAATAAGGAGGACAAAAGAATGGAAATCACAAGACCTGCTGTAGCAGGAACTCTGGAATCCAGTGACTGTCAGGTGATGATCGAAGAAAACTGATAAGCCATCTTACCAAAATACTATACATAAAATTCCTTCTGGAAAATCCCTCTTGGTGCTATCGCAAAAATGTGTGGCGCTCAGAGGGGTTTTTCATTTTTTTAAGTAAAATTGGAAATTTATAATCTCTTTTGTTATGTAAAAATCCTGATACTTTGTTGGCAGCAAAGTATGTTATACTAAATACCAGAAAAAGACGTAAAGAAAGGATTCTGAAGATAAATGGGAAGTTTAGACTTAACAAAAGATTTCGACGCAGCAAAAGCTGCCTTTGAAGCATATCTGGATGAGTATGACCGTAAAGATGATAAAATCCATCTGAAGATCGTGCACACTTATGGTGTAGTAGATGATGCCGAAGCGATCAGCCGGAGGATGGGCCTGGCTGAGGAGGATGTGCAGCTGGCGAAAGTAATCGGGTTACTGCATGATATTGGAAGATTTGAACAGATCAAAAGATTTGACAGCTTTGAACCGGGAACTATGGAACATGCGGCATATGGTGCGCAGCTCCTGTTTGGATCTGAGAACATGATCCGCAGATTTGTGAAAGATGACAGATTTGATGAATTGATCTGTACAGCAATTGAGAAGCACAGTGATTTCAAACTGGAAGGAATTACAGACGAGAGAACACTGCTTCATGCAAAGCTGATCCGTGATGCAGACAAGCTGGATAACTGCCGTGTGAAGCTGGAAGAATCGATGGAAACACTTCTGGGAGTAGATGAAAAAGGTGCTGGAGAGGGTGTGATCGCGCCAAAAGTGTGGGAGTCCTGCATGGCAAAAGAATCTGTGCTGTCTTCTGACCGTGTTTCAAAGGTAGACTACTGGGTCTCCTATATAGCGCAGTATTATGACATCAATTTCCCGGAAACTTATGAGATTATGCGTGAGCATGATTATGTGAGAAAGATTGCGGACAGAGTTCCTTATGCATTGCCGGAAACTCAGGAAAAGATGGATATTCTGGTATCAGAAATGGAAAAATATATGGATGAAAGAATCAGAAATGGCAGATAAAACAGAGAAAATTCAGGAGAAATTTACCTGTGGAGAATTTGAATATCAGATAATAAGAAGTGCCAGAAAAACCATGACACTGGAAGTTCGCAGGGACGGAAATGTAATTGTTCGTGCACCGCTTCGAACAGGCTTGCCGCGGATCAAAAGATTTGTAAACCAGAAGCAGGACTGGGTTCTGGGATGTCTGGAACGGACAAAAGAATACCGGGAACAGAAACCGTTAAGTGCAGGTCTGAGCGAGGCAAAGAGAAATGTCTATATACGAAAGGCTAAGGAAACGATTACAAAAAGAGCGGCTTACTTTGCAAGGCTAATGGGCGTTTCTTATCGGAATATTACCATTAGAGAGCAGAAAACAAGATGGGGAAGCTGTAGCAGTGAGAAGAATCTGAACTTCAACTGGAAACTGATACTTGCACCGCCGGAAGTGCTGGATTATGTGGTGGTACATGAACTCTGTCATCTGAAAGAAATGAATCATTCGAAGGCATTCTGGGATGAAGTAGGAAAAGTAATGCCGGATTATGAGACGCACAAATTGTGGCTGAAAGAGAATGGATGGAGGTTGTAATTAATAATGAAAATGATAGGGGATCTGCACATTCATTCCAGATTTTCCATGGCAACAAGCAGGGAAGGCACGCCTGAAAATCTGGATTTCTGGGCGAGAAAG
>CAKRVX010000047.1 GCA_934409175.1 uncultured Blautia sp.
AAAAGCAACCAGAAGACAAAACTGGTCAGAATTTTCGAAAACAGTGACTCCTGAGATGGGGAGGCACTGTTTTTCATATTACATAAAGATCACCACAAGAAATTTCTGCCATTTTTATAGCTGCACTTCATTGCCATATGAAGGTTTGTTTTTCCAGTCATAGGATCTTCAATTCCTATACTCAGATTATATTTTTCCCCTGCAAGTTCTTCCAGTTTTTTTGTATCCAGCCAGGTTTCTGTTGCTATAGTTTCTCCGGGAAGGACTGATGACAGCTGAATATCAATCTGCTTCTTTTCAACTGTATTTCCTTCTTTGTCTGTTACATAAACCCATACTGACCAATCCTTATAAAAAGGTGCTGAGCCATCATTTACCCAACCCAGGCTTAATTTTGTTCCTGTAAATCCATGAGAAAGAGCAGCCTGAGAAATTCTCAGACGATAACCCATATTTTTCAATACACTTTCGTAACCCTGCTGATATTTTTTATCTGCAATATTAGGTCCCAGAAATGTAGTATGAGATTCTCTGATCAGTTCCACTGTCCGTGATATATCCGTATCCAGCATTTCCTCCATAGAAAGTGAGCTGGTAAATTCGCCCCCGACAGGTGCTGTCTTCCAGAAATCTGACATTGACACAACAGCATTTTTTTCATCCGTCTGACTAAGATCTCCACCATTTTGAATTTCTTTAAGCCAGGATTCTGTTTCGCCCGGATCACCAGTCATATCATTATAAAGCCCTGTTCCATATTTGAAAGCATGAGAAAAAGATCTTCTCATCAGCAGCATTGCATCCGGAAAAGCCTCTACCCATGGTGCTACATACTGTTCCCTTACATCCTCTTTTGGCAGCCGCTGAATTCCTGCGCTGTAATTTACATGCCACTCTCCCCAGTGTCCAAGACTGCCCAGCTCAATATAGCTGATCAGTCCATCTCCTCCCAGATGTTCACCCAGAGCTTTTACAGCCTGAGCATGATAATAAATCATCTGTTCATTGTTATAATCCGGCGCAAAACCCTTACCAAATTCCACATCATACCAGGTTCCTGTATGACCGGTCTTTTCATACAGCCACTCCGGAATATCCATATGTTTTTCTTTTCCCGGCACATCACATACAAATCTCAGGATTATATGTTTTCCTTCTTTTTTCCATTGACTGAGCTGATTCTCTTTTTCAATACTTTCCCAGTCGTATTCACCTTCTTTCGGTTCCAGTTCTGCCCAGGTAATATCCATATACAGTAAAGACACATCCTCGCTTACTGTCTCATTCCATGCACATGGTGCATAACCCATAAGCGGATTGCCAAATACTTCTTCTGTTTCTTCATATTCTTTTATATTTTTCTCTGGAAACACACTTATGCCAACTATTACTACAAGGGCAACAGCCAGCACGATTCCAGCTGCCGTCAGACCTTTCCAATATTTTGCCTTGCTCATAATATCTCCTGTCACACCTTTAATTACTTAAATCATACAGACGATCCGGATTCTGCTTTATTACATAGCACACAAAGTTCTCATCTTCATAATAAGTTTTTATTTCATTTGGAAAACATGATTTAAAATTCATACACCAATCATTTATTTCTGATTCAATAATCTGTCGGTTTTTGATATTGGAATATGCATCGGAAGCTTTCCCCATTATTGCAAGTGGTTCGCCAACCAGTTTCTCTGAAATTTTTTCATTTTTAATATCATCTCCCTGGCTTAAAACAGCATTTGAATACTCATAATATTTTGTATACTTTGACTGTGCCAGCCAGCTTGGTCCTGAGAAAAAATGATACTGCGCATAATAAATTGGCTTCTTTTCCACATAGAAAAAGAGATATTCTGTAGGAATATAATACTGTTCCTGTTTTGATTTGTAATAAAAATCCAGCAGTTCTTCATGTCTTCCGGATTCTATGGCCTGATACAGTTCCTCTGTCGTGGATATAATTGTATACGTATACTGTGGATATTCATCAATAATACTATTGGTAAGTTCTACCGCTGAATTATAACGCGTCAGTTCATAATACAGATAACCATGAAAAACGCCAAAATAATTTGTTCCTGCATAAATGGCAGCTACCCCTAAAACACTTACATATGGAGCCAGACTTCCTGCTTTTGTTTTTCCCAGCAAAAAAAGCAGCTGATCAACAGGTATCGCCATCATTGCCAGCAACAACACCTGCTCTGTCAGACACAAACGGGCGCCTGCAATGATCTCCGGCAATCCCAGAAAAGGTGCCGCATATAAAACCATAAAAACAACAGAAGCAAACGTTATTCCCAAATACATTTCAAACGGTACTTTTCGAAATCGGATAAAAGAAACTATTGTATTTAAAACGCCAAGAACCAGCGCAATTAACGTAAATCTTAAAAGCCAGACAGCCCGTGAGCTGCCATAAAGCTGCGCATATCCATACTTATATACAAGTTTTACGTCATCAATAATTTTCTTTAACCGTTCCTGCAGAGATACTTTTTTCTGTACCTGTACAGCATTTCCATTCTGCCCCGCTGCGTCTCCGTCAGAAGACATCTGCGACTGATTCTGCTGCGTTTCGCCATTGTTGTCTATAAGATTCTGAACTGTCTCTTCCATACTGCTTTCATCAGTAATACTCTGCGCTACCTGCGTTCTTCCTTCTTTTGTGTCTGTACCATTTATGATATTCATTCCCCAGTTCAGAGAACCCTGAAGAGGTGTTCCCGACACAAAGGCCAGAACCATCGGCATTGTGGAAATAATAACTCCTGCAATAACAGCAGCCAGCAGTCTGCCAAAATTCTTTTTCTGGAAAATCTTTGTAATTCCAAAAACAGCAAAGGAACCACACAGGAAAAACGCCATGATCGTAACATAAAAATGAATTGCAAGAGACGCCGCCAGTGACATCATAAACAGAAACAAATCATCTCTTTTCTCTTTTGAGTCCTGTTTTTTCCTCATAAATCTTATCAGATACATGACACACAGAAACTGTGTATACAATCCAAATTCCTGTGGTATCGTATACTGCAGTCTGGATATGCCATAAATTTCATCGACACACACAACATCTACAGTCAAAAATGCAGCCAGAATGAAATAAACCGTATATTTAGATTTCATTACTTCCCTGAACAGACAGTAAACTGCAACCAGAAAAGCACTTGCATGAATTTCTCCCAGAAATAACAAACAGCTGTATACCGGTATTCCAAACATAACATTCATACAATAAACAAAACAGTGCATTGCCTCCGGGTAAACCCCTTCTGAGAAGATATTTCCCTCTTTCAGTCCATAGATCCACGCATGATGAACATACATGTCTCCCCATCCATAGGAATGGCACTGAAATGCCCCATAGGAAAAATAAATAACTCCAAATATTATCAGAACTGCCAGAACACTATACTCTATTTTTTTGCCTTTTGTCTTTCTGTTCAGCCATTTCAGAGAAACTGTCCCAATATTTTTTACCGTATCAATCAGGCGCAGCAACAATGTCTTCCATCCTAATGTACCTGAAAAAAAAGTCCGGATCTGTGTAAGAAAACCGGTTCGTAATTCTTTCTTTTTTAAAACAGAAATAGCAAATATTCCATAAAATATAACAAAAACAACCCCTGCCTTTAATATATGAAGCAGTCCAAGTGCCAGCACCATTGTATTGACCAGCAAGATTGAAACCGTAGTACAAAATGCAAAACGAAAGGTCAAACTCTTCCCATATAGCTTTTTTCTGAAAACAACAGACGGCCATAAATACATTAAAAAAATGTAACCAATAAGAACCTGTACAAACTGACTAATCCAATATCCCATATTCTAAGTGGCAGCCTCCTTTACCTTTCTTAATATATCTGCCTGCCCTATTCACGAAGTCCTGTATCAGACAGCCTTTCATCTACTCTCAGATCAATCAGCAGCTTGATCCCCACTGATAAAAGAATATACCATTGATGTTTCATGCCTGATGCAAATCCTCTGATAATAAATTTCCACAAAGGCTGTTTCAACTCAGACATTCTTCTGGCCTGCGAAAGTTCCAGAAAACTTTCTTTTCCAAGAGGATCCTGTCCATAAATTTTTAACACTTTTCTTACAGCACGCAAAGAATTTTTATGTTGTATATATTCCATCTTTCCATCAAAAAAAGAAGCAAAAAAAAGTGTATACTGCACCAGACCTTTATATATATCCATATCTTTATTCTTTTCTTTGATCCATTCTTTTATTGTATAAGCAATTTTCAGCCAGCTGTCAGCTGAATTCGGATGATATTTCCAGGAAACCGACTCCTCATTTCTTCGGTAAACATATCCCAGTTCCTGAAGGAATACATATCTGGCATCACATACATAGCATTGCATATTGAACAGTTTATCTTCTGCATAAGCAATGTCTGTAAAAGTGATCTGATTCTCTTCCAGAAAAGCTCTTCGATATAATTTCCCCCATACATAAGATAATGTACCCACAGAAAAGAATCCCTGAAAGCGAAATTCCTCGGACAATGGACTTGATAATGCAAAGGCCTGTGTTTCCTCAGCCGAAAGTAATTTTCCATTCCACAATCTTGCATAATTACTGACAACAATATCTGCATTTATGTTCTCTGCAATACTGATATATTTATAAAAAATATCCTTATCCGGAATATAATCATCCGCATCCACAAATATAACATATTCTCCCTGTGCAGCTTCCAATGCTGCATTTCTAGCGGATCCGGGACCTTTCCCCGGACCTTTGACCATATGAATCCCGGGATATTTTTCTTCATATTCACAGATAATATCAGGACTTTTATCATTTGACCCGTTTTCTGCCAGAATGATCTCCCAGTTTTCATAACTTTGTTTTATGATGCTGTCCAGCGTTTTCCTGAGATATTTTTCGGCATTATAAACTGGTATGATTACAGAAATTTTTTTCCTGCAAAAACTCTTTTTGTTATTCTTCTCAGCAAGCTCCATAGTTCTCTCCATTCCACAGTTTTTCTGTAAACAACCCACAGCAGAACATTAGGCAGAATCAGACAGATCATCAGTCTTAATACCAGTACAAAAAAAGCCTGTCCTGAAATAAATCCGCAGCAATATTCCGTAATTCCCCACACTGCGGCCATCACTCCCAGATATTCTGCATACTTCACAAAAAATCCGGTCACAGGTTTCTCAATCCTGTATTTATAGATCACATAAGGTTCCACCCACACGGAAGTAAGCACTGTACTGCAGAATGTTCCAATAAAAACACCAGCTACCCCGAAATGTGTTACCAGCAAAATAGAAATTACAAGATTCAGCACTGCTTCAGCAACTGCTTTATACCGGTCATACCAGAACAGCCCCATAGATTCTTTAAATATCAGCACTGCTCTTCTCATTCCATTAATAAAAAAATTGATACAGAGAATCAACACAATTTCTTTTTTAAACAAGTATTTTTTTCCAAAGGCAAGTTCCACAAAAGGATTCAAAAGTTCCAGCAGGCAGATTCCAGCAAACCCGAACATCCAGTAGCCGACAAAAAACAACCTGTCAAAAATCTGTCCAACTTTATTCTTATCCTCTGTCACTCCAAGATTTCCCACACTCGCCGCAACACCAAGCATAGCCTGGTCAAACACCTGACGAACAGACCCTATAATCAGAAAATAATTGGAATAAATACCTGCTGTCACAACTCCTACAAAACTGGATATCAGAAGATTATCCGTATTATTCACAACTACATTTCCTATCTTGTGCATCAGCATTGCTTTTACATTTTGGAATATAGCGCGGCGTTCATTCTGTGGAAGTCTGTCCTTACACGGCTCCCTCAGATAGGGAAAAAGTCTGTCCGCTTTCCTGGACATACAGATGTTTCCGCTTATAGTACATACAACAGCAATAACCAGAAACAAAACAAAATTTCCTGTCAGAAGCAGTACAAAAATCTGGCAGATATCCTGCATCACAAGAAATGCATTATGGTACATCACCGTAATATAATTCATCTGATGAGCATCCACCAGGATTTTCTTATAAATAAGCAAATAGGACACAACTGAATTTGTCAGATACAGAATATAAATTACAATAAGATGATCCACATCCGGCCGGTCTTTCATCAGAATATTGAGAAACGGAATCAGACACAATCCAACAGTAAGAACAACTCCTGCCGTTATTCTGTAAAAAGTTCGGAACATGCGCATCAGTATCTGCTGTTTTTTAATATCATTTCTGGCAATAGGGCCGTATAGGGCATAGGTGATCGCAGTTCCCACACCGAGTTCTGACAAAGATAATATATTTAATATATCTGTAAACAGACCATTGATTCCCACATAGCTTTCACTAAGCGTTCTGGTAAAGACAACTCTTGTACAAAATCCCATAAAGATTGCTGTTACCTGGGCAATGAAGGCCACCGTCGTATTCATAACTGAGTATTCTGTCCTGGATTTCTGTTTCACTCTTCACTTACCCTTTCTTTTTTGATTATAATACATTATAGTCAATTCACAATTGTATGTATAGACATTTTTAAAGAGCTCCAATGCAGAAGCTTTCTGCACTGTTTTTATTGGCAAAGCGGATATTCTGCCCGTCTTTTTTTCTTTGCGCTCTCAGAAACACTTTGCCCGAAACAGGTTCCGTCACTGCCTTTCCCTTGACAGTCGTTCCCGGAAATATTTCCCGCAAATCTATGGAAACCGGGATCTCTTTCCGGATCTTTTCATTCTCAATCGTCAAAAACAGTTCTGCTTCCTGAAAAAGTCTTCCAAATCCGGTATTTTCAATTTCTATAATAAATTCTGCTTTTCCAAACCACGTGATTTTCATCTTCACACCTTTTACTGTCAGCCGATACCCCAGATGACTGCCTATATAATCATAAAGACTATGTCCCTGCCAGATTCCAGGACCTTCATATTGCATTTTTTTCCACTGGTTCAGAACTTTCATATCATAAGTACTGTCCAGATAAGTAAGATGCATTTTTTTCAATTCGTTGACAATGAAATCCTCATCACAAAGTTTCTCCTTCTCTTCCTCTGTGCAGGATGTTACTTCCCCTCCACAGAATACATTCTCTGTAAGCTGGTCTATAAAATCCAGTTCTTCCTTTCTCGTCCAGGGACAGCTCCATCCTGCTGCTTCTTTTATCATAGTCCCAAATGTTCCCAGATGTGTCAGTGAACCCAGTATTCCATCGTCAAATAAGGACAGATGAGCATATTTTTTCTGCAAAAATTCATCTTCACTTTTCAAAGTTCTCCACTGTGACGGCGTACGCACTGCCATGTACAGGTCTTCTCCTGAATATTTCTGCATACATTCCCACATTTCACCCATATGTTTCGATGATAAATATCTGGAATCATGCATCTCTCCCCAGCTTCCCACCAGCATTCCCTGAAAAATGATTACTGAATGTTCTATATCTGCCAATATCTCACAAATCTGTTTCAAATGTTCCAGGACTATTTCAAATGTATCCGGTTCACAGATCCTTCCGTTTCCTTCCCGGTCATATACAGGTCGAAGAATCACATCTTTTCTGTACTGCAAAAAAAAGCTGAGAATGTCTCTGATATTTTGAGCAGCAACCTCATCCAGCCGTATACTGCGATATGCACGAATATCAAGCAGCACAAGCGCCAGCGACTCCCCCTGTCTCAGACTCCATCTCAGCTCTTCCTGGTCTATACTTTGTTCAGCAGAAAATGTATAGATTCCATACCATCCTCTGGCGGGATTTTTCAATTCATCAAGACTCTCTGCCAATTCTTCCTGACGAAAATCCCAGCCATTTCTATTTTTCATATTTTTCCAGATCATGTATCTTACCTTCATCTACTTTAAGGATTTTTTCCCGAATCCATACTGCCAGAATAGAAAATGTCATCCTGAACATATAAAGTATCGGCTTCAATCCGGAATGCATACTGATTCCCTCTGTTCTCATATGCATCACCGCCGGAATTTCTCTGACCCGGAATCCAAGAAGCAGCATTTGCATCAGCATATTTGCATCTGGATATTTGTCATCAAAATTGTCATATTTAGAATAAAAAAGAAAAGTTCTCCAGCTAAGCCCCTGCAGACCAGTCGTTGGATCCGAAATTCTTCTTCCAGTTCCCAAACGTAATATTATACGAAACCAGGCAAAAGCAATCTTTTTTGCCATGATAACAGGGAACTCTGAACTCCCCTCTATAAATCTTGATCCCAGTACAATATCAGGAAACATTCCGTTCTCATCCGGTGTCTTCAACGCCTGATATATCTTCGGAATATTACATACATCGTGCTGACCGTCTGCATCCATCTGTATCACATAAAGATAATCTTTTCGTACTGCATATTTATAACCAAGCTGCAGACCGCTTCCATATCCAAGATTAAATACATGAGTTACAACATCATGATTTCTCTTTTTTGTCACATAATTCGTAGCATCTGAGGATGCATCATTCATAACCAGTACATCCGCTATCTGTGCTATCTCCGGCTGCTCCAGTTTTTCCAGTACTGAAATAATCGTTTTCTCTTCATTGTATGCCGGAATAATAATCAAAACTTCTTTTTTATTTTCCATGGCTGTCATTCTTTCTCTTTTTATGCGATTCTAAACAATTCCAGAATATCTCTCTGTTCATCAGATATTTTCTTAGAAGCATTTTTTCTGTACTGCATACATTTTTTCTCATCTGCCAGAAGTACTTTTATATTTCTGCAGATATCTTCCGCTGATAACTGACATAATGCTCCATCTATTCCATCGTTTACCTGCTCCCGGTTTCCACTGCAGTCTGATACCAGAATCGCACATCCAAGAATCTGTGCTTCCTGTACTGCAATACTTTTTCCTTCAAACTGCGTAGCATGAACATACAGATCACACTGCTTATAATAAGGATAAGGATTTTCTTTGGCTCCCAGCAGAATAAAATCTTCTGTAAGACCAAGACAGTCTATCTTTTGCTGAAGCCGGTGTCTGAGTTCTCCCTCGCCAAGTACATACCAACGCAGATTTACACCCTGGTCTTTCAGAATCTTCATTGCATCAATTGATATTTCATAGGCCTTCTGAGCTGTCAGCCTTCCTACCGTCAGAATTCTTTTCCCTCTGTAATTATCTTCAAATCCACCGGGAAGTTCTGCCTTTCTGTAAATCTCTTTTCGATCAATAAGATTATGAAAAATAAACGTTCTGTCTGCACATTCCGGATACACCCTGACAAACCCTTCTTTTACTTCCCCCGATACCGTAAAAATCCTGTCAAAATCCAGATAACAGTCTTTATCCAGCATTCTGGTGTATCCTGCATATTCATAGTCTATATGAAGAAATGCGAATTTCTCCTTTGCCTTTATATGATCATGAACAAAATATGTGGAACCACCTTCCAGATAAGCTACTGCCATATCATAATCTTTATTCAATTTTAATCCACTGTCCGACATGACTCTCCACAGAAGCTTATCTGCATAAATTTTTCTGTGTTTCAGCATAATTACAACATTTTTTATCAAATAAGGAATATTCCTGAACAAAGCTCCGCGGATAAACAAACGCCGAAAAACTTTCCTGTTTAGTTTCTTTTTTCCTTCTCTTGTAAGAACCGATTCTGCTGTATAGTCCCTGTTCAGAACATTTACATATTCCGGCACCTGACTGATCAGCTCGCCCTGCTCCAGCAGAACATAAAGATCAACCTGATACTGTTCCGGCGAAAACCTTTTCAAAAGCTCCAGAAGTGCTTTCTCCGCACCGGCACCCCCAAGAGTATTTATCACAAACAATACTTTTTTCATTTTTCTTTCTTCAGTTTCTCCAACTCTTTGAGAATTTTCTCACAGTCATTATTTAAAAGTGAGATCTGCATAGCCATTTCCTGATTCCTTCTTTTCAGAATGGATACCTGCGTACTTATAAACCACAATCCCCATAAAATTCCTGATACAACGATAATTATCAGAACAAGTCCTCTTGTGCTGATGTATCGATCCAGCTGAGATGGATTTAAAAGCACACCCGAAAGAATCATCAACGTAGATAATAACGCCCATGCAAGGCAAAAAGGCTCTGTCATTTTTCTTTTTGCAAGTGACAGTACTGCTTTTACAAGCATATATGCCCCTGCCACGATCACAAATAATCTAAGTATATCTCCCGAAGCCATTCTTCCGTTCCTTTCCTACTGCTCATATCTGTCAAATACTTTCGGCGATGGGCAGTCCCCTTTTTTCTTTTTTAATAAATGTCCGTTGCAGAATATATGAACATCCAGATGTTTTTCCATCCACTGAAGCCGCATGTAGGCAACAGTCCAACCTGCAAAACTTCCTGCAACGAGGCCTGCGCCATACCATATTTCCGTAAAGTGTGTAGATATGATACTTCCAACCATTGTAATAAGACAAAACGCCAGTCCTGTCAGTACACAGCCCTTCATATCATTGAAATAATACAGAAAAATAATCTCTGCATACATCAAAAACAAAATGAAATATCCAGCTGCCAGACACGGATAAATCCTCATGGTCATTCCTCCGAAACCAAACTGTGGAAGAAAGATCATGCAGACCAGAAAAATCACAAGTGTAATAATAAACTGGACTCTGGCAAGACTCATTAGCTCTTCTGAAAGAGTACGGAACATTCTTTTTTTCGTAATTGCTATATCTGCTCCTCTGCCACCAATTACTGCTTCTGAGTACGCTTTATACCTGTCGTGAAAATACATCTCTACCCTACTGATAAAGATAACACTTGCAGAAATATTTGTAAACATAGCAAGGCAGGTTGCCATATCATATGTTGTTACACATACAAAAGATTTTACTACGATCATGTGAAGATCTGTTGTCCAGAAAACAAAATTATGGATATAAAGTCCAAGAGTATACAGAAAATTGGTGACAACCAATGGCCAGTATTCTCTGAAATATTCCAGAACCTGTTTATATTTTCCACTGTTTTCTTTAAAGTAACTTCGCACTACAGACATTTCCAGACAGGCAGTCAGCCAAAAGCCTACTGTCAATGAAAACAGCATTCCGTATGTAATGCTCCAGTGGCAGATTTTCACAAGGACAAGAGACAAAATAAAAGTAACTGTCATACCTATCCCAAAGAAAAGCGAGATTTTTTTATAATCTTTGCATATGGACAGATACAACATGGAATAAAACACCAGAACAAGAGCGATATATCCACAATAACCGGTAAAAACATATATGATATCCACTTTTCCCACAAGAACTTCGTGGACACAGAATACAATTCCCAGAACAGAACTGAGAAGAATATTAAGAAGCATTCCCACATAGTAGCAAGGCAGAATATCCTCATATGTTTCTTCATAAATTACGTCTGACATATATTTAGACAATACCGAGTTAAACGGCGATGCCGTAAGTAACGAAAAAATGAATATATACAGCACTGTACAGGAAAACAGTTCCCTTGTAACGTAGTCTACAGAAGAAAAATCCAAAAAGTATTCCATAAGCACAAGCGCACCAATTACTACCAGCATTGGTGCAATGGTAACAACAATACTGTAGCCCATTCCTATGATATCCGTTGTCAGGGTATTTTTTTTATATATGTTTGTCAGTTTTACACCTATTCCGGCCATATACTCTCTCCATCCTGTAATTACTTACTGATACTAAAAGGTTCTTCTGTCCACGCAATCCCCTGTTTTTCGGCAAATTCCTTATATATATCCTGATACACTGCCTTCATCTGCTCGATCCGGTAAAATGCATTTACACGTTTATAACCGGCCTCTCCCATACGCAGTCTGTCTTCTTCCTGTATCGACATTGTCACCATTGCATGGGCAATTTCTTCAATATTCATAATATGTGTCAGAATACCCGCTTCTCCAAATCCATCATCATTGCCATAAATCAGTTCTCTGCAGTTTCCTACATCTGTTGCAATAACTGGTTTATGTGCTGCATAGCTTTCCAGAATTGTTAAAGGCTGCCCTTCACTGATACTGGTAAGCAGTGTAAAATCCATTTTCCCCAGATAATCTTTTATATTGACCCTTCCTGTAAACTCTACATCTTTTGTTCCCAGGGATTCTACCAGATCATAACATTCCTGAGCATATTTTTCATCCTCATCTACTGGTCCCATGATCCAGAGTTTCAGATTCTTTACTCTTTTTTTTGCAAAGTCAAATGCCTGTATCATGGTTTTAACATCTTTAATAGGAGTAACACGGAGAACTGCTCCCGCATTAATAAACTTCTGCTCTTCCTCACTTTTTCCCGGAAGATTCGCCAGAGCTTCTGTATTGATGCCATTTGGCGTTACTTTGATCTTTTCTTCCGGACATCCCAGTTCAATCTGCAGTTCTCTAGCATGGTCATACAAACATGTAACAGTATCCGCTTTATCATAAGCAAGAAGGGACATTTTTTTAAACTGTTCGATCCAGATATTTTTGTAGATACCTTTTACCCAGGCTGCCTTGATCAGTTCTTCCTCCCGTTCTCTCGTATAAATACCATGTTCAGATATCAGAAGGGAACTTCCATGAAAATGTTTGGCCATGCTTCCCAGGATTCCAGAATAACCGGTAGCTACACAATGATACAAATCTGCTTTCGGCACATCCATCCGCAATGTCCAGAACATGGGGAGATAAATGGATCTCAATGTCCAGAGGAAGTCTGAGAAATTAATATTGGAATAATTCCTGTTGTAACATTCCGTGGCAATCCTGAAAAAATCTTCTCCCATAAGAAGATCATCCACAGAAAGGCGCTTTTTATGAAACAGATCAAAGATTATTCCCCAGTCTGTTTTCCGGTTTAGTACCATATTCAGAAGTTCATCATATTCCTTATGAGAGAGGTGAACTTTTTTTCTTGATTTTCTCTTTCTGTTTCCGCCTTCCCACTCACTGTCTTCCAGATATACCTCATAAACCTGTGTAAGATTTTCCGGAAGTTCATAAACGAATTTTCCCCGGAAAGAACGATTGGCTACAATAGCCAGCAATATAAATTCCACATTTGGAAATGATTTTATCAAACTATTGATCCATCCGGAGACCCCTCCGACTACATATGGATAACATCCTTCTGCCACAATGCAAACTTTCATCTGTGTCCTCTCTTATTTGCTGTAATGAAGTCCAGCTGTTTCTAACTGGATCTTCACAGTTACATCCTGTGCCTGAATGAGGTAAGCGTCGTCTTCCAGTTTTTTCTGCGTACCGCCCTCAATATCTTTGATCTCTTCACCATGAGTTCTTAAGATAAACCAGCTTCCAGTTTCAGTTGTTTTTACAGTAATCTCGTCATCCGTTCTGGACTCTGAAAAATCCAGATTCAGAAATGTTCTTGTTCTGGTGTTGCTTTCTGAAAGTGTTGTACTGTCAAAGTCCTTAAATTCCTTCCAGTAAGTAAGAAGATTGCTGGAAAAACGTCTCTGCATAGTCTGCCATCTGTCTTTTTTTCGTTTCGGCCAGAAAATATCCTGCATATTCAGCATCACATTGGTATATCCCAATGAACTTTGAATACTTCTCATACGAATATCGCCACTGTAGGTATAATTCATTCCATCACTTGTAACCGACTGTAAAGTTACAGAATCTGTACAATAGGAAATTACCGGTTCATCCTCTGTATATTCGCATACCAGAGTGCTTACATTCTTCATTAATTCTGTATTCATCAGTCCCTTCACTGTATCAAGATCTTCTTCTGTAAAAGCTGCCCCATATTTGTAACTGCTGTTGGCTTTTCGGAAAAATTCGGCATCCTGATTCAGTTTATCATTCAACGAACCTGCATTTTTATGCTGAAGAGAGAGACCAGCTTCTGCATTCTGTTCTTTCATCTGTTTCAGATAGAATACCAGATCTTTACTGTCCGGCTCCACGCCATCTTCATAATCAGTCTGCGGCTGCATAAAACAGGTCATTTTCAGACCACTTTTTTCTACAATAGACACAAGAGAAGGCCACATGATATCTCTGGCCATTCCGGTTATGGACTGACTGTACAATTCCATCATCTGTTCATTATTCTCATTTGCAAAAACAGGAAAATTGATCATGGAAAGATTCTGGGCATTTACTACCGGGTAAATATAATACTGGGAAGCCTCTGTCACCATGCCATCCAGAAGGCCAAGTGCCGTACTGTCTTTCATATAATCTCCCACCACACAAAATACACTTCCATTTGGGATTCCATTTCTCCAGATAAGTGTAGGAAGCTCTTCGTTTTCTATATGCCCGTTTATTTTTTCTGTGTCCAGGACACCCACCATATATGTCTTGGTACCACTGCCTACCTGATACCATGGCACATTAAGCTGCAGATCCTGGCGATCCTTTTCCTCTTTATCTTCGGGCGTTTCATAAGTTACTTCGCCCCCCAGAAGAAGACTTTCAAACAACCGTACTCCTGTTAGTTCTGTCTCTTTAGAAACAACCCTGCTGATTCCCAGAAAATCCCGCAATTCATCATCTGCCTGAATGTCTTCTACATCTTCCAGACATCCAAATACAATGATCACTCCTTCCTGTGCCAGCTTTTCTATCTTTTTTAAATTATCTCCAAGTGCATACTTTTCAGATTCCAGTATCATCATTCTGGGAAGTGATTTATCATTCTCTTTAAATCCATCCAGCGAATTTATCTTTGCTATATCCCATTTCGCATAAACACACCATCTGCTTACAGCTTCAGCCATATCGGACGATGTATTTCCCACAAAAAGAGCATAAGTTCTGTTTTCCTCTGTAACAGATGTTAAATCAACTTCTTTATTTCTCCAGACATTTTTACCATCATTCTGTTTTGCTGTAAGATTGGAATTTATATCATAAGTATTCTGCCAGTCTCTGATCACCATGGAAAACTGGAACAGAAACAGTAACACAAACATCATAATCGCAATACTGAAAAATTTTCTTCTGGAAACCATTAGTCTAATTCTTCTCCTCTGTGCTGCTATCCAAGATTACTACATAAACGTCCTGATCAATTCAAGTGTCTCATTATCAATCGTAATATCCAGCTTCCTTAATTCCTGCATAACCT
>CAKRVX010000048.1 GCA_934409175.1 uncultured Blautia sp.
CTTTTTGTTTTATGCCCGGACGTCTTTTTTCTTCAGAAGAATATCTGCCAGTATGAACAAAGCAATCAACCAGATCACGCAGCTGGCAATAAATAGTCCGTAGTCTCCAGATAGTACATCTTTGCTTTTGTTGGCGTTCATGCCGGTCTGCATCAGGGAGTAGGGCCAGAACAGGGCGAAGCCTTTGGAGCTGGCGAGGATGCCGGAAATGCCGCCAATCAGGGCGAGAAATACCGGGACGGCGAAGCTGCGGATGAGCATGGACAGAACGAGTTGGGCGGCGATGACTGCGAGAGCGCCAAGAGCGCCGCGTAAAAGAAAAAATGGCAGTTCTATGGGCGGCCATCCGGGGAGATGGGCGAATGTTTTGCCGCAGAATGTGTACAATAAGAATACAAATCCATGTGTCAACAGAGCCAGTTTTGCCACGACTGCAAATTTTGCAGCAAACAGATCCAGTGGGTTCACCGGACTTGCCATGATGATATTCCAGTTGTGACCCAGATGTTCCAGACGCCAGAGGTATGCCGCATAGACGGCTACCATGGCAGGGAAGAAAAACATGGAATAAAACAAGGTGTGCTGAGTCCAGAGACTGTACCATTTATCTTTCAGTATCTCTAAATTCTGCAGATAGTTAAAGGTTCCGTATCCGGCAGAAATAACCGGAAGAAGGAAGAACATCACCCAGATCGGGGATGCATGAAGTTTACAATTTTCTGCAATAATGCAACGTTTCAACATGATCACACCTCCTGTTTCTGTACTCTGCACCATGACGCATAAAAGAATAATACTGCCAGAACAAACGTAAACGCCAGTAGTCCCCAGTTAAAGCTTCGGGTTCCATAAGTCACTGTATGTGTAGCCTGATCCCATTTTGCAACTTCATAAGAACTTAATGGAATAAAATATCCCCATGGCACAAAGTAACTGACAATTGGCGGCATAAATGCGGAGAACAGTCCTAACAATGCCCCTACGATTCCTACGCAAAGTGCCGGAAGCGGATTGTTCCATATCAGCATAATAAAAAATTCAGACAGAAAAAGCATCAGTCCTACTGCTGTCGTGCAGACAGTCAGATAAAG
Source organism: uncultured Blautia sp. (assembly GCA_934409175.1). GTDB lineage: Bacteria > Bacillota > Clostridia > Lachnospirales > Lachnospiraceae > Blautia_A. Next base: position 1,092 of record CAKRVX010000048.1, read on the forward strand.
AAACTGTCCTGCAGGAAAGGCTTCCGTGTAGCCATGTATTTTCCCCAGTAAAAGAACAGCTCCCATTTCCATAAACACCGTCAGAAAAATTTCCATCACACCAAATATCATTTTTCCTTTAAACAGACTACGGCGACTCTGCAACGTATAGAGAAGTTTCGTGGTGTTTCCTTTAATCTCCATATCCCACAAGCGACTGACCAGCAATGCCATAAACACTGGCATTACAATAGAATTAATAACAGGAATACTGTAAAACAGTGCACTGTATGCGTTTGCCAGTTCGTCCGGAGCAGACGGCGTCACGCCTCCTACCCACACTACCATGATCATGGAAACCAACAGGCAGATCCATATGTCATGACGGCGGTGGGCTTTTTGTATTTCTGTGTGAAAAGTTCCCGTCATCTTATGCCACCTCCCCACTGCTTTGGGTCAGACTGAGGAAAATTTCTTCCAGACTTTTGGTCTGAGTAGTAAGTCCCACAACTCCGGCACCACTTTCCGCAAGGTCTCTGACAAGAACTGCCAGGATCTCATCTGATAACGGCGGCAGTTCCAGGAGATTGGGCTGTTGCATCATTGTGGTGCGGATTCCCTGACGGTTCAGTACTGCAATGCTTTTCGATATGTCTAATACCTTTAGCTGGATATTTCCATGGCTGTGTTTCTGAAGTTCCTGCAGTGGTCCCTCAAACAACATTTTGCCATGATTCAGGATTCCTACCTGTGTGACCATCTGCTCCATCTCACTGAGCAGGTGACTGGAAATCAATACAGTTGCTCCGGTGCGCTCCGGCATGGAGGCAATGAGACTGCGCATTTCCTGTATTCCTGCGGGATCGAGACCATTGGTTGGTTCATCCAGGATCAGAAGTCTGGGTTTTCCAAGTAATGCCATGGCGATTCCAAGACGCTGTTTCATTCCCAGAGAGTACTGTCCGACTTTTCGGTTGGCATCGGCAGTCAATTTCACAATTTCCAGTACTCTGTCGATGTCTTTATGGGAAATCCCCTTCAAGTCTGCGATGATCGAAAGATTCTCCTTTGCTGTCAGATGCAGATAACCGGATGGAGATTCAATCAGACTGCCGGTCTGGCGCAGTAAGGCCATGCGATTCTCTTCATTCATTGTCTGATTCAGCAGTTTCACACTGCCGCTGGTGGGGTGTGTCAGTCCAAGTAGCATTTTCATACTGGTAGATTTTCCGGCACCGTTTGGTCCTATGAAGCCATAAACGCTGCCCTGCGGGACGTTCAGATTTAGACGGTCTACTACCATTCTTCCGTGGTAGCTTTTGCAGAGGTTATGAGTTTCAATAACATTTTTCATGATATGCTCTCCTTTTTGTTCGTTTTTCGGAACACATTCAGATTACACCAGCTGCCTTAATCCACTCCGAATCCTGGCTTAATTTTCCCTTAAGATTTCGACTTTTCCGACTGGAGTGTTTTGAAATATGTTATAGTAAATCCAAATCCACCTGTTGCTTATTGCTTTTCGCAATTGAAGCAGGGGACTTACCTGATTCGGTTAAAACAAGACATTTATCTAGGCTATAGAAGTATTCGAAAATCAAACAGAAAGGCATAGAATTATGAATAGTATTTATGAAGTTCGGATTCTGATCGTGGATGACAATACAGATCTGCTTCATCTCCTCTGTGAACAGCTATCCGGAGCCGGTTACCGCCATATCCAGACTGCGCAAAACTGTGTGGAAGCAAAGAAGGTGTTTGCGGCTGAAAGACCCGAGCTGATGATCCTGGATATCAATCTTCCGGATGGAGATGGTTTCTCACTTTTTCGCAGTCTGCGAGCAAAAACAGATATCCCGGCTCTGTTTCTCTCAGCAAGAGATGCAGATGCGGACCGATTGTTTGGGCTGGGACTCGGCGCAGATGATTACCTGACGAAGCCTTTTCTGATGCAGGAATTGCTTCTTCGGATCCAGCATATCTTGCAGCGCGCTTATCGTGCTGAACTTGCAGGCGCAGGGAAGAAAACGCTGAAATTAGGTGAAAGAAGTGTAGATCTGAATGATGCACTTGTTACGATGCCAGATGGGAGCAGTACCGCTCTGACGGCTACGGAACTGGCACTTCTGCGTAAACTGGCGGAGAATCGCGGACATCTTGTGACTTTTGATGCACTGTGTTCGGCTGTGTGGGGTGCGGATTATTATGGTTATGAGAACAGTCTTGGTGTGCATATCCGTCATTTGAGGCAGAAACTGGAAGATCATCCGAGTACGCCTCAGTTTCTTCTTACTGTGCGTGGAATTGGATATAAACTGGTGTGCTGATAAGTTGATTACACACTAAAAAGGAGAATTAGCATGAAGACTTTTGTACGTCTGATCCGCAGATATGTACTGGCGACAGTTGGATTTGTACTGCTGCTGTTATTTCTGGGGATTGGTTTTCTGGGATGGACGACCTGGTATGAAGCAACCTATCTGCCGCAGAGGGAATACGCATTCAGTGATATTGCGGATTCTATGGTTGAAACAAAGGATGGTCTTGGTTTTGGTTCGGAACATACTCCGCAGGAATGGATGGATGGGTATGCGTGGTGTATGGTGCTGGATGATAATGGAAATGTCAAATGGAATTACCAGCTTCCATCTGAGCTGAATAGACATTATACAGTCAATGATATTGCCAATTTTACCCGCTGGTATCTGAATGATTATCCTGTATTCTGTCAGACAAAAGGTTATGGACTATTTGTGATCGGACTTCCAAAGGGAAGTCTCTGGAAATACACTTTTTACAGTACTCCATCACTTTTGCGCAATATGGTACACAATCTTCCTGTAGTAGTGCTTGTATTACTATTAGCAGGACTGCTCTTCTGCCTCTGGCTGGGATGGAGGGGAACGAAACGACTGGAAACAGTTGCTGCAGGACTGGATGCACTGGCTGACGGACAGACTGTACAGCTTCCGACAAATGGATTTACAGGGGAATTGGCTGAGAAACTAAATCAGACAAGTTCTCATCTGCAGAAGAGGAATGAAATGCTTGTGCGGAGAGATGATACAAGAACGCAATGGATCGCAGGTGTCAGTCATGATGTGCGAACCCCTCTGGCACTGATCCTTGGATGGGCGGAACAGTTAATGCAGGATAAAACACTTCCGGATGCCGCACGGCAGAAAGCCTCTGGAATATGCGGACAGAGTGCGAAACTGCGCAGTCTTATTGATGATCTGAACCTGACAAGTAAACTGGAATATGGAGCACAACCGCTTCGGAAAAAAGAGTACTCTGCAGGACCCCTGATTCGTAAACTGATGGCGCAGTTTTATGACAGTCCGCTGGCAGAGAAATGTGAGATTTCGCTGGTACAAAGCGCTGAGGCTGAACATGCGCAGATTTCTGTTGATGAAAGTCTGATTGGACGATTGATGGAAAATCTGCTGAATAATAGCATACGGCATAATTCCGAAGAAATAAAAATCTCTTTAAAAACCGGCATTGACGGGAAGTTTTTCCTGATAACACTATCAGATAACGGGAAAGGTTACCCACCGGAAGTTCTGGCAGTGTTGAATTCTGATGAGATACAAGAAAATGCACCGCACATTCTTGGAATGCATGTAGTTGAACAAATCGCAGCGGCACATGGTGGAAAAACACTTTTTAGCCAAAATACTCCCTGCGGTGCAAAAGCTACAGTTTGGCTGCCATTGCTATAAAAATCATGGCCGCATTAATTTTGTAAGAATTAATACGGCCATTTATCTTTTATTATGCAGTGTCAAGCGGATATAATAATGAAACTATTTCTTCTCATCCAGCAGAATCACGCCCTGTGCAGGGTTGTGGTTGATGGCACCTACGATTGGATGTGGAACGTACATTTCTTCCAGATATGCGATATCTTCCGGAGTAAGTTTTACATTCAGCGCACCAACTGCATCATCGAGGTAGGAGGCTTTGGTTGCTCCGATGATCGGGGAGGCAATTCCTTTTGCCCACTGCCATGCGATGGCAATCTGGGACATTTTACAGTTGTATTTCTGAGAGAGTTCGTGGACACGGTTAACAATCTTCATGTCATACTCTTCCATTTTGTCATATTTTCCCATGGCTACTCTGTCGGTTTTGCTTCTCAGTGTGTCCGTGTTCCACTGTGGTCTTGTAAGGTGTCCGGCTGCAAGAGGACTGTATGGCATTAAGGATACGTTCATCTGTTTGCAGATTGGGATCAATTCACGTTCATCTTCACGGTAGAGGAGATTGTAGTGGTTTTCCATAGTGGAGAACTGAGTCCATCCGTGTTCTTTGGCAGCAAGCTTTTGAAACTTCTATATCGGTATTTCCAAGTTTTGTGTATTCCATTTTTGTCCTCATTTCCTGTTTTGTTAATTTCAGATAGAAGTAAATCCCCCTTTATGAATGATTGTTTTCACAATTAAATCAATCTAAGGAGGATCTACTTAACATCAGGCAGATAAAATTATCTGCCTCACTACTTGACTTGATTGAATCAAATGGTTCTCTGCTATAGAAGCAAATAACTTCCCTGATTCGGTCAGATTCTTATTTTAATTTACTATACTCTTCATCTGAAACTGCTTCGCACCATTCGTTGGAGCTTTCTTCACCCGGGACTTCAACTGCAAGGTGGGAGAACCAGCTGTCCGGTGCTGCACCGTGCCAGTGTTTTACTTCTGCAGGAATGTTGATGCAGTCACCTGGTTTCAGTTCGATGGCTTCTTTTCCATCTTCCTGATAGTAGCCGCGTCCTGCAACACATACAAGGATCTGTCCGCCGCCGCTCTTTGCGTGGTGAATGTGCCAGTTGTTTCTGCATCCCGGCTCAAATGTTACATTGAAGATTCCGACCTGACTTGTGGATACAGGTGCAAGATAGCTCTGTCCTACGAAATACTGAGCAAATGCATCGTTTGGTGCACCGATTGGGAATACCATGGATTTGGCATGTGCTCTCATGGCTTCGTCTTCATATGGAAGATCTCCCTCTCCGTTCTGCCAGATTTCTTTTGCAAGGTTAAATACTGCCCATCCTTTTGGCCATCCTGTGTAGAATGCTACGTGTGTGATGATCGCTGCGATTTCTTTCTGTGTTACTCCGTGATCTTTTGCGTTCTGTAAATGGAATTTCAGGGATGAATCTGTGATTCCGGATGCCATTAATGCTACTACTGTGATGATGCTTCTTGTTTTTACGTCGATGTCCTGGTTATTCCAGTTTTCTCCGAAGAGTACATCATCGTTGAAATGTGCAAATTCCGGAGCAAATTCTCCGAGTGCATTTCTGCCTGCTGTCTGTACGATCTTTGCCATAATAATTTCCTCCTGCTATGAGTTATGATTTCTGCTAATTATCTCATTCGTTCACAACTACTAATTTTGAGTTTGTAAATTTTCATATTTATAAACTCGACAGACTATTGTTTACTCATTTAGATATGAAATTTTATTCCGAAAATCTAACTCTCATTTTTTATATTATAAAGATTTAACCCAGTTCTCAATTGCCTGTTTGCTTCCACCATTAAGGAGTTTGCCCTCGCGTATTTCTGCGCCTGGTGCGGATGGCTGTAATTCCTGAACGGTTTTTCCGAATCCGCTTCCACCGGATGTTGCAAAAAGTGTAATCTTCTTTCCTGAGAAATCATAAGCTTCCAGGAATGTGTTGATGATAGTCGGAGCTACATACCACCAGATTGGGAAACCGATGAGGATTTCGTCGTAATCTGCTACTTTTGCATCTGTTGGTTTGATTTCCGGTCTGGATGTTTTGTCTTTCATTTCTACGCTGCTTCTGGAATTTTTGTCCATCCAGTTTAAGTCTGCTTTTGTGTATGGTACGGTTGGCTCAATCTCATACAGGTCTGCGCCTGCTGCTTCTGCAACCATTTCTGCTACTCTTTTTGTTGTTCCGCTTGCACTGAAATATGCTACTAATTTTTTTGCCATGATAAAGAATCCTCCTTAATAAAAAATGTGCAGGAGTAACTGTTCAGTACCTTCACAGTTACGTGCAGAATACTTTCTTCATATCCTGCATACTATTTTAATCTGTAAATATTATTATGTCTAATACTTATATTGAATCATTTTTTATGCCTGAAAAGCATTAACTTCATCGATAAATTTATTCACTGCACGGGAATGTGGAATGTGCCTCCGCCATGCGATCACGGTACTGGTTTTAATCTCCGGTAAGAGCTTCCGCTGAACAAGCAGATCTCTGCGCCAGTATTTCGGTGCTCCCTCTATGGAAATCGGATATCCAAGGCCATTCATTGCCATGACTCCTGCATTTGTTCCGAGGTTGCTTGTAAATGCGATGTTGAGTTTCTTGAAGTCTTTTCCAAACCAGTTGGCAAGTTCGCTCTGAATGTTGACGCGCTCCGGCAGGATCAGAGGTTTTTCGAGCAGGTCTTCTTTTGTAATATATTCTTTTTCAGCAAGAGGATCGTCAGGACGCATTCCTACTACCCAATGGTCGCTGTTTTTAATACGGACATAGTCAAATCCCTCTGTGTCTACCGGTTCCAGGAACATTCCTATATCTACCAGACCTTTGTTCATCATTTCGCTGACAGTGTCGGCAGTTGCTGTGTGAAGTGCGATCTGTACCATGTGATATTTTTCTCTGAACTGTCTGCATATCTTAGCCAGAGTCTCCACTGCTGCGAATTCTCCGCATCCAATGGTGATCGTGCCCTCGATGAGTTCCTTGTTTCCTTTGAACTCATCCATCAGACGCTCCTCCAAATCTATGATTTCCAGTGCCCTGCGCTTCAACAGGATGCCCTCGTCTGTAAGGGTGATATGATGACCGCCTCGTTTGAAAAGAGGTGTTTCCAGTTCCTCTTCCAGGGCTGCAAGCTGACGGGAAAGGGTTGGCTGGGTGATATGAAGTTGTTCGGCAGCTTTTGTGAAGCTTTGTTCCTTTGCTACTGTCAGGAAGTAGCGTAATACTCGTAAGTCCATGTTTATTCACCACACAATATTTTTTAATTCTCCAGTAAATATGCATATTTACGCATCTGAGTTCTCAGTAACGCTTCTACCCTGCTGCATATTTCCCGCTGATAACCAGATGCTGCTTTCTGGATTTCTGTCTGAATATCTTTTATTGTAAATTTGAATCGTATCTGTGTACCATATAGGTCTTCTGCTGCCTCAAGCTGTTCATAAAAGTCCGTACAAAAAGGCTTGGCTTCTATTTTTTCCATACATTGTTCCAACGAAAAATCAAGTGGATAATCCTGTCTTGTATCTGCAAACAGGCAGAGTCCCTGGTCAAAGAAAGGGCTTAAAGAATATTGCTGTGTTTTCTCATCATAAATAACAGCGATATTGTTTGTGTGCCTGTCTTCGTTCATGAAAAATGTATCTATCTCCAGCATGGCTGTCATGTATTTTCCAAAATCGTTGAGTCCGGTAATCTCCTCTATTTGCTCTACCAGATATTGAATCCGTTCTGAAGTATCCGCAAATTCAGTCAGTTTTACTGCCAGACTTTCGCCCGTATATCGACGATAAAGCTTTTCCAACGGAATCAGAACCTGATTTTCTTTTAAAAAATCCAAACTGGAACATCCCTGAAATGTTTTCCCATTATATTCAATTGCAACAGATTCATACACAACAAAGGGATATGTGCAACTGCTCTTCTGCAAAAGACTGGATATAAGTACTTCTGATAAACCCTCATATCCCATATAATCTGCCTTATACCACATATCACCAACTTTCCATTTAAGCTGATCTCCTTTAGATGTATGTCCTGTCTTATGCAATGGAGAATATACATTAAAATTAAGATTTTTCATTTTTAATCATCCCTCCCTTTTCAGAATCATAATCCACTGATGGTCATCTGACATGCGTCCCTGTGTTTTTTCAATAATTAAAAGCGGATCATAAAAAGGAATATTCATTTCTTTCAGAATGTCTTTCACATGATCACGTGTTCTTGGAAAGCATCTTTCTTCAAGAAAATATTCGAAATCATCCCAACCTGGCTCTGTTACTACTCCGAATGCACGGAATATAATCTGGTCTGTGTAGTTTTTGATTTTGATTTTCTCATGTCGGAAATCAATATCTATGGTTGTGCAGAGGTCATCGTGGTTCATAAAATTCATCCGCATTTTTACATCCGGATCATTCGTGAAACGGTGAGCTCGTTTTATCTGACTGTAGATTGTCTGACGGGAAACACGGTACTGTTTTGCGATGTCTGTAACTTTTACTCCACGTATCTGCAATGCCATAATGTGTGCAATCTGTTCTTCGGTAAAAGAGTTTTTTCTTCCGGTGGGATGTTTCTTTTTGGAGGTATTGTTTGTATTAGACTGCTGACATCGGTAGCTGTCCGCATCTTTGGATATCTGCTGTAATTCATGAATATCTGTTGTTCCGAAAATCTGCTGTATCTGTTTTTTAAAGTCCATATTGATGCCACCACCTTTTTATTTTTCCTGAGTATAGCATGGCGCAAAAAAAGTGTCAAGAAACTGTTTCTTGACACTCTTATTTTACTTATAAACCAAATATTCATTTGTTTTTATCATCACATCCTCAAGAATTTTCAAATTTTTCAATGTATCTTTTGCTTCCAATGAGTGATTTGCATTTTCATAAACGTACATTGGTATTTTCTGTTTTCGAGAAAGTTCCTGTACTTCGGGAACTATACTCCAAGGATCTGATGTTCCGATAAAGGCTATTGCATCCTCATGTTTAAAATCATATGTATATTTCAGCGGCGTATACAGAACCTGGCGGCATTTGAGGCTATGTTTTTCTGCATATGCAGATGCTATGATCGTTCCTACACTTTTTGAGATGAATAATATTTCGTCGTATTTGTCAAAGTCAATCGCAGAAAGATTTTTCTCCGCCTGTGCATACAGACCCTCAAAGGCCTGCTGCATTTTCTTTTCATTTCCGCGGATATTCCCACCATCATAAGAATAACTCAATGTAATTGTCTCTTCATATCCATATTCCTGCGCCAGTTTTCGTGAATAATATAAAAGTGGTTTGTCACAATGATACCCAATACCTGGGAAAAATACTGCCAGTTTCATGTTCCACATTCTCCTTCTCTATTTTCTTTTACTAAATCAGGTAAATACTCGCAATTTGCCTCACTGCTTACTTGATTCAATCAAATTATTCACCCAAAAACAGCACGGAGCAGCACATCCCGTTTGATATGCTGCTCCACTGTTGTTTATAGTCAAATCAATATTCTATCAGATAGCCAGAAGATTCTTAATAGCCTCCATATAGATCAGAACTGCTTTCTCCATACCAGAAACAAGAATATATTCATCTGCGCTGTGGATTCTGTAGTCGATTCCCATTTTCTCAGGTCCGAATGCGATGATGTTCTTGAGGGATTTTGCATAAGTTCCGCCGCCGATTACCATTGGTTTGTTCTCTGTATCACCAGTTACGTCTGTATAGGCTTTGTATAAAGCATTTACAAGTGGAGATTCTCTTGGGAAAAATAACGGATCACCGATCTCCAGGATTTCCATGCGGCCGTTCTCGTCTTCCAGTCTGTCTGCGCACATTTTGCGGACTTCGTCTGCTTTCAATGTGACAGGTACACGGATATCGATCGTACAGGAAACTACTCCATTTTCTGTCTTGATGATTCCGTTACATAAAGTAAGATCTCCGTACTCATCTGCAAATTTAAGTCCAATACCTGAACCATCACAGGATGTTCCGATATGTGTATTATAGAATTTCACAAAATCATCTTCGAATCCTGTTTTCTCCAGGCACTCAAAAGTAACCCCTGCTGCATTCACTCCGAGAGTTGGTGTGCTGGCATGTGCCGGAACTCCTTTTGCATAGATGCTGAGCTGACCGTTTTCTTCTGTCAGTTTGTATTCCTGAAGTTTTGTTTCGGAAAGTGCTGCTTCCAGTTTTTCTTTCAGTCCTGCTTCTGCCGGTACAACGATGGTGCAGGAGTCACATACTGCATTGGAAACGAAACCGCCATCTGCAGAAATGATTTTTGTATTCTTGGAATATGCCATCATTCCCATATGCCCTTTCTCGCCGTGAATACATGGAAAACTTGCATCAGGAGTGAATCCACAGGATAATTCTTCTGCTACTTCATTGTAATGCTCCATACATTTGGAACCTGTTTCCTCATTGCATCCCATGATGAGACGGACTCTTTTATTTAATTTCATACCGGAATCACGGAGAAGTTTCATGGCATAAAGAGCTTCCAGAACAGGACCTTTGTCATCGGTTGTTCCGCGGCCGTAAACATAATCACCCTCACGTGTCAGCTTAAACGGATCATAACTCCAGTCACCGCCTACAGGTACGATATCAAGATGACCGGCAATACCTACGATTTCTTCACCTTCACCCATCTCTGCATAACCGCAGTAATTGTCCAGATTTACTGTCTTGAAACCGAGTTCTTCTGCAATTTTAAGTCCCTCTTCCAGCGCTTTGGCAGGCCCCTCACCGAATGGCATTCCCTCTGCCGGGATACCAAGCTGGGAATCAATCGCTACCAGCCTTCCAAGATTTGTCAACATTTCATCTGTTAATCCGTGAATTTGTTCTTTCATATCCATTGTATTTATATCCTCCAATACTGTATTTGAGATATTTTTCATTATAGCATATATCTCTATACAATTGGCAGAATTTCTTAATTCTTCCTTTATTCTGACTGAGATAAACTAAATTTTCTGAAACCTGAAGTTCTTCGCAAAACGTAAAAAACATTCCACATCATTATAAAGATACTGATCCCGTTTCCACATCAAGACCGTGTCAAAATAAATCGGACTGGAAAATGGAATTGCAACCATATCCGACTCCTGACGAACAAGTGCATCCATCAGAAATGCTGCTGCCGTTCCATCGGAGATAAATTGCTTGATCATGCTTAGCTGACTGGAATACAACAGTACATTAGGTCTTAACTGCTTTTCTGCAAAAAGTGCCAGAACCGCATTGGACGGCGCAGTATCTGTTCCGAAAAGTACCAAAGGTTCTCCGTCCAGCATCGTCACATCAATGGACTCTGCACTGGCCAGGCGGTGAGAAGGACTGACGCAAAGCACCAGTTGAGTCTGGCTCAGCTTCTGAAATGAAAATTCAGAGGAAGGAAGCGCCGGGAGTGTTGCCATGGCCAAATCCAGTTCCCCCTGTCCCAGAAGCTTTTCCGCATGAAGAGATCCACATTCTGTAATTGAAAGGGTAATTTCCGGATATTTTTCTTCAAATGCCTTATAAAGTTGTGGAAAAAACACGGTACCCGCCATGGGCGGAATTCCGATACGAAATCTGTTTTTCTGCTTTCCCAGATCCTCCATCTGCCAGGAAAGCTCATCAAACTGACGGGTCAGCTGCTGAGCCCGCTCCCTCAGGAAACTTCCCTCTGCCGTCAATAACAGACGCCTCCCCTCATGTCGAAACAGATTAATATGAAATTCACTCTCCAGATCCCGGATGGTTCCCGAGACAGAAGGCTGAGAAATATGCAAAAATTCTGCTGCGCGGCTCACACTCTGAAATTGGCAGACTGCGAGAAACTGCTGTAATTTGGCAATAGTCATACTGCGCGGCTCCTTTCCGAATCTATAGGTTTTTCCTATAATAACCAATTATATATATATTTTACTTTTTTGTAAAGTGGCGCTATGATGCTTATAGATCATAAAAATACAACAAGGATATTTGGCACAGGACTTCACACTCTGCAAACTGTATTGAATGCAGTATTTTATGAAATTTTACAGGTCAATGAATTTTCAATATCACAGAAAAGGAGAATGTATTATGGATTACGCAAAAGAATCACTGAAGAAACACTACGAATGGAAGGGTAAACTGGAAATCGCGCCCCGTGCAACTGTAGATACCAAAGATGCTCTTTCCCTCGCTTACACACCAGGTGTTGCGCAGCCTTGTCTGGAAATCCAGAAAGATGTCAACAAAAGCTATGAACTGACCCGCCGCTGGAATACAGTTGCTGTTGTCACTGACGGAACCGCTGTTCTTGGTCTTGGCGATATCGGCCCGGAAGCAGGTATGCCGGTTATGGAAGGTAAATGTGTCCTCTTCAAGGCATTCGGCGATGTAGATGCTGTTCCACTCTGTGTACGCAGTAAAGATGTAGATGATATTGTCAATACAGTAGCCCTTCTGGCCGGCTCTTTCGGCGGCGTAAATCTGGAAGACATCTCCGCTCCACGCTGCTTCGAAATCGAAAAGAAACTGAAAGAACGCTGCGATATCCCGATTTTCCATGACGATCAGCACGGTACCGCTGTTATCACTCTTGCAGGTCTTTTAAACGCACTGAAGCTGGTTGGCAAGAAAATTGAAGATGTAAAAATCGTAACCTCAGGTGCTGGTGCTGCCGGCATCGCTATTATCAAACTGATGATGAGCATGGGACTGAAAAATGTAATTATGACAGACCGCAAAGGTGCTATCTATGAAGGCCGTGAAGATCTGAACCCTATCAAAGAAGAAATCGCAGCAGTTACCAACCGCAACAAAGAAAAAGGAACTCTGGCTGAAGTTATCAAAGGCGCAGACGTATTCATCGGTGTATCTGCTCCAGGTGTATTAACCAAAGAAATGGTCTCCACCATGGCAAAAGATGCTATCATCTTCGCATGCGCAAACCCAACTCCGGAGATTTTCCCGGACGAGGCAAAGGCAGCCGGTGCCGCCGTTGTATCCACAGGACGCAGTGACTTCCCGAACCAGGTCAACAATGTACTGGCATTCCCAGGCATTTTCCGTGGTGCTCTGGATGTGCGTGCATCCGATATCAACGATGAAATGAAGATTGCAGCCGCTCACGCAATCGCATCTCTGGTATCCGATGATGAATTGAATGCAGACTACATCCTGCCAGCAGCTTTTGATTCCAGAATCAAGGATTGCGTAGCTGAAGCTGTAGCTGAAGCTGCAAGAAAGAGCGGCGTAGCCCGTATTTAAAATTTAACATTGTGAATCCCCGCACTTACATGCCAATCTTTTAAAAAATCACAAAAATGGAGGAAATACCTGCAATGATATTTCCTCCATTTTCTTTCATCTTCAATCAAATCATCCATAAAAATTCTCTCTTACAAATTTCAAGTTTATCCAATAAATTATATCTATTCCCATTTTGCCTTACAATAAAATTATGAACCCATTGCGTCGCCTCTGCATATTCTAACAGCAGAAGTCTTCTAAAGGAGTATCTGCATGAGAAATAAAAAATGGATCGCACTGGCAGCTTCGGTTATACTTGCCGTGACGGCACTGCCGGTAACAGCATCCGCGAAGAAAAAAGACAGTTCAGATGATAAGACACTTACAAAGGTTACTTTAAATGAGGTTGCCCATTCTATTTTCTATGCGCCGCAGTATGTGGCAATTGAGGAAGGATATTTTAAAGATGAGGGGCTTGAGCTCACACTTGTTACCGGATTTGGAGCGGATAAGACAATGACTGCTGTGATTTCCGGTGAGGCAGATATTGGATTTATGGGAGCGGAAGCTTCGATTTATGCTTACCAGGAGGGAGCTACTGATCCTGTTGTGAATTTCGCACAGCTTACCCAGCGGGCAGGGAATTTCCTAGTCGCACGGGAAGAGATGCCTGATTTTAAATGGGAAGATTTGAAAAATAAGAAGGTATTGGGCGGCCGTAAGGGTGGC
>CAKRVX010000049.1 GCA_934409175.1 uncultured Blautia sp.
TGAGGGCTTGACCAAGAATCGCAGGAAGTTAATTCTCAAGGAAATGTCAACATGTATGTAGTTTTGAAGATACAGTGGAAACCAGCTAGATGATAGCTGGTTTTTTTGTGCGCAAAATTCAAAACATGCTTCTTTGCAGACTTCGCTCAGACAGGTTGCGATGTTGTTTTACAAGTTCGAGATATTGATTTTGATGGAAATATTGGTTGACAGGAAGGAGTGCTTATTGATAGAATAGTCTTCTATAGTTAGCTGACAATAACCGATAAATTTGTGAGATAAAAATGTCGAAGGGAGGTGCAGAAATAATAAGATGAAGAAAAGCAAAGTAGAAAAGAAGCGGCAGAAAGAGCAGTATGTTGTGGAAGAAATGATTCGTTTATATTGTCGAAAGAATCATTTTTGTGAGAAGAGTTCTGCAAGTCAGATGTGTCCGGAGTGTCAGGCGCTTTCTAATTACGCGAAACTTCGGAGTCAGAAATGTCCATTTATGGAAGAAAAAACATTTTGCGCAAATTGTAAAGTGCATTGTTATAAACCGGAGAAGAGAGAGCAGATCCGTCAGGTAATGCGCTTCTCAGGACCGAGGATAATTTTGTATCATCCAATTCTGGCGGTCTGTCATCTGATATGTAGTAAAAAAGATAAACAAAAGCTGGAAGGAAACACAGTGAAAAACGCAGGCAAAAGTTAACAGGAAATTGTTGCAAAACGAAAGTGAAAACTGATAGAAAATAGAAAGCAGATTAGGCAATTAACTAAAAAGGGCATAAAAAGGTAAAAAACTTATGATAAAAACAAGACTGGTGGGACTGCTATCCCATGCAAAAAAGTATATTGTATATACGATCCTGTGGCAGTGGACAGCACTTCTGTCACAGGTACTGGCAGTCTTTTCCATTGCAGATTTACTGGAAAAGGTCGTATATCGGAACGTGACAACAGCAGCCGTTGAACGTACAGTGCTCACACTGATCCTGGTGGTGACCGTCCGGTTTATCTGCGAGCGGATGGGGGCGAGATCATCCTATCTGGCATGTGTGGATGTGAAGCGTATTCTGCGTGAAAAGATTTATGAAAAGATGTTGAGATTAGGGGCGTCTTATAATGAACAGGTGTCTTCTTCAGAAGTGGTTCAGGTATCAACAGAAGGTGTAGAGCAGCTTGAAACTTATTTTGGAAAGTATCTTCCACAGTTATTCTACAGCCTGATCGCACCGGTGACGTTGTTTGTGATCCTGTGCAGGTTGAGTCTGAAAGCCAGTGTGGTACTTTTGATCTGTGTTCCGTTGATTCCGATTTCCATTGTGGCAGTACAGAAGATCGCCAAGAAGTTATTAAACAAATACTGGAGTATTTATACAGGCCTCGGAGATTCTTTTCTGGAAAATCTTCAGGGACTGACAACGCTGAAAATCTATCAGGCAGATCAGCAGAAAGCAGATGAGATGGATGTGGAGTCCCAGAATTTCCGCAGGATCACTATGAAGGTCCTGACCATGCAGCTGAATTCCACAAGTGTGATGGATATTGTGGCATATGGTGGTGCTGCTGTGGGAATGGCAGTAGCTGTGTCGGAATTTCTGAAAGGGAATATTTCTGTATCAGGTACTTTATGCATTGTGCTGCTGGCAAGTGAGTTCTTTCTGCCATTGCGTCTGCTGGGATCTTTTTTCCATATTGCCATGAACGGAATGGCTGCCAGTGATAAGATCTTTAAGATTCTGGATTTGCCGGAGCCGGAGACAGGAGATCGGATGCTGCCGGAGGGGTCTTTGGATATTTCTCTGAAGGATGTGCACTTCGGATATGAAAAGGAGAGAGAGATCCTGAAAGGAATCAGTCTGGAACTTTCATCTGGAAGTTTTGTTTCTCTGGTGGGAGAATCGGGTTGCGGTAAGAGTACGATTGCCGGAATTCTTTCCGGAAAGAACCGGGGATACAGCGGAGAGATACAGATTGGAGGAATTCCACTTTCAGATATAAATGAGACAAATCTGATGAAGAAAGTGGTACTTGTGCGCCATAACAGTTATCTTTTTAAAGGAACTGTGGAGGAAAACCTTCGAATGGCAAAACCAGATGCCAGTGAAACTCAGATGAAGACAGTGCTGGAGAAAGTGAACCTTCTGGGCTTCCTGGAAACGCAGGAAGGACTTCAGACGAAGCTGTTGGAAAAAGCTGGAAACCTGTCAGGCGGACAATGCCAGAGACTGGTAATTGCCAGAGCTCTTCTGGCAGACGGTGCTGTGTATATTTTTGATGAAGCTACTTCCAATATAGATGTGGAGAGCGAGGAGCTGATCATGAAGGTGATTCATGAAATCGCCAGAACAAAGACTGTGCTTCTGATCTCACACAGGCTGGCGAATGTGGTGGATTCTGACCAGATTTATTTCCTGAAGGACGGGGAAATAAAAGAAGGCGGAAAACATGAGGAACTGATGAGGATGAAGGGGGAGTACAGACATTTGTATGAGAGTCAGATGGCTCTGGAGAATTATGGAAAGGAGGGCAGATCGGATGAGTGATGGAAATACAGAAAGTCAGGTAGTGAAACGCAGAAGTGCCCTCTCGATAATGGGAAGTCTGATCGGTCTGGTGAAGCCTTTGCTACATATTATGCTGGCTGCTGTTGTACTTGGAACAGCAGGATATCTGTGTGCTATTTTTCTGACAATTCTGGCCGGACAGGTGATCGTGCACGGACTTATAGCTGGAAAATCAGGAACATCAGTAGTTGGGGCGGCGAGTGTTATACCGGATGTTACAATAAAGAATATGTGGCTGATAAATACACCTGTAAAAACGATTATTATTGTAATGATCCTCATAGCAGTTCTCCGCGGAATCCTCCATTATGCAGAGCAGTATTGTAATCACTTCATTGCATTTAAACTGCTGGCGATCATCAGGCATAAAGTGTTTGCTGCGCTGAGAAAGCTTTGTCCGGCAAAGCTGGAAGGAAGAGATAAAGGAAACCTGATTTCAATCATTACAACAGATATTGAGCTGTTGGAGGTGTTTTATGCACATACTATTTCGCCTATTGCTATTGCGACATTGACCTCAGTAATCATGGTGGTGTTTATCGGAAGATATCACTGGATAGCAGGACTGCTGGCACTGGCAGGATATCTGATAGTGGGTGTTGTGATCCCTATGTGGAATGGCAGGCGTGGAAGTCAGATGGGAATGGAGTTTCGAACGGGTTTCGGTGAGCTGAACAGCTTTGTACTGGATTCTCTGAGGGGACTGGATGAGACCATTCAGTATGGCCAGGGCCAGAAGAGGAAAGCGCAGATGTCACAGAGATCTGAACAGCTTGCAGGGATGCAGGAGAAATTAAGCAAAATGGAAGGTGCTCAGAGATCATTTACCAATCTGGTGATTCTGGCAGCGTCTTTTGGCATGTTGGGACTGACAATCTGGTTGTATGATAAAGGGCAGATTGGATTCGAAGGAATCCTGACCTGCACGATTGCCATGATGGGATCTTTCGGACCGGTGGTGGCGTTGTCCAGTCTGTCGAATAATCTGAACCAGACACTGGCCAGTGGAGAGCGAGTACTCTCATTGTTAGAAGAGGCGCCGATGGTAGAAGAAATTTCTGAAAGTACAAATGTTACTTCTGAAAATAAGACTATCGCTTCAAAGAACAGTGCAAAGACATTTTCAGGTGCAGAGGCACAGAACGTTATCTTTGCCTATGAAAATGAAACAATCCTGGACGATTATTCTCTGAAACTGCAACCAGGTAAGATTACCGGTATCCACGGAGCCAGCGGTTCCGGTAAGTCCACACTTCTTAAACTCCTTATGCGTTTCTGGGATGTAAATCAGGGAAGCGTATCCGTAGACGGAGAGGATGTAAGAAAAATCTCAACAAAACATCTGCGGGACATGGAAAGTTACGTAACCCAGGAGACTCATCTGTTTCATGATTCTATTGCCAATAATATAGGAATTGGAAAGCCGGGGGCTTCCAGAGAAGAGATTATGGCAGCCGCGAAGAAGGCCTCAATACATGAGTTTGTCATGACACTTCCGAAGGGTTATGATACAGAGGTTGGTGAGCTTGGTGATACATTATCCGGCGGTGAGAAACAGAGAATCGGGATTGCCAGGGCGTTCCTTCATGACAGTCCTATGATCCTGATGGATGAGCCGACTTCCAATCTGGATTCCCTGAATGAGGGAATCATTCTGAAGTCCCTGAAAGAAGCTTCAGAAAAAAAGACTGTGGTACTTGTATCACACAGAAAATCTACGATGAACGTAGCAGATGTTGTACTCGAAATGAAAGATGGCAGGATCTCTTGATCCTGCTTTTTTTCGGTTGCAGGAACATTATAGAGAAAGGCAGACATTTTCTGAGTGGCTATTGATTTCATGTAAGAAATTGGATATAATAGGTGCAGAAATGAAAAGAAGAAATTATTCATCTATATTAATGAGACAACAAGGAGGCAAAGTCTTACAATGAAAATCGGAAATGATATTTATTATGTAGGTGTAAATGATCATCAGGTAGACCTGTTTGAGGGACAGTATGTAGTGCCGAACGGTATGTCATACAATTCATATGTGATCATGGATGAGAAGATCGCAGTAATGGATACTGTAGACGCTAATTTTAAAGATGAATGGCTTGAAAATGTTGCAAAAGTCCTGAATGGTGCAAAACCGGACTATCTGGTTGTACAACATATGGAACCGGATCATGCAGCAAATATCGAGAACTTTATGAAAACATATCCGGATACAACAGTAGTTGCCAACACAAAGACTTTTACCATGATGGAGAATTTCTTCAGAAATATGAACCTGGATGGAAAGAAACTGGTAGTAGGAAACGGTGAGAGCCTGAATCTTGGCAGACATGTCCTGACATTTGTATTTGCACCGATGGTTCACTGGCCGGAGGTCATGGTTACTTATGACAGCACAGATAAAGTTCTGTTCTCTGCAGACGGCTTCGGTAAATTCGGAGCACTGGATGTAGAAGAGGACTGGGACTGCGAGGCACGCCGCTACTACATTGGGATTGTTGGAAAATACGGAGCACAGGTTCAGAAGCTCCTGAAAGCTGCAGCTACTCTGGATATCCAGACCATCTGTCCACTCCACGGTCCGATCCTGACAGAGAATCTGGGACATTACCTTGAGAAGTATGACATCTGGTCCTCCTATAAAGTAGAAAGCGAAGGTGTTATGATCGCTTATACATCCGTATATGGAAACACAAAGAAAGCGGTAGAACTTCTGGCACAGAAACTGGAAGAAAAGGGCTGCCCGAAAGTTGTTGTGTGTGACCTTGCAAGAGAAGACATGGCAGAAGCAGTAGAAGATGCTTTCCGTTATGGGAAACTGGTACTTGCTACAATTACATATAATGGAGACATTTTCCCGTTCATGCGCACCTACATCGAGAATCTCACAGAACGCAACTACCAGAACCGCACCATCGGTCTCATCGAAAACGGAAGCTGGGCTTCGGCAGCTGCGAGAGTTATGCAGGGAATGTTCGAAAAGAGCAAAAACATCACATGGTTGGAAAACAGTGTAAAGATCATGTCTTCTCTCAGCGAAGCAAATGAAGCTGAGATTGATGCTATGGCAGAAGAACTCTGTAAATAATTGATTATTATAAAACAGCAGAATCGAAAGGTTCCGCTGTTTTTTTGAAATGAGACAGTATTCAAAGAGAAAGGCAGGAATGAAACATGACAGTAGCAGAAGTTATAAAGAAAATGGTGGAGTATTCCCAGGGAAATCTTCACGATATCAATCATTTTATGAAAGTATACGCATACGCAAAAACAATCGCTGAAGGCGAAAATCTGTCACCGGAGATGCAGAAGCTGGTGGAGGTAACTGCTGTTGTACATGACATTGCCTGTCCTCTCTGCAGAGTAAAATATGGAAACACCAACGGCAAGCACCAGGAGGAAGAGAGTGCGGCACTGATAGAGAAATTTTTTGCAGGTTCAGATCTGCCGAAGGAATTTGTAGACCGTGTTTCTTACATTGTGAGCCATCACCATACAATAAAGGGAATCGATGGCATTGACTACCAGATTATGATAGAGGCTGACTATCTGGTAAATGCAGATGAGAGTAATTTTTCCGGCAATAATGTGAGAAACATGCTGGAAAAAGTATTCAAAACAGAGACAGGAAAATTTCTGCTGCAGTCTATGTATCAGAAAAGATTAAATGTCGAAGAATAAAACATTAAAAAAGTTTATGAAAAGCTGACGCAAAAATGTGTCAGCTTTTTTTGGTGAAAAAATTCAGAACTTGTAACTTGCTGGCAATACAATTATATGAGAATAAAAGGCTATAATAAATATAAAACCTTCTTTATCCGTAAATTTATTCAACAGATTTGAAACTTTTCATTAGATTTCCCCATCTAATAAGTGTAAAACAAAATAAAAAAACTTCATTCGAATGAAAAACATTTACAGGTAACACATAACTCTAGGCAAGGAGGGGCAGCATTTGATACAGTTGGTAAAACGCTCCATCGCCGGAGATGCGGATGCATTTCTGGAATTGATGGAAAAGAATTCTCTGGCAATGTACAAGGTAGCGAGGGGAATCCTGGATAATGATGAGGATGCCGCAGATGCTATACAGGATACCATACTTACCTGTTTTGAAAAGATACATACTCTGAACAATCCGGAATATTTCAAAACCTGGATGATCCGTATTCTGATCAATGAATGTAATAAAATCCACAGGCATTACAGAAACTTCAGCAGAACCGAAGAACTCCCGGAAGTCCCTGGACAGGATATGTCCATTGCAGAATTTGAGTTCAAGGAGATGTTGGGAATGTTGGACGAATCTTATAGGATCATACTGGTTCTATATTATGTAGAGGGATTCCGGATCACAGATATTGCTTCTATATTAAATATGAATGAAAACACTGTAAAAACAAGACTGGTAAGGGCTCGTGTACAGCTGAAACAGGAATATGCACCGTCAGACAATACTGGTCTGAAGAAAAAATCACAGCAGATAAAAATCAGGAAACTGACAGGAGAAAAATCTGACGAAGACAGTAATGGAATCCTGAAAACACAGACAGCAGCACCAGGAAGTATGGCAGTAAGTGCAAGAAAGGGATGAAGTGATCATGGCGAAGAAAATTGATTTTGATAAAGAAAAGAATAACAGAGATAACAATTCCATTGAGGAAATTTTGCAAGCAGATTTTCCATTGCCAAAGCAGGCAGAAGATGCAAAAAACGCGGCATTTGCAAGAATCAGGAAAATGGCAATGAATCCGGAAAAGACAGAAAATGCAGAAATTACGGGTAAAGAGTCTTTAAAAGAAGACAGCAGTGAAATTGCAAGTCTGACAAGCATGAATAACAGTAAAGATACTGAAAATATAAAGAATACAACTCCAAAATTAACTAAAAAGTCAGCAGTAAGTTACAGAAAGAAATCAGCAGGAGCAGCAAAAACGCACAGGAAATTCAAAGCAGTATACAAAACAGCTCTGGGCCTGACTGCCGCTACAGCAGTATTTTCAGCAGTGTGTATTACCAATCCTGCATTTGCAGAAAATATTCCTCTGGTTGGAAATGTATTTGAACAAATCGGCAATTCTCTGGGATTTTATGGGGATTATTCCCAGTATGCAAAACAGCTGACAGATGACACAGGAGATGCAAAGTACCCAGATTCTGAAGGAAATGAGAATATCAGTAAAGATGCGAAAACTGATCAGGGTGAAAATCAGGACATAGCAGACAAGACAGCTGGTACGACAACAGATAATGAATCTTACTGTAAAACGGTAAATGGAACGACCGTCACACTTTCAGAGGTATATTGCAATGAATTGGCAATGTATCTGTCCATGACAATCCATACAGAAGAAAAATTTCCGGATACTTTCATTAGTTCTGATGGAAAACCAAGTATTCGGTTCAGCTGGGATTCTACGGTAAAGTATGCCTACATGGATAAACCAAGTAATATTCATAATGCTTACCTGGATGGAAAAATGCTTGATGATAATACTTATGCAGGTGTTTTACGTATTCCAGTGGAAGACATGACAGTGGATGATGCGGGATGGGAAAAATTTTATGAAGTGCGCAATGCATTTTTTAAAGAAAAAGGTATTGATGTAGATTCCGAGAAATTTAGCTTTGATAATTTGGCTCAGGTACTGGGTATGGAGGAATACAGTGATGAGAAACTCCCCGAAGTGGGGGGCCCGGCAATCAGTGATTATGTCAAAGATATCAAAGTACCTGATAAGTTCAGCATGAATCTGGATTTGAAAGATATTTCCGGTACTCTTCCGGATGATCAGGATACCACTCCGGATATACCACAGGATCTGTGGGATGAATATAATCAGAAAATGGAAGAGCATGGAATAAGCACAGATGATGCAGATTATGAGGGACTGACAGAAGAACAGAAGGAGCTGGAACATCAGTTTTTCAATGAGATGTGGAATGAGTATTATGAACGTTATCCTGAGGCAGCCAAAGGTGACAACAGTTATAACTCATGGACATTGAAAGGTGACTGGAAGTTTAGTGTGGATGTTGAAAAAAATACTTCCGATACTGTTGAGAAGGATGTAAATGTAGTGGATGAAAACGGAGATGGTGTTATCTCTGTTACGAAAACACCTTTTGAGATCACTATGAAACTGCAGGATCCGGAAACAAAATATGTTGCTGTTATGCTGGATGCCAATGGAGATATCATGCCATATGGAGGGGTAGCAAACAGCGATGCTGACACATATGCAATACAGGACAGAGATGTTTCCACAGTATATATCTACCTTTGTGACTACTATGAGTACATGGATGAGTTAAAGGGATATTATTATTCCGATGATTACGAAGAAAAAGCAAAGACCAAAACATTTCAACAGCTTCTGGACGAACGTGCAGTTGCAAGTGCGGAAGTACACTTTTGATTTTATAAACTGTCCCCTAAAAAAATATCAAAACTGGACATTGCAATACAGCCACATATAACGTATGATAACGTCGATATGTTGGTACGGTGAAATATTAAAGTAAAAACTTACCTCATATGAATGCAATACGAGAGGGGACATTATTATGAACACACAGAACAGCACAGTTACGAAACTGGCAGAGACAGCTCTGATGGCTGCATTATGTTACATATCCTTTACATTCCTGCAGATCAAGATCCCGGTACCGGGCGGTGATGCAACATCCATTCATATTGGAAATGCATTCTGCGTACTGGCAGCGCTTCTGCTGGGCGGTGTATACGGCGGACTTTCCGGAGCAATTGGAATGGGAATCGCAGACCTGATGGATCCTGTTTATTTTACAGGTGCACCGAAAACTTTTGTATTGAAATTTTGTATCGGTCTGATTACAGGCCTGGTAGCTCATAAGATTGCGAAGATCAATGAGAGCACAGATAAAGCCTATGTATTTAAATGGAGCGTGATCGCTTCTGTGGCAGGTCTGGCATTTAATGTAGTGGCAGATCCTATTGTAGGATATTTTTATAAGAAATATCTTCTGAATCAGGCACAGGAACTGGCAGAGGCACTTGCGAAAATGAGTGCAGCAGCAACATTGTTCAACGCAGTGGTTTCTGTAATTCTGGTAGCAGTGATCTATAATGCAGTACGTCCGGTACTGATCAGGAGCCATCTGCTTACAGTTACTAATAAGAAAAAAGAACAAACAGTATAAAATTAAAATATAAAAAGCATTTCAGATTGTGAGATAATAATCTGAAATGCTTTTTTATGTGGCAGGAATATCCCGCAGAATTCTATTTTTCTATTGTGGGGAATGTTATTGCTGGTTTCTGATAATTCCTGCGGATCTGTGTAGGTGTGGCGCCAAAATGTTCCTGGAACATCCTGCGGAATAACTTATAATTGGTAAATCCGTGTCGTTCCAGGATTGTATGGACAGAATCCGTAGTGGAAATCAGATCTCTATAAATAAAAGAAAGACGGTATTCATTCTGATATTCCAGGAAAGTAACCCCCATTCTTTTTTTAAAAAAACGGCAGAAATAACCGGTCTGCAGATATGCGATTTGTGAAATCTCAGACAGAGAAATAGGGTGCTGATAGTTATCTGCGATATATTTTAAAACCAGATTCAGTCTGTCCAGATCTTTTTTCTTTTGGCTCAAGTCACTTTGAAATACCTGTATACTGAAATTGTGGTACAGCTGAAACAGCAGTTAGAAGATCAGACTGTTAAAGCGCATGATAAATCCATCCGGGCGTATATCGTCAATGATCTGCATTTGTTCCAGAGTAGTACGGAGCATGGCAAGTTTGGTTTTTTTTATGGGATCATTGGTGTTATGATCCCAGATAAACAGAAGTTGTTGAATATTTGGAATATATTTTTCAATAAAGTCCAGAGGAATCTGTAATACGATGGCCTGATTGGGAGAAGTGCATTTGGTGGAATGGAGCACATTTGCATTGATCAGAATGCAGTCTTCCGGGTAAATAGTAAAACTTCTGGATTCC
Source organism: uncultured Blautia sp. (assembly GCA_934409175.1). Classification (GTDB taxonomy): domain Bacteria; phylum Bacillota; class Clostridia; order Lachnospirales; family Lachnospiraceae; genus Blautia_A. The sequence continues at coordinate 10,538 of CAKRVX010000049.1, forward strand.
ACAGTCACATCCAGAGAGCCTTCCTGCATGTAAATGATCTCTATAGCCCGATGCCAGTGTGTTGGAATATAACTGCCCGGATCTATGGAAGTATAGAATTTTACATTTGTAACTGCAGACACATCTATGATTTCATAAGAAATTTCTCTTTTTTTCATAACCATTTCCTCCTTTCAGATCTTCTGTTTTATCATACCATATTATTGCAAAAAATCGCAACAGGAGAATATTGACCTATATATTCGTGTTTATTATACCTAATATATGGGAAAAGCGTATGCTAATATAATAGCATAAAACAAAGCACCATGGCCGTGTGTGAACAGATAAGGAAAGATAAAAAAAAGGGAGAGGTATCTGACAAATGAATCAAAAGAGCAAATTGACCTTTGGGAAAATCTTTGAACGTTTTTCCTATGGATGTGGAGATTTCGGATGTAATATTATTTATACTGCAATGTCTGCATTTCTGTTATTCTACTATACAGACTACGCAAATGTAAGCGCAATGGCGGTAGGAACCATTATGATGGTTTCACGAATTTTCGATGGTGTCAGTGATATCATCATGGGTGTGATCGTAGACAGAACCAAGTCGAAATATGGTAAAGCAAGGCCATGGATACTGCGTATGTGTATTCCGTTTGCAGTTTCTGGTATTCTGCTGTTTTCAGTTCCAACTTCATGGGCAGCAACACCGAAGCTGGTATACGTATTTATTACATACAATCTGGTATCTACAGTAATCTATACAGCAATTAACGTACCATATTCTGCATTGAACGCACTGATGACACAGGATCCATATGAAAGATCTGTACTCAGTATTTTCAGAAATCTTCTGGCTACAGCCGGAACACTGACGATCAATACTTTTACATTACCACTGGTTGAGCATTTCGGAAATAATGCTTCCGCGTGGACCAAGACTTTCGTGGTATTTGGTTTTGTAGCAATCGCAGCATTCCTTTTTACATTTTTTGGTACAAAAGAACGTGTAAGAGCAGCAGAAAGCGAAGAAACCGGCAAACAGGAAGATGTACCTTTTGTAACAGGTATCAAAGCACTGTTTAAAAACAAGTACTGGATCATGATGACTTGTATGCTTGCACTTTTCTTCCTGATGTATTCCGTAAATGGCGGTGCAACGGTATATTATGCAAAAGATATTCTGGGTGATAAAAACCTGGTAAGTACTATTAACGGTATCTTTAATATCGTACAGATCTGCGGTATGTTCTTTATTGCGATGCTGGTAAAGAAATACGGAAAGAGAAATGTATTTGCATTGGGTCTTGTACTTGATATCATCGGAATGCTTGTACTGAATTTCTCAGGCGGTTCCATGGCAGTTATTGTAGTTTCCAGTGTGATCCGCGGAATTGGTAATGCCTGTGGTGGGGCTACCATGTGGGCAATGGTTTCTGATACGATCGACTATGGTGAATGGAAAACAGGTTATCGTACAGAAGGTCTTGTAAACAGTGCCTGCAGCTTCGGTTATAAGATTGGTAACGGTATCGGTTCTGCGCTTCTGGGTCTGATCCTGGAAATCGGCGGTTATGTGGGAACAGCAGCAGTTCAGACAGAATCTGCTCTGACATCCATCAAAGTATGTTTCGTATGGATTCCGATCATCGTTTATGCATGTGGACTTGTTATCATGAAATTCTACAACCTTGACAAAGAATTTGACGGTATTATCGATGATCTGAAAAAACGTGCGAATCACTAAAGGAGGAAAGTGAAATGATCCAGAACCCGATACTTCCAGGTTTCAACCCTGATCCGTGCATCTGCAGAAAAGGGGATGACTATTATCTTGCAGTTTCTACTTTTGAATGGTTTCCGGGGATCCCGGTCTACCATTCCAGAGATTTGAAGAACTGGGAATTATATACACATGTACTGACAGACGATGAAAAAGTGGATCTGAAAAAACTTCCAAGTGCAAAAGGAATCTGGGCACCGTGCCTGACTTACTGCCAGGAAGAAGATATGTTCTATGTAGTTTACGGAGTCATGAATTCCATGAATGCCAGATATTTCGATGTAGACAATTTCATGATCTGTGCAAAGGATATCAAAGGACCATGGAGCGAGCCTGTATACCTCCATTCTTCCGGCTTTGATGCCTCCATGTTCCATGATACAAACGGAAAGAAATATATCGTGTCCCTGGAATGGGAAACAAGAGAAGGATATGAGAAACCAGGTGCCATCTGCATGGTAGAATATGATCCTGAGAAGAAAGAAATTGTAGGATATCCGAAACGGATCTGGCGTGGCGGTACAGACAGAGGATGTATCGAAGCCCCTCATCTGACCAAACGCGGCGAGTACTATTACATCATGTGCGCTGAGGGTGGTACAGGTTATAACCACTGCGTTACAATGGGACGTTCCAAAAACGTCTGGGGGCCATATGAAAAAGATCCTAAGAATCCCATCGTAACCAGCGTACCTGGGGAATCTTACGAGAGACAGGATCCGGATCATCTGAAACCGAAATATTATAATCCGGAATCCATTTTACAGAAATCCGGTCATGGAAGTTATGTGGAACTTCCTACGGGAGAAGTATATCTGGTCCATCTCTGTGCACGGCCATTTGTGCCGGAACTTCGCTGCACACTGGGACGTGAGACTGCCATTCAGAAAATGATGTGGACAGAGGATAACTGGCTTCGTATGGCTGATGGAAGTAATCTGGCGAAAATGGAAGTGCCGGAAAGCTCCCTTCCCGAATATCCGGTAGAAAAGACTCCGGATTTCGATGATTTCGACGAGGATGAGCTTGGAAACTTTTATTATTCTCCAAGGATTATGCCGGAGAGATTTGCAGATGTAAAAGCACGTAAGGGATATGTAAGACTTCGTGGACAGGAATCCAGAACTTCTTTAAATAAAGTAAGTATTCTTGCCAGAAAGCTTACCAGCGTATATGCAAGGATCACTACAAAAATGGAATTCGTGCCGGAAGTACATCAGCACAGTGCAGGTTTGATCCTTTATTACGACAACATGAACTATATCAACCTTCGTAAATATTACAGTGAAACACTGGGTCAGAGCGCATTATCTATTATTCATCTGGAAAATGGAGTAAAAACAGAGTTTTTGAACACCAGAATTCCTGTGGAAGATAAACCAATCTATCTGAGACTTTATATTGAAGGACGTAAATCCTGGTTCGAGTGGAGCTATGACGGCGAAAATTATGAGAAGATCGGAAGAATCTTTGACACCACCAGATTTTCTGATGAATACTGTAAATACGGCGAATTCACCGGAACCATGGTAGGAATCACCTGTGCAGACCGTGTACTTCATAAGAAATGTGCAGATTTCGATTTCTTTGAATATAAAGCAGATGAAAGTCGTCAGGTTGAGTAAAATTTAAGTAGATATGTCTGTGTAACAATGTCAAAATAATAGACAAACATGTCAAAATTAGGGTGGAGATTTCTGAGATATAGCAATATAATCAAATCAGTGTGAAAATTAATTTAAGGAGGATTTTTACAATGGGAATGCCATCATGGTTGGAGAATATTGTTTTTTATGAAATTTACCCGCAGAGTTTTCTGGATACAGACGGGGATGGAATCGGAAATATTCAGGGAATCATTCGGAAACTGGATTATATCAAAGATTTAGGCTGCGACGGAATCTGGCTGAACCCGTGTTTTGCATCACCATTTTATGACGCAGGATATGATGTGGCTGACTATAAAAAAGTAGCACCACGTTATGGAACCAATGAGGACTTAAAGGAACTGTTCCAGAAAGCACATGAAAAAGGAATGAAGGTTCTGCTTGACCTTGTTCCAGGACATACCTCCACAGAACATGAATGGTTCAAAGAGTCCTGCAAAGCAGAAAAAAATGAATATACAGATCGCTATGTATGGACGAATAACATCTGGGATGATTTTAAAGATGTTGGAAGTATCACAGGAAGCATCCGTGGTTTTTCTTC
>CAKRVX010000050.1 GCA_934409175.1 uncultured Blautia sp.
CCAGAAGTTCTGTAGCAGTATCTGCTGTAATTACCACCACATAGGAACTGTTCTGCAGATCTGCATTTCGTATGAAGATAGAAAGTCTGGCAGTCTCCTGATCTTCTGAACTATTTCCATCCCCGTTATCCTCCGGACTATTTTCTCCTGTACCATCCGGATCACCTGTATCTGCTTCAGTCTCAGACTGTGTATTTACAATCTGGGCAATCTGATATTCTGTGTCATTGTATCCTTCGTTTTCTTCTCTCTCCCCTTCTTCCAGATCTGTAAAAGTTTCCGATGAAGTACGGACCAGCTTCACAGTTGAAGCATAATGTGTTGCTGAGGAAGCTGTGCAGGATAAATCAGAAAGCACTACTGAAGCGACGGTATTGCTGACAGATACTTTCGAAACAGCTGTACCGGAAGAAGATCCCGCCGAAGTACTTCCGGTACTGTTTCCGGAACTTTCCGTCTGGGAAGATCCCGCTGACACATTTACATTCTGGACAGTCCCGCTGATTTCCGCTGTAATCTTCTGATTCTTAGAAAGCTGCAGAAGTTTTTTCAAAGTTGCAGAGTACGCCTGTCTCTGTGCCAGCAGTTCCTGATATTCCGTGTCACTTTCTCCGTTTTCCAGAGTAAGAAGGTCTGTTCCTGAAGTAACACTTTCATTTTCGCTTACATCCACAGATGTAACAGTACCCGCAGTTCCTGTGATCTCCAGTGGTTCATGAATATAAAGATTTCCAGTTCCAAGTTCCAAGTTCCTTTCCCTCATCATCTGTAACAGTTACTGTATCGTTATATAATGTACCGTTATCTGTCAGAGTAACCGTTACCGTATTTCCTGAAACTTTCGCTACTGTCCCTGTCACCTGGGTTCCGGAAGAAAGAGTTACTGTTACACTGTCACCCTCTTCCAGACCTGCAGTTTTTATATCCACTTCCATTTTTCCATTCAGAGACAGAACCATCACCAGGGTAACAGCCACGGCCTTCTTTTTCCCTGATTTTTTCTTTTTTATCACCTTGCTCTCAGATATCTTTCTTTCCCTCCATTTATTCAGTTTGTCGTACAGTCCTTTGCTCCGACTACTTTTTTATAAAATTAACTATATCTGAAAATTGTGAGCAATTTTTGAGGCTGATGTGAAAACGCCGTGAAAAGCCTGTGTGCAAAATGTGATGTTAAATATATTCCGATTTTATTTTCATATTTAAGATTCAGTCACAATGTATTGTGTTTTATTTTGTATATTATATATAATAATATGCTTTTTATTTTTGTTTTTTTATGTATTTTACTGGCATTTTTCTGATATTAGTGTTATAATGTTAACAAATAACAGGATATCACAAAGGAGGGTTTGATTATGAGTAAACGTGTCATTACCATAAACAGAATGCTCGGCAGTAACGGACGTCTGATCGGAAAAACTCTGGCAGATGAACTTGGCTTCGCATTTTATGACAAGGAACTGATCGACATTGCAGCACAGAAAGAAAACATCCCCTTCGATGTACTTGCCAAGGTGGATGAAAAAAAAGGCAGCCAATGGCGTTTTCCTATTGATCATGAACTACAGCTTGACAGTGATTTTCATTTCGTGCCTATGAATGATGTGCTTTTTGATCTGCAGCGCAAGATTATTGTAGAGGCAGCGCAGAAAGAAGACTGTGTGATCGTCGGCAGATGCGCCAACCATATCCTGGAAGGGAACTGTCTCAGCGTATTCATTTATGCACCTTTTGATTATCGGGTACAGACTGTTATACAGCGTACAGGCAGAGAAGAGAAAAGCGTTCAGAAAATGATCAAGAAAGTAGATAAAGAACGCCGTACCTATTATGAATATTTTACTGACAAAAAATGGACGGATTTCTCCCAGTATCATCTGGCAGTCGACAGCAGCAGATTCGACCAGGAAACTATTGTAAAAATGATCCAACTTGGATTGTAACAGATAGATTGCTGACAGCAATTCTCTGATCATGTAAAATAATACAGAACCGCTGAGTTGATTTCTACAGCATAGAATAATAAAAACAGGCTTTCTGCAGATATTTCCCATTACCGGATACCTGCCTGGAAAGCCTGTTTCTGTTATGTCAGACAAATTATTTATAATTTAAAATGTATTCCTTCAGGAAATCATAGATCTGATTTTCCGTAGGCGGACAACCTTTTACATTATGAATAAATTTACATGTACACGCCCCTACTCCCAGATTTCCGGTCTTTCCTCTGAATCCCTGTCCGATGCAGATCTTTTCATCCAGCCTTTCAAACAGACCGTCATTTTTCAGCATCTCAAGTGCAGGGATCAGATAACCATAGCAGGCACTGCAGGATTCCACCTCTTCCACAGCGTCCTGCAATTCTACTACTTTCCTGGATTTCGGCAGTTCTTTTCTGGCAGTATCTTCACAGTATATGATATGGGCATGTTCCAGATCCGTACTTCCCACACCCAGTTCTTCTGCAAGTTTAATATATGGTACATCCTCTGTCTTATAATGCATCATCTCGCAGACATAAGAATCCATAAGCACAGGATCCATTCCTGCCAGAACACGGTTCATCACAACCGGATTTCCCCCATCTTCGAAGTCCAGATCTCCGCAGATATTATCCACCACTATGAAATCCTGATGGATTCCTGCGTTTAAATGCGCAATAGGTTTATGCAGTCCCATTGCATGGAATCTTCTTTTCTCCGTATTCGGGATCAGACCTTTCATATTTTTCAGGGCACAGGTGATCTTTGTCTGACAATGTCCCTTCAGAACCGGAACATTGATCAGAAAATCTACCGTATCTGCTCTTTCACAGATATTTAATTCCATTCCTTTACAATCTATGGGAATTCCTCTGTCTTTCTGCATATCCCAGAAAGGAACCTGATACTTTTCTGAAAGTTCCCGGTAACCACACATTTCATATGCTTCCTCCGTTCTGTCACCCACCCAGGAACCCTCCAGCATGGCAATCCTTCTGTATCCATTTTCCCGAAGATATTCAATGATTCCTGCTACGATCTCCGGATGCGTGGTAGCTCCCCAGGAAGCTTCTGATGGAGATACCAGATTCGGCTTGATCCCAATCTGCAGTTTCGGATCAGAAATCTGTGCTGCCAGATCACACTGCGCCAAAAGTTCTTTCGTCATCTCTTTGTACTGTATTCCGGTTTTTATATAAATCTCATTCTTGTTCATGAAATCCGTCCTTTTATATGTTTTTTGTGCTTTTATTTATTCAGCCGGTTGATATGTACAGATACCGTGGCAGCATCCGATACATAATCATATCCCCATATTTTCTCAAACAGATCTTCTTTTGAAAAAACAATATCAGGATTTTCTGATTTCTTTATCTTTTTTCCAGACTTTCCAGGTCTGTGGTTCTATGATCAGGTTCTGAACAATGATCCTGTCCGGCGTACTTTCCTGATTTTTCTGGTTTTCGGTGAGACGTTTGTATTGTTTCAGGTGAGCCTTAACCCGGGCCGCCAGCTCTGAGGGATCGAAGGGTTTTGTAATATAATCATCTGCTCCAAGTCCCAGGCCCCGGATCACATCCACAGGCTCTGTTAATGCCGTAACCATCAGTATGGGAATATCAATTTCGTCCCTTACCTTCCTGCAGATCTCATATCCGTCACACCCCGGAAGCATAACATCCAGCAAAAGCAGGTCAAAATGTTCTGCTCTCAGCGCAGGAATTACTGCTGTGCCCTATTCTATCAGCCTCGTCTCATATCCATTGATCTCCAGATAATCTCTCTCCAGCTCTGCAATCTTACGGTCATCCTCAGCAATGAGTATTCTCGTCATTTCTGTTCCTCCCTGGGAAAATATAGTGAAATCTTCAATCCGCCCTCATTGACCGCACAGACACTTCCATGATGGCGTTTCATGATATATTTTACCACATAAAGGCCCACTCCGCTGCCTTTTTTGTTTCTGGATTCATCACAACGGTAAAATCTGTCAAAGATCCGGTCCAGTTTTTCAGGAGGTACTCCTGCACCGTTATCCTTCCATTCCAGTACCACACTGCCAGATTCTTCATATACTTTTATTCCAATCTTTACAGGTGTGGTTCCTGCATATTTCATGCTGTTTTCCAGCAGATTATCCAGAATACACCGTACCTGCTCCACATCCATGGAAATTTCAGGCATCACTTTTTTTCCCGTTCTTCCTGACCTGCAAGGGATCGTACGCTGCATGGCATTAAATGCTTCGCAGACATTTTCAAGTTCTGTCTCTCCATGGTAATGAATTTCTTCTGACAGATTTCCGGCACGGACATGTTCAGATGCTTTTACCAGCTCATCCAGAGGTTCCATAATACGCCGGTTCATACGATTGGTAAACCACGCTGACAGAAGAAGTAATACTGCAATAGCAAGAAAAATAATAAGAAAACCAGCCAGAAGCAACATCGGCATGTTGTGGACCAGAGAAGACAAAATCCACTGTTTCGACGGAAGCTGTTTCTCCACGGAATCTTCAAATATTCCAATCACCAGTGTTGCTACCATGGCCAATGCTGCAAGAGCACCTGTCAGGATCAGCAGATTGGAATAAAACATTCGTTTTTTCAGGGACATTTCAAACACCCTTTGTGAATGTTATGTAAAAGTCAAAAAACTTTTCTTCTGATATCATACCGCAGTACGGGAACTTTTTCTATCTTTTTGTAAATTTCCTGAAATTTTTATTATTCCGGCATGGGACATTGCCAATACCAGACAACAGAGTGCTGCCAATACAATAAACTTAAGCATAATTCCGGTTACAGCTGTCACTTCAAAAAGGCCCGGAAAAATCATCAGCGCACACGGGGTACCCAAAACCATGGTAATACAGATAAATGCCCGCAGTGCATCAAACGGAATACAACTTTTTATTACTGCTGCCATGGACGTTTGCTTCCTTTCTCCTTTACAACTGCATCACTTTCCCCGGTAAGAAGAGACTCATTGACCTCCAGTGAACTCTCCGTAACCACAGAATCACTACAGATCTGATTTCCGCTGGTCAGCACAGTAATATCATCCCGTACAAGTCCTTCCATTCCTACTGTGCTCTGTTTCCCATTGCGGATCACATTTACAGATGGACGGTTGAGGATTGACAGTTCATCTACCAGTTTCTTTGCTTTCAGTTCCTGAGCAGTACCAATAACAATATTCAGGATAATGATCGCGATAAAGAGCATGTTTGAATAAGCACCTGCCAGAAACAGAAGCAGAGCAATCCCGAAATTCAGAAAATTAAATAAAGTAAACAGATTTCCTTTTATGATCTGTGAACGACTTCTTGTAATCCGTGTCGCAAATTCGGAACCATCCATTTCCTTTCTGCGCTGTCTGACTTCTTCTGTAGTCAGTCCGGTTATTTCTTTTTCCATATAGTTTTCCTCCTGTTTCATGATAAGGTCACTGTAACAGGAGGACTTAAAGATTATGGTGGAAAAAGATAAACATTTCATAAACAGTTTTTGTTATAAATATTTTTTCATCTCATCCATCAGCTTTTCTTCTGTTTTTACCAGTTTCCCGGCAAGTGTGATACTGTCAGATGTGGCATCACGGCATTGGTGCATAGCTTCTGTAATAGACTGTATTCCCATATTACAGCCATTCATGATGATCTTTACTGCCTGTTTGTTATCATCATTTCCTGTAAGCATTTTCATTCCTGTAGTCATCCAGGAGAAAGTGGATACCATCAGGCCCGGTTCTTTTTCAGGTTGGCCTTCTTTCAGAAGCATTTGGGATATCCTGGCTTCCAGTTCCTTATGTCTGGTACAGGATTCTTCAATGGCTGCTGCCAGTCCTGCATCCGTCACATGATGCTGTACCTGTTCCAGGCTTTCGATGGCCATTTTGCATCCTTTGCTGCATTCATCCAGCAGTTTCTTTGTGCTGTTATCCATATCATTTTCCTTCTTTGTATTTTATTTTTATGGGGATAGTATGTACTTTCTTTTCAATTTTATGCGACAGAATTTTGTGAACAGACAGAGATTTTATCATCTGTGCAGGGCAATCGCCAGATTCAGATACAGGGCAAAAGTGATCCAGAGCAGATAGGGAACCAGCATATAGCCGGCTTTCCTGTCAATCTTCGTAAATTCTTTCACTGTCAGATACACCAGATACCACAACAATATGAGCCAGAAAAACGAAAACCAGTAACAATGCAGATTAAAAAACAGAATGGGCCAGAAAAAATTTACGCCAAGCTGTATGAGATACAGTTTCAATGCTTCTGCCTTCGGCCTCTTCAGATAAATCCTGTATGCTGCCAGCCCCATCAGTGTATAAAGGATCAGCCACACAATGGGAAATACCCAGCCAGGCGGCGAAAGAGGCGGATAGTACATCTCCCCGTACTGCGCAGTTCCTGACGAAGTAAAAAAGCCCGCGATCACTCCAGTTCCCAGAGAGATCAGCAGGCTGATCAGTAATGGTCTTCGTTTCATATAAACGCTCCTGTTACTTTTTGTTCTATTCTATTCTTCAGAGCAGAAAGGTATTCCGGTTCATACCTGGCACTTATTCGTCAATCCGACAAAGATCCACAGCCTCTGTACCAGAAAACTCACCAGAAAAAGAGTAATCTCCGTCAGTATTTTCGCATAAAACACATCCAGTCCTGTCAAAACTGTATATATACTAAGAAAGATATTGTTAAATACAAGAACGCTTCCTGCCAGAATACAGTATTTCCATGCAGTGCAGACTGAAGGTTTCTGACGAAATACCAGTCTGGTGTTAAGAAGATAATTATAAGTTCCGCTAAGCATACGCGCCGCAATATTTGCTGCGAGTATTTTCTCAGATCCTGTTCCCAGAAAAAATACCATGATACCAAACAGACAGTAATCCAGACAGAAACTGGACAAGGAAGCAAGTACAAATTTAAACAGTTGTCCGTATATCCTGACAGAATCCCGCACTGTGCGGAAATGGGATGTGCTGTTCTGCGTATCTTTATAAATAGTCCGGATCCGGATTTCCTTCACCGGAACTTTTTCCTTTGCGCACTGATATAATACGGCAGTTTCATACTCATAGCGTTCACCTGGAATTTCCAGAAACTGATCTGCCAGTTCTGTAGAAAACGCCCGAAGCCCGGATTGTGTGTCCGAAACATACAAACCGCTCAGCAGATGAAACATGGTTCTGGTAATCGTATTTCCTACCCTGGAACGAAAAGGCATCTTTTTTCCTACCTGACGTACTCCAAGTATCAGAGCTTCTCTGTTCTCACCTGCTTTATATAAAAGCTTCTTCATATCTGTCGGCAGATGCTGTCCATCGCCGTCCATGATTCCCACTACATCATAATTCAGATGATTTTCCTTTATATATCTCAGGCCGGTTTTTATGGCAACACCTCTTCCGGTTCATATACCGGTATGATCACAATTCCATTCATCTGGCCCTCCACTTACGGAAAAGTCCTGATTTCTGAGTCAGATAATATGCCAGAGTACTGGTAAAAAAAGCTACGAGAAATCCTCCCAGTACGTCCCCCGGATAATGAACTCCCAGATAAAGTCTGGAGAACGCTACCATTGCCGCCAGAACTACTGCCGGAATCCCATATCTGCGGGGCAGCATCCTGAACATGACTAATGCTACAGCAAATGATGCACAGGTGTGTCCTGACGGAAAAGAATAATCTGTAGGTCTGGTGATCAGAGGAATGATCGTGTCATATGCGTCAAAAGGTCTGGGACGTGCTACAATATTTTTCAGTGCCACATTTGTAACAAGAAAACCCATAGCCAGAGACAGTAATGCTGTAACACCTGTATTTCTGGTTTTCGCCAGGCACAGCAGTCCTACTCCCAGTACGATCCAGAACCATCCTCCATTTCCCAGAAAAGTTACAACTTTCCAGAAAGGTGTCAGTGCATCTATCCTCAGATGTTGTTGTATCCATAGTAAAATACTTATATCCAATTGCTGTAGTGTATTCATAAAATTTCACCTACCATATCTTTTGTCATTACTTTCTCTGAAAGTTGTTTCATAAAATGTCTGTAAATCTCACCCCACAGACATCTCTTCACGGGACTATTCACATCATATGACTGTAATTCCAAATGTTCTCTGTAATCCGCAAGCAGACCAATGGTATGTTCTGAAAAAATACGGATATTTACATTTATTCCCATATAATTTCCTCCTTATCTCTTTCACTGATATCAGGTTTCTCTGTTATTTTTTCTTCTGCCTGCTGCTTTTGCTGAATAAAGATATTCCAGAACCGTATACAGAAATACAGAAACATACAGAATATATGCTGCAAATATCCCATGTCCCGTAAAGTCCATATAAGGATTATACCAGTCAAGAATTTTCAATACAATACAAACTATACTACATATCACACATACATTTAACAGAACTCCTTTTATGATACTTACTGCTCTCATAAACCTGTCTCCTTTTTTACAGTATCTCTTTTTCATAGTGCACACTCAGAATATGAAAATGCCGTCAGCAACTTCATGATCCGGTCTGTACGGATGATTTACAATCTGTTCTTCTTTAGTCATAAAGGATACTTTCTGCCAGGGCATTTCCTTTTCCACGGTACAGATATCTCCGAAAGTTCATGTCTTCTTTCACATCAGCAAAAGGACCTTCCGCCTGAATACTGCGGCTCATCCGGAGCATGGTCCCATACTCACTCGTGATCCGTTCCAGATCTTCTGCACGCTTCTGGCTCATCGTCTTTGAGACCATCAACACTTTATTACGTTTTTCCATAGGCGTTTTGCAGTTGTTCCCTTTAATACATTCTGTTTTATAAGGACAGCCAGTACAGTCTGAACATCTGTAATAAGTTTTTATACTGACATATCCACTCGTCGTTTTACTTCTCCGTTCATTTGTGACAGTCAGTTCTCTTCCATTCCAGCAGATGTAACTGTCCCTGTCCGCATGATACTCCATATTTTCCCTTCTGCTAATGTCCTTTTTGTATTTTCGCGTCTTTGAGATCTCATAGTTCTGTGGCTTTATGTAGGCAGTCTGTCCGTTGCTTTCAATGAAAAGATAGTTTTCTTCACTTTCATACCCGGGATCTGTTTTGGAATAACTGTTTCTGTCCCCAAGCGTATACAGTTTTTTCGTATATTCCTTTAGTTTCTCCAGATACCGTTCCAGTTGTTCCAGAGATTTCTGTAACTGTGTTTTTCTCCGGCCGGTTCCATGTATAAACACGATTCCTTCCTGTACTTTGATACGGCACAATTGCTTTTTTAACCGCTTTAAGGTGTGTATGGATATCCTCTCATGATATACTGTTTTCATTCCGTAGAGTTCTTCACATTCAGACACAAAAGAAGACAGTTTCGTGTATAACCGAGCCTGATTTTTTCTGATCCTGCCGTAAGTTTTATACAGTTCAGAAAGGTCCATTTTCTCCACAAAGGCACTTACCAGACGAACCGGATCATCAGATGGAATAGAAATCTCTAAATCCAGCGGAAATTTGATTTGATAATACAGAGAAAATGAGGTATAATCTTTCTGTATTATTTTGTTTAGTAGCATAAACTGATTATACCACAAGCGCCGGCTTTTCGAAGTCCGGCGTTTTGTGGTGGATATAAAATGAGCTACCGCACGTTAGTGCGGCAGCCCCATAAAAAAGCAGAGGATCTCTCCCCTGCTTTCTCTCATCTTTATAAATTATCTGGTAGTTCCCCAGAAAATCAATGCAATCATACCAGGTCCCGTATGTGCTCCGATAACAGGCCCGATATCCGCAATGCGTACTTCTGCATCCGGATACTTGGCAAGCACAGTTTCCTTTAATTCCAGCGCTGTCTCCATACTGTCTCCATGTCCTATCACTACCAGCTTTCCAAGTTCCGGCAGCCATCCCTCTTCCATCTTGGACATCTGAAGTTTAAAAGCTTTTTTACGTCCTCTGGGTTTATCCATAACTTTCAGTGTTCCATCCTCTGCCACATGAAGCAACGGTTTGATATTCAAAACGGTTCCAATAGCAGCAGATGCTGCGGAAATACGGCCGCCATGACGGAGATGATCCAGCATATCCACCGTAAACCAGTGGCATACCTGCAGTCTGTGATCCTCTGTCCATTTCTGCAGTTCCTCCATGGACATTCCCTCTTTCTGCATGCGCAGTGCTTCACGAACAATAAATCCCTCTCCTACAGAGGCACATAAGGTATCCACACAGATGATCTTTCTCTCAGGATACTTCTCCTTCAGATCTGTAATGGTCATATTTGCAGTATTATATGTACCGGATAACCCGGATGTAAAACATAAATAAAAGATATCCTGTCCTGCTTTCAATACAGGCTCAAAATGATCATAATAAGCCTGAGGATTAATCTGGGAAGTGGAAGCGAATTTTCCAGCCCTCTGCATCTCATAAAACTGCTTTACAGTAAGATTTCCTCCCGGTCCGAACAGAAAATGTTCTTCTCCGACCTCAACCTGCATAGGAATGATCTCCAGTTTCGGATAACCCTGCAGCATTTCTTCACTGATATCTGCCGTTGCATCTGTAAAAATCTGATATTCCATAAGCACTTTCCAAGTTCCTTTCATATTTAATCATTGGCGTTGATTTCAGTATACCATAGGAATCTGTATTCCGGGGAGTTTTTTTCGTACTTTCTTTATTTTTTCATATTTTCCGCTTTTTAAAGATTCTGGTTCCACATATTGTGATAAAAATTTGACATTATCTGGAATTTGTGATACGGTGAATAGGAAATTGGTAAACCAGCCAGGTGGAGGAAAATTATTATGAGAAAAAAATCAACTTCAAGAACAAACACCAAATCTACAGTAAAGACAACTGAAGCAATTAAAGAAGCTACAACAAAGGCTACTGAAACAGTAAAAGAAACAGTAGAAAAAACTATCGCAAAAGCTCCGGAAGTAATCGAAGAGGCCAAGGAAGCTGCTGCAGATATCGCTAAATCCCCAGTTGTAGAAGAAGCAAAAGCAACTGTAAAAAAAGCAGTAAAAGAAGTGACTAAAACAATCGAGACAAAAAAATTCGTAGAAACAACTATCGAATTACCTGGTTTTGCAGTTAGCATGAGCTCCATCGAGGAAGCCATCAAAAAAGACATCGAAGCAAAAAAGATCTCTGGAAAAGAAATCAGCGTATATGTAAATGTAGAGCAGAAAGCTGCTTACTATACAGTAGACGGACAGGGAGCTGATGATTACAAGGTTGATCTGAATACATTATAATTACTGATACACGCAATTCCCCAGGGCGTTATATCTGCTTTTCACCAGATATAACGTCTTTTTTGTCTTCAAAGTCAGAATATAGAAGTTATTTGTCAAAATATGTGTAGCTTTTGTTCCGGAAAATATATATCATGAAGTTATCAGAACTGCCGCAGTCATCATTTTCTGACATGGCATTCTGAAAATATATGTTTTGGGAGAATGTAATGAAAAAAAATGTTTTAACAGGGAAGGATGATTTTTATCCACAGATCTTAAAGCTGGCAGTTCCCATCATCATTCAGAATCTCCTGAGTGCAGCTGTAAACTCTGCTGATGTGATCATGCTTAACTATGTGGGGCAGTCTTCTATTTCTGCTGTTTCCCTGGCGGCTAACTATTCCAATGTCCTGTTTATGGTATATTATGGACTTGGCACCGGAGCATCCCTGCTGTGTTCCCAGTATTACGGAAAAAAGGATCTGAATGCTATCCATGCAGTAGAGGGAATTGCCCTCCGCTTCTCTCTGGTTATCTCTGCATTGGTGGCACTGGTAGCATTTACCATGCCGCAATATATGATGCAGCTTTTTACCAGGGATTCTGAACTGATACGGATCGGATCCTCTTACCTGCGTATCATGGGCATCACCTACATCTGCTGGGGAATCAGTGAAATTTATCTTTCCATTCTCAGAAGTATTGGCCGTGTGACCATCAGTATGGCTCTGAATATGCTGGCATTTATCCTGAACATCTTTTTAAATGCCACTTTTATCTTCGGCCTGTTCGGCATGCCGAAGCTTGGCGCCACAGGTGTTGCCATCGCAACTGCCACTTCCCGTGTGATCCAGTTAACCGCTTGCGTGATCGTGTCATTTCTGAGTAAAAATGTAAAGCTGAATCCTGCCTATATGTTTATCCACAGCAAGCTTCTGTTCCATGATTTTCTCAGACTGTCACTTCCCGCACTGGGTAATGACCTTTCCTGGAGTGTGGCTTTTTCCATGTATTCCGTAATCTTAGGGCACCTTGGAACAGATGCAGTAGCTGCCAATTCTCTGGTGGTAGTGGTACGTAATATCGGATCCGTATTCTGCTTTGCCATTGCCAGCGCAGGAACAATCCTGTTAGGTAAGATCATGGGACAGGGAGATCTGGATAAATCAAAGGTTTATGCTTCCCGTATGCTGAAGCTTACTGTAATCGCAGGCGCCATCGGAGGTGTGATCGTCCTTGCCATCACACCATTTGTAATGAAGTTTGCGTCTCTGAATGATACTGCCATGCATTATCTGAAGTATATGCTTCTGATCAACACTTATTATATTATGGGATCAGCAGTAAACACCGCCCTGATCGCCGGAGTCTTCCGCGCTGGCGGCGACACGAAATTCGGACTGATCTGCGATACCATTGATATGTGGGTCTATGCAGTTCCTCTTGGATTTTTTGCGGCTTTTGTGTTGAAGCTTCCTGTTCTGTGGGTATATTTTCTGCTCTGCACCGATGAATTCGTCAAATGGCCCTGGGTATTTCATCATTACCGCCAAGGTAAATGGGCACAGAATATCACCAGAGATAATTTATTCGAGGAAAAAACTGAACAGGCATAATAGAATCGGGGCAGTTTGCTGATCATTTATCAGAGACTGTCCCGTTCTTATTTTTATTTATTCTACGTTCTTCAGTGCTTCATCCATAGGTACTTTCTTTACTTTTCTGAACTCCAGCAATGCTACGATTCCATAAGTAATGATTCCCGCAGCAAACATCTGAACATAGATCATCGGATCGATCCAAAGAGTGATCCATCCGGAAATACTTGCCAGCATCATCTCACGAAACAGTACATTCATGACTGCTGTCTCAATAGGCAGACTGAGAAGTAGACAGATCACAACTACAATAGAAGTTGACATGATATAAAGCCTGCTGATCTCACCATTTGTATAGCCCAGAATCTTTACCATGGATATGGACTGGGCATTTTTCTCGATAATAATCTTGGACAGCAGATAGATCAGTACCATGTAGATCATAATAGCAAATCCATTGATCAGACCCATCATACTTCCCATGGACACATCCAGCTGTCTGGAAATCTTGGTGAGCGCATCCAGATCAACTACAGAACCGATGTACTGGCTCTTGATATCTGTAAGCTCTGTATCTGAGAAATAGCCGCTGTAGTAGTCATCTCCCAGGTCAAAGGTGCTGTTCAGTTCACTTCGCGGCATGAATACGCAAAGGGCAGCTGTATAGTCATAGATTCCTGCTACCTTGAATGAATACTCATCTTTTTCGTATTTTTCTTTCAGAGTAATGGTATCACCAATTTTGATCCGGAATTTGTCTGCATATGCACTGGAAATATATACAGTTGCATCAGCACTGACTGTAGACTTGTCCTTCTCTGAATTTTCTTCTGTATTATCAAAATCTATTTTTACATATTTACTGTTCGGCTCGATACCGTAAAACAGAACTTCTTCGCTCTTATATTTTCCAGGCAGCGTATTTAAGGAATAAGCAGAAAATTCCTCTGCATCTTCATTGTCTGTTTCGGAATCCATGTAGAATTCCAGCAGGGAAATCAGACTTTCAAATTTATTTCCGCTCACTGCACTGACCGGAACCTGAAGCATATACTGGTATTTCGCCAGCATATTTCCCTGGATTTCTCCCTGATAATGAGACAAGGCAGATGGAAGCAGCAGGCCAAACATTAAAAGCAGGTTTGCAAATAGAATTCCGATAAACAAAACTATATAGTTGCTCATATTCTGGAAGATTACACGCAGACGGAACCTGGAGAATATTTTAATCCTCGGGCTTAAACGGATAGCCCTTTTCTGCCTGTGCCCTGAAGAAAGATCTCTTCGCAGGAATTTCAGCGGAGACAGTTTTAATTTATGTCTCAATACTCCGTAATTTACCACCAGCATAATGAGCACTGGAACTACAGTTGTAAGCAGAAAGGCTTCCGCATTCCATCTGGTCACGTAAGTCGGAAGACTGTAGCTTCCATAATACATACCCGCGCATACACCTTTAAATACCGTATACCCAAGGATATTTCCGATCAGCGCACCAACCAGTGTAACCAGTACCGGAAGTGTCATATAATGCAGAACCAGCTCCTGTCTGGTATAGCCGGATGCACGCAGCGTACCGAT
>CAKRVX010000051.1 GCA_934409175.1 uncultured Blautia sp.
GAGTTCTTTTTCATGATCTTGCGAATTACGCCCATGGAAATAACTGCTGCCGGAATGGAAGCAGATACAGTCATACCTACACGCAGACCAAGATAAGCATTGGCTGCACCGAAGATAACTGCAAGGATAACACCCATGATGATGGATGTCACCGTAAATTCAGGTGTGATCTTGTCAGCCGGAATATACGGTTTGAACTCTTTGTTTTTGTCCATGATTTCCTCTCCCTTTTGTATTAATTTAGAAACATACTCCATTATAGCGAAATATGTACAAAAAGGCAAGGTGAAAAAAATGGATTTTTATGCACTTTACCAAGTTATCGTGATAATTTGATAAATTTATGCCTTGTTAGCACATTCTAACAGCACATTTTTTTGTTATTTTGTCTGCTTATTCATCAGAATCCAGTTGTTTGATCAGGTATCGTCCGACAATTTTCGAAAAGTTCGAAATATCACGAATATAAGCAAAGTCTTTTCCAAATATCTTTTTTTCTGTTTCAAGGTCCTTATCTTCCCCTGCAAAAACCCCCAGAACACTTACTCCCTGATTTCTCAGATGTCGGACTTCTGTAGCAGTATCTGTAATCGCATATTTTCCCATATATGGTTCCGGATTTTTTGCGTGAGGTCTGTTTATGATCACATCGTAAGGTTTTCCATCACTTAATACAATCAGGATTTTTTTCTCTTCCGGCCTCTGAAGCAATCCATAGCCGGTCGTTTTAATAGCAAGCCCGTCCCTGTTGTTGGAAGAAGTTACATAGTTAAAAATATTTTCATTTGCAGACTGAGGATCATCATATTCACGAAATCTGTGCAGGATTGTGTAATCCCAGAACGTGCAGAAACTCATAACTCTGTGTGGAAGATTTACATTGCTCAATGCTTCACTTATGATATACGCCTGCAATGCCACCTCTCCCTGTCTTGCCATCTGGGAGCCGCTGGCATCAATCAGCACATCCACCACAAAGTCCGAAGCATCCGATTTCAGTTCCCTTTTAAACAGATTTGCCTCACTGCTTCTTCCCACTCTCCATAACCGTGACGGAATAATCGTTCCTCTGTCCGAAAGTACTTCCTGCGTCTCACTTTTTAAAACCAGTGTTTTTCTCAGAAGATCTGTCAGAGATGTGATATTTTGCTTCACTATCCTGTGCTTATCATGGTAGAGCCAGATATTTTTGTTTTTCAAACGCACTGCATACTCATACTGATAATTACGTTTCACCGGATTCTTAAGGATTCCTTCTGTAAAATAAAGGCTGCAATCCCTGTGCAATTCTCTGCACATCAGATAATTCATCCGTTTCTCTTCTGCCGGTGTGAGATAGGTTTTTCCGAAGTTCAGTTCCACATAAGTATACGCTTTCTCCAATTCTTCTTCTGTAAGGATGGTAATTTTATGTTTCGCCTGACGTTCTTTTTCCATCTTCTCAGTGACAGAAGTATCTTCCATATCCGTAATCTTATCTGTCATCTGTTCAATATAACTTTCCAGAGCTTCCTCATAGAGTTCTTCTGTAAGAAAATCCTCCCAGTTATATTCGGTCAGTTCTTCCATGGTTACAGCCATAACCTGCTCCAGAGTTCCATGGATTTTCTCAAAGTCCGGATCAACAACAGTATTATAGAGTTGATCGATCACGCGGATCAGTTCCAGGGTATCTTTGGCATTCCGTGCCTCATAAACCTTGTTTCTGATTTTCCCAAGCTTCTCCTCCACCTGATGATGACCATTCTCCAGCCGGTCTCTTAAAACAGCAATCTTTAAACGCCCCAGAATATCCCCATAAGCCGGCATCTGTTCAAATTCCTGGTCCAGAATATCTTCGAAAGCCTGTTTTTGCATTTCCCGCACACCTGGACGTTCCCGACAGATTTTTTCCCCGATTGCTTCTTCCACACACAATTGGGCAACTGCAGTCAGTTCTCCTTCTCCTGCCTGACAAAATACTTTCTTTACCAGATACAGCCCCAGCATATCTTTATCATAATATTTTGCCAGCGCACCCTGTTTGATTCCATCGTACAGCGCAATTGCCTTTGAACGGAGATACAGGGAAATGTCTATTTTCATTTTTAATGAATAATCTCCGCTTATTGTCCAGAGCAAATTGCGGATTCTGTTTTCCAGTTCCAGACGACAATCATCAATTTCCACGATTTTCTCATGCTTCATATACATCATCCCTTGTCCAGTCAGCCGGAATTCTGGTACTTACCACATCCTCTACAATTTCCTTTTCGAAAATATCGAATGTTTTATTTACAACACCCATGGTAACTGCTTTTCTTGGCGAAAGTCCGGTTTCTATAATCTTTATGGCAGCAAGCAGCCCTCTCAGATCCAGTGATTTCGTTGAAATTTCACTGTTTGCGGCTTTCAGCTGCAGATCCATAAATACACCGATAAACTGATCTCTTGCATTTTCTTTTACATTTGGAAACATTTTCCGAAAAATAAATTCCAGAGATCCTTCTGTCTGAGCAGGCATGTCAATAACAATAAATCTGGATACCAGTGCTTCATTCAATTCTTTGGTTCCTGCATATCCATAATTCATGGTTCCGATAAAACGTGCAGCAGGATGAAGATCTATCTTGTTGTAGCCTGGTACATCAATAGAACGTCTGTAATCCAATGTGGCATGAAGCACAGATACCGCATCATTTTTTGCCATATTGATTTCATCAAGGATTCCAAATCCACCGTATTCCGCACACTGATAGATTGTTCCTTTACGAAGTTTCACCTCATTATCCACAAATGTATCCGTTCCTATCAGATCTCCACTATTCGTATTTACATGGAAAGAAACATTATACGCCGGCCTGTTAAAAATGTAAGCCAGATTTTCTGCCAGAATATTTTTTCCTGTAGCTTTGGGACCTGTAAGTAAAAGATTCTCTCCTTTAAGTAACCCTGCAATGGCCATTTCCAGAATATCTTTTCCATAAAACGGAATCGATGGTTTCACGATCCTGTCCATTGCTTCCGGTGCTACTTCATATTGTCTTCGAAATTCTTCCACTCTTTTTATAAGTTCAGGAGAAACCTGCTGTTCCTCCAAAAATCTCAGTTCTTCCATTTCATCCTCCTCAGCTTTATGTAACCATTATGGTCCAGTTTAAGTTTCATAAAGAGGCTGCTCATCTGATCAGATTAACAGCCTCTTTCTATAACATCACTCTATATTCTTACAGAATATTTTTAAACTTCAAAAACAAGATCTCCGTAAGATGGCATTGGCCACATTTCTTTGTCTACGATCATTTCCAGCTCATCTACCGGCTCACGTAAGGCTTCCATTGCAGGAACGACTTTCTCCCTGCAGAATACTGCTCTGTCACGTCCTTCTGCATATTCAGGAATCTTCTCAACCAGTTTGCTCAGTTTGCTCATGGCACTGTTGGTACTCTTTAAAAGTCTGGATGCCTTCTTGAGCAGATCAAGCTGTACACTGACGTCGATCAGTCCTTCTCCCGCCATTTTCACTGTATTGATAGATTCTCCCAGAACAGTGGTATATCTGATCACTGCCGGAATGATCTGCTTCGTTGCAATATCGATCATTGTCTTTGCTTCAATATTGATTGCTTTGGAATAAATCTCGTATTTAATCTCTGCACGAGATTCAAGTTCGGCTCTGGAGAATACGTCAAATGATTCAAACAGCTTTACTGATTTCTCTGTAGTAAGTGCCGGAATCGCATCTACCATACTCGGAAGAATCGGAAGTCCGCGGCGTTTAGCTTCTTTTTCCCATTCAGGTGCATATCCGTTTCCATTAAATACAATTCTCTGATGCTCTGTTGCATACTCTTTGATCAGATCATGTACCGCAAGTTCAAAATCAGGTGCATTCTCCAGGCGGTCGCACGCCTCTTTAAATACTTCTGCAGTAATCGTGTTCAGTACTACGTTGCATCCGGAAATAGAATCCCTTGATCCTACCATACGGAATTCAAATTTGTTTCCTGTAAATGCGAAAGGAGAAGTACGATTACGGTCTGTTGCATCCTTCATAAAATCCGGAAGAGTCTTAACACCAGTCTCAAGCTTACTTCCTTTCTTACTGTGTGTAGCTGTTCCTGTGTTGATCAGCTGTTCCAGTACATCTTCGAGCTGTTCTCCAAGGAATACGGAAATAACTGCCGGTGGTGCTTCATGTCCACCAAGTCTCTGGTCATTTCCAACATCTGCTGCTGATTCACGGAGAAGGTCTGCATGCTCATCTACTGCTTTCAGGATACAGGTGAGAACCAGAAGGAACTGGATATTATCATGTGGTGTTTTACCCGGATCCAGAAGATTGATTCCGTCATCAGTGGTAAGTGACCAGTTATTGTGCTTACCAGATCCATTTACACCTGCAAATGGCTTCTCGTGGAGAAGGCAGCGCATTCCATGGCGACTGGCTACTTTCTTAAGAATACGCATCATCATCTGATTCTGGTCTGCTGCAATATTCACCGGTGCATAAATCGGTGCAAGTTCATGCTGTGCAGGGGCAACTTCATTATGCTGTGTCTTGGCCGGTACACCAAGTCGCCAGCATTCTTCATTTACTTCTTTCATATATGCGGAAATTCTCTGACGAATACTTCCGAAATAGTGATCATCCATTTCCTGACCCTTAGGCGGCATAGCGCCAAATAATGTTCTGCCTGTATAGATCAGATCCTTTCTCTGAAGCCATTTTTCTTTGTCTACCAGAAAATATTCCTGTTCTGCTCCAACTGAAGGAATAACTTTTTTGGAAGTAGTATTTCCAAAAAGTCTCAGAAGACGGAGAGCCTGGGTGTTGATTGCTTCCATAGAACGGAGAAGTGGTGTTTTCTGATCAAGGGCTTCTCCCGTATAAGAACAGAATGCTGTAGGAATACACAGTGTTCCGCCTGCTGCATCATGACGTACAAATGCCGGAGATGTACAGTCCCATGCTGTATATCCTCTTGCCTCAAAAGTAGCTCTTAATCCACCGGACGGAAATGATGAAGCATCCGGTTCCCCTTTGATCAGTTCTTTTCCGGAGAAAGACATCAGAACCTTGCCATTTTCCATTGGAGTGGAAATAAAAGCATCGTGTTTCTCTGCTGTCACACCGGTAAGGGGCTGAAACCAGTGACTGTAGTGTGTTGCACCCTTTTCAATGGCCCACTCTTTCATCTCATGTGCTACTACATCTGCGATTTCCATAGACAGCTCCTTGCCTTCTTCTATGGTTTTTTTCAATTCTTTGTAGATCTTCTTTGGAAGTCGTGCCTGCATGACGGAATCATTAAACACGTCACATCCAAAAGTCTCTACTACATTGATATACTCACCCATTTTATTTCTCCTTTTTATTTATTAACGGGGAAATGCCAATTGATTTGGCTCCCTCGTTTTTTGTACTTTTCAGATATAGGTTCAGTGCTTCATGACAGTTTTCAATTTCTACCTGCGTATGATCACCTCCAAATTCACCGTCCAGAGTCCATGATACGGATTCTTCAGAAGTAATTGTCAGTCTGGCTGATTTAAAAGAATGGATCAGATCTGTGTTATCTTCCGCTGTCAGCATAGCTGTCATGATCTCCTGCAGCTCCAGCGGATTCTTAGGCCTTGTAATCATCGTCACTTCAAAAAGTCCATCATTCATATCCACATTCTTTCCTGTAAGATTCTTAAATCCTCCCACAGATCTGGAATTGGTGATCATTCCAAAAATGAAATCATCTTCTACCGTTAATTCCTCTGATTCAATTTTCATACGGTATGATTTAATATCGAAGAGTCGTTTAACCCCTTCCAGAAGATATGCTACATGTCCAAGAATATTTTTAAGATCCTGATCTGTCTGATAAGCTACATCTGTGAATAGACCGAAAGCTGCTATATATGTAAAGCTCTGGTTATTGAAACGGCCGATATCGCAATGATAAAGTTCCTCTGTCATAATCATTGAGGCTGCCTTTGTCATATTTTTCGGCATAAAGAGACTGTTTGCAAAATCGTTGGTACTTCCTGCCGGAATGTATCCGATAGGAATGGAGCTTCGCTTCTCCATAACTCCTGTAACTACCTCATCAAGAGTGCCATCACCGCCACTGCATACGATAAGATCCACTTTATCTTCGTATTCTTTGGCTTTTTCATAAGCATCTCTTGGTTTCTGAGTGGAATAAATAATTACTTCGTAACCGCCTTTATTAAAAATGTCTACTATATCAAGCAGGTGTGTTTTGATTTTGCCTTTGCCTGCTTTCGGGTTGAAAACAAAAAGCATTTTCTTATCCATTTCGAACATTTCTCCTTTTTTCAGGGTTTAATTGTGTGATTTTGGCACACACAAATTTCTATTTATATAATATAAAAAAAAAGGTTGGAAAAGTCAATGGGGTTTTATGTGCAAAAAGTTTGGGGATGGCAGGAAATATTTTTGGTTTCCTGTCTGTTTACCAGCTGTGAATTTCTCAGACTGATAGTAGAATTTGGGGATGGAAAGATATAATGTTGCATGATAGAATAAAAATTGTTGTTAAAAGAATTTGGAAATTTGTTTATTTATAGAGAGGACTTTTATTATGGTTAAACTGATTGCTTCTGATATAGATGGAACTTTGGTGAAGGATGGGACTCTGGCGATTGACAGAGAATATATGGATGTAATTGGAAAGCTGATTGATAAGGGCATTATTTTTGTTGCCTGTTCGGGAAGGCAGTATCGTAGTGAAAGGAAACTGTTTGCTCCAATTGCAGACAGACTGCTTTACATTTCAGATGGAGGAACTGTTGTGCGAACCCCAAAAGAAATTCTGAAAGTACATACTATGCCAGATGAAATCTGGAAGGGTATGTGTTCTATGGTTCAGGAAAACATGCCTTCCTGTGATTACTTTGTATCTACACCCGATTGCAGTTTTGCCGAAGATGGCGGAAGCCGGATGTTTCACTGGCTGAGAGATTCCTATGGGTATGATATACGCGAAGTACCCGAAATGCTAAAGCTTAAAGGACAGCAGATCATCAAGTTTTCTGTTTATCATCCGAATGCCTGTGAAGAAATATGTGCCCCTTTATTTACACCTGCATGGAAAGATAAAGTAACTTTAGTCGCTGCCGGCAAAGAATGGGTAGATTGTACTTCTCCAAATTCCGGAAAAGGTCCCGCTCTTGACTTTCTGCAAAGACATCTCGGCATTTCACCTGCAGAAACCTGCACCTTCGGAGATAACCTCAACGACATCGAAATGCTACAGAACGCCGGTTACAGCTACGCAGTCTCCAACTCCCGCCCCGAAGTACAAGCCGCTGCCAAAGATACCTGCCCGCCATACTGGGATAATGGGGTTCTGCAAATTTTAAAAACTTTCCTGTAAATAATCGGTATAACGCTTTACAAACTCCCGAAGTTCCACTGCTCCGGGAGTTTGTTGTATTACACAGAAACATAATTGATTTCACGTACATTTTTAATATACTTAAGCTTCCATCACCGCATCTTTCATAGATTTCACATACTCCTTCACGTACGGCACACAATCCGTTCCATGCGCTGCACACAATTTCACGATTGCAGATCCAACAATAGCACCATCCGACTGCGCTGCCATTTTCTTCGCCTGCTCTGGTGTTGAGATTCCAAATCCTACTGCACAGGGAATATCTTTCGCAGCTTTTACCAGTTTCACCATTGCTCCGATATCCGTAGTAATGTTCGTTCTGGTTCCTGTAACTCCAAGGGAAGATACGCAGTAAACAAACCCTTCTGCCTCTCTTGCAATCTGTGCAATTCTCTCATGAGAAGTTGGTGCGATCAGAGAAATCAGGTCGATACCGTATTTCCTGCATACAGTATCAAACTCTTCTTTTTCCTCAAAAGGCACATCCGGCAGGATCAGGCCATTCATTCCGATTTCTGCGGCTGTTTTGATGAAACGTTCTGTTCCATAGGAAAATACCACATTTGCATAAGTCATAAATACCATAGGAATAGAACTATTCTTTCTGATCTTTACTACCATGTCAAATATTTTATCAGTTGTTACGCCGCCAGAGAGTGCTCTCACGTTGGCAGCCTGAATTACCGGACCTTCTGCTGTCGGATCAGAGAATGGGATTCCAAGTTCGATCAGGTCTGCGCCTGCTTCTTCCATTGCGTATACAAGCTGTTCTGTCACCTCAAGAGACGGATCTCCGCAGGTAATGAACGGGATAAATGCCTTTCCTTTTTCAAATGCTTCTGTAATTCTCTTATTCATGGATATCCTCCCCTCTGTAACGCGCGATTGCTGCGCAGTCCTTATCTCCACGTCCCGAAATTGTGATGACTACGATCTGATCCTTGCTCATCTGCGGAACAATCTTCTTTGCGTAAGCTACTGCATGAGCGCTCTCGATGGCAGGAATGATTCCCTCTGTTCTGGAAAGATACTCAAATGCTTCTACTGCTTCTTCGTCTGTAACAGGTACATATTCTGCGCGGCCTGTATCGTACAGATGTGCATGTTCCGGTCCGATTCCCGGATAGTCCAGACCTGCGGAAATGGAATATACAGGTGCGATCTGACCGTATTCATCCTGGCAGAAATAGGATTTCATTCCGTGAAAGATTCCAAGCTTGCCGGTTGCGATGGTTGCCGCTGTCTCTGCTGTATTCACACCGCGGCCTGCTGCCTCGCATCCGATCAGGCGGACATCTTTATCCTCAATAAAGTTATAGAATGTTCCGATCGCATTGGAGCCGCCGCCTACACATGCAAGCACTGCATCCGGAAGTCTTCCCTCTTTCTCAAGAATCTGCTCTTTGATTTCTTTGGAAATGACTGCCTGGAAATCACGGACAATCGTCGGGAATGGGTGCGGACCCATTACGGAACCAAGTACATAATGAGTATCGGAGATACGGTTTGTCCACTCTCTCATTGTCTCAGAAACCGCATCTTTCAGTGTTGCTGTACCGGAGGTAACCGCATTTACCTTTGCTCCGAGAAGGCGCATTCTGTATACGTTTAATGCCTGACGTTCAGTGTCTTCTTTTCCCATAAAGATTTCACATTCCATGCCCATAAGTGCTGCTGCTGTGGCTGTGGCTACGCCGTGCTGGCCTGCGCCTGTTTCTGCGATGACACGGGTCTTGCCCATTTTCTTTGCAAGGAGTACCTGGCCAAGTACGTTATTGATCTTGTGGGCACCTGTGTGATTTAAGTCTTCTCTTTTCAAGTATACCTTGGCACCGCCCAGGTCTTCTGTCATATGGGATGCAAAGTAGAGTCTGGATGGTCTTCCTGCATATTCATTCAGAAGCTCTGTGAGTTCTGCGTTAAATTCCGGGTCATCTTTGTAATGGTTATAGGCTTCTTCCAGTTCAATGACAGCGTTCATTAATGTTTCCGGTATGTACTGTCCTCCGTGGATGCCGAATCTTCCTTTTGACATCTGTGTGTCCTCCTTGTATATTCAAATTGTACTATTATTTTTATATACCAGCTGCACTGCTTCCAGTATCTTCTGTCTGTCTTTTATACCGTCCGTCTCTACACTGCTGCTTAAATCTACCGCATAAGGACGGATCGTATGAACTGCCTGCGCAAGATTGTCAGGGCCAAGCCCCCCTGCAAGGAAAAATGGTCTGGTTATCTCCGGGATCAGGGACCAGTCAAAGGTTTTACCGGTTCCGCCGCCTCCCTGGTCCAGCAGGATGTAATCTGCAGGACTTTGCAATGCCAGCTCAATATCCTGAGCTGTTTTTACGGAAAAGGCCTTAATGACCTGGTGTCCGGTGTTCCTCTGTATTCTTTTGATATAAGCATCATCTTCCTGTCCATGGAGCTGTGCGATCCGGATAGTCCCGTCAAGAAGCAGTTCCTCTACCCTTTCCGGGGAAGCGTTTACGAAAACACCTACCGGAATAATTTCCGGGTTCAGGTTCGCAGTAAGAGTTCTTACCTGATCGCCAGTGACGTTTCTGCTGCTTTTGGAAACTTCTATGATAAATCCGCAGTAGTCTGGCTTTGCTTCGTTTACATATGCAATATCTTCCGGACGTTTCAGGCCACAAATTTTGATTTTTGTTCTTTGCTGTTGTTCTTT
The DNA here is from genome assembly GCA_934409175.1 of uncultured Blautia sp. Classification (GTDB taxonomy): domain Bacteria; phylum Bacillota; class Clostridia; order Lachnospirales; family Lachnospiraceae; genus Blautia_A. The sequence continues at coordinate 10,087 of CAKRVX010000051.1, forward strand.
AGTCATATCAATTCCTCTACAGATAATACTCAAATTGAAAGTTTTCAACTATTCTGAGTTTTCTGATAAGATTTTCCGTAGTAAATATTGCCGTTTTTAACGTAATGAACTGCCATTCAGACTTTCCAGCGCTTCTTTCTTATCCGGGCTTCGCATAAGTGTTTCACCGATCAGTACGGCATCCACTTGATTTTCATAAAGAAGCCGGATATCATCAGGGATGCGGATTCCACTTTCAGAGACAAAAACTACGTTATCCGGTGCCATCTTTCTGAGACGGATGCTGTTGTTCATGTCTACCTGGAATGTTCTGAGATCACGGTTGTTTACTCCGATAATCTCTGCTCCCAGATTTAAGGCCCTGTCTACTTCATATTCATCATGTGCTTCTACCAGTGCATCCAAACCCAGTTCTTTTGCAAGCTGTCTGTAGGCTCTCAATGCGCCGTCATCGAGGATTGCGCAGATAAGAAGTACTGCGGAAGCTCCCAATGATTTCGCCTGATAGATCATGTACTCGTCTACTGTGAAATCTTTGCGGAGTACCGGGATCTGTACGGTAGCTGCGATTTCTTTCAGGTACTGGTCTAAACCCTGAAAATAGAAAGGTTCTGTGAGACAGGAGATTGCGCTTGCACCTGCCTGTTCATATTCCTGCGCGATTGCCAGATATGGAAAATCCGGTGCGATCAGGCCTTTGGACGGGGATGCTTTCTTTACTTCGCAGATATAGGACATGCCATCTTTCTGCAGTGCCTGCAGGAATGTCATTTTCTGTGATGGGGTTTTGTTAATCTCCTGGATTCTGTTCTCCAGTTCGGATATGGAAACCTGCTCTTTTTCTCTTGCGATTCGTTCCGTTGTTCTGGCTGCGATTTCTTCTAATATATTCTTCATAAGCTCTATGATTATTCTTTCATATGGTCTGTTTCTCTGTTACTGTTCTTTGTTTGTCTCTTCCACAAATTCTTCCAGTTTCTTCAGTGCTGCTCCGCTGTCGATGAGAGATTCTGCAAGTTTCACGCCCTCTTCTATGGAAGCTGCTTTTCCGGCAATATAGAGTGCTGCTCCTGCGTTTAAGCAGACTGCCTGACGCTTCGGGCCTCTCTCTTCGCCCTTTAAGATCGCTTTGGTGATCTCTGCGTTCTCTGCAGGAGTGCCGCCTGTGAGAGCGCCTTTCTCGCATTTTTCATAGCCGAACTGCTCTGGCGTGATCTCGTAGGATGTGAATTTGCCATCCTTGATCTCGCATACAGATGTCGGTGCACACATGGAAATCTCATCCAAACTGTCCTGTCCGTAAACGACCATTCCTCTGTTTACTCCAAGATTTGCCATTACCTGCGCAAGCGGCTCTACCAGTGCCTGATCATAAACACCCATCAGCTCCATGTTTGCCCCTGCCGGGTTGCTTAACGGTCCAAGAATATTAAATACAGTTCTGATGCTCAGTTCTTTTCGGATCGGTGCTACATATTTCATGGCAATGTGATAGTTCTGGGCAAATAAGAAGCAGATATTGATCTTCTTCAGAATTTCCGCGCTGCGTTCCGGTGTTAGTGTGATCTTTACGCCAAGTGCTTCCAGAACATCTGCTGCACCGGATTTGGAAGATGCTGCTCTGTTTCCGTGTTTTGCAACCGGAACACCGCCTGCTGCGATCACCAGAGAAGAAGTGGTGGAAATGTTAAAGGAGTTGGATCCGTCTCCACCTGTACCTACAATCTCCAGAACATCCATGTCGTGGAGAAGTTTGATGCAGTGTGCTCTCATGCCTGCCGCGGAAGCTGTGATCTCGTCAATGGTTTCTCCTTTTAAAGATAAAGCTGTAAGATAAGCGGACATCTGTACAGGTGTTGCCTGGCCGCTCATGATCTCATCCATTACAGTTTCTGCTTCTGTGTATGTTAAGTCCTGTTTCTTTGATAATTTGATAATGGCTTCTTTAATCATTTCTTACTACCTCCATGAAATTCTCTATCATTGCTCTGCCGTCCGGTGTCATTACAGATTCAGGATGAAACTGTACTCCGAAGACGGGATATTTCGTATGTTCCACTGCCATGACCTCACCGTCCTCTGACTCTGCGGTCACTTTCAGTTCCTCCGGCAAGGTGTCTTTCAATGCAGCCAGGGAATGATATCTGGCTGCTGCAAAAGTGTCCGGCAGTCCTTTGAAAAGCCGGCTTTCACATGTTTTGTACATCAGCTTTTTCTTTCCATGCATCAGTTCTTTTGCATAAGATACGGTTCCGCCGAAAGCTTCGCAGATGGACTGATGTCCCAGACATACACCAAGGATTGGGATCTTTCCTGCAAATTCTTTGATGACCGGAATACAGATGCCTGCGTCTTCCGGACGTCCCGGACCCGGGGATAAAATGATGGCTTCCGGTTTCATCTCTGCGATTTCTTCCAGTGTACATTCATCGTTTCTCACTACTTTGATGTCCGGCTCTACTCCTCCGATGAGCTGATATAAATTATAGGAAAAGCTGTCATAATTATCGATCAGTAATATCATTCTAATCCCTCCTGTGCCTGTTCAATTGCCTGTACCACAGCCCTTGCCTTGTTGCAGCATTCCTGGAATTCTTTTTCCGGGACGCTGTCTGCCACGATTCCGGCTCCGGAGCGGATACAGATTTCTCCGTTCTTTTTGTAGACCAGTCGGATGGCAATGCAGGTATCCAGGTTTCCTGCAAAATCCAGATAGCCGATGGCGCCGCCGTAAATGCCTCGTTTGCTCTGTTCCAGCTCTTCGATGATCTGGCAGGCTCTGAACTTCGGTGCTCCGGAAAGGGTTCCTGCCGGAAGTATGGAGTCAACTGCGTCCACCGCATCTTTGTCATCCCGGATGATTCCTGTTACTGTGGAACCCAGATGCATTACATGGGAAAAACGTTCTACGCAGAGGTATTTCTCTACTTTTACGGTTCCGATCTTGCTTATCTTTCCGATGTCATTTCTTCCCAGGTCTACCAGCATGTTGTGCTCTGCCAGTTCTTTCTCGTCTTTGAGAAGTCCCTCTTCAAGAGCTTTGTCCTCTTCTCTTGTTTTTCCTCTTGGTCTGGTTCCTGCCAGAGGGAATGTACTTAAAGTGCCGTTCTCCAGTTTCGCAAGTGTTTCAGGGGAAGCACCTGCAAGTTCGATGTCATCACTGGAGAAGTAGAACATATACGGAGACGGGTTGGTTGCACGGAGAACACGGTAGGTGTCAAACAGGCTTCCGGTTGCTTTTGCACGCATCGGGTTGGAAAGTACTACCTGGAAAATATCGCCCTCTTTGATGTAGTGTTTGGCTTTTTCTACCATGTCTGCGTATTTTTCTTTTGGAAACTTCGGCTGGATCTCGGACTGAAGTTTTAGTGGTTCGAATTCCATGTGTTCACCGTTTCGGATCAGAAGCGACATTTCCTCTAATTTCTTTACTGCTGCTTCGTAAGATGCTTCCAGGTTATCTGTCATTACACCGGTGATCAGGAGAACTTTCTGTTTGAAATGATCGAATACGATGACCTGGTCGAAAAGCATTAAGTCCATATCACGGAAGTCCTGCTGTTCTTTGTCCTCAAGTTTCAGTTTTGGTTCGCTGTATTTGATGTAATCGTAGGAGAAATATCCTACCAGTCCGCCAGTGAATGGCGGCATGTTTTCCATTACAGGAGTTTTGTATTCCCGGATGATCTCACGGAGAGTGTCACCGGGATGTGTGACCTGCTTTACGGTTTCTTCGTCTTTTCCCTGCGCATCTGTTTTGCGTATCTTCAGGGTGCCGTCTGTGCAGGTGATCTCCATGGACGGTTCATATCCCAGGAAAGAATATCGGCCCCATACCTCTGTCTGGCTGGCGCTTTCCAGCAGGTAGCAGTGGCGGCTGGCTTTTCGCAGGGTGCGCATTACTTCTACCGGTGTGTATCTGTCTGCGTAGAGTTC
>CAKRVX010000052.1 GCA_934409175.1 uncultured Blautia sp.
TCCTTTCGGAACTCCTGTAGAACCGGATGTAAAAATTCCATACAGAGGATCTACATCCAGTGCCTGCTCACGGATAGTGTTGAGGATTTCAGGATTTTCTGGTTCTGCTGCAAGTTCCGGTGCCATAAGAACTGTTCCGTGAAAGTCCAACTTCTCCAGATCTTTTAAATATTTTTCAGAAGTAACGATCACATCACTGTCCAGAATTCCAAGAATCTGCTGAAGTCTGCTGGCCGGCTGTTTCGTATCCATTAATACATAGAAACATCCTGCATAGACAGCTCCCATAAATACTCCTATCGTTTCCACCCCTTTTTCCATGAAAACCGGAACCGGATTTCTCGGAGTAAAATACTTTGCCAGAGCAGTTCCTGTTCTTCGCGCAGTCTGCTCCAGTTCTTTAAAGGTACATGATGTATTTTCGTCTGCAAATGCTGTTTTATCCGGATATTTTCCGGCTGATTCTTCCAGATACTCTAAAATGCTTGTCTTCATAATATCCTCCCTCCCTTAATACAATATTATTTGTTATTTTTTTTCCAATACTTCTGCCAGGACTTTGGAGTATGCCCGTGCAGCATCTCCATTCATATGTCCATCATAATCTGTATACGCCTTCAGATCATGTGTAAACGCCTTAAAATACTGTGTGTTAAAATTCAGATAATCCACACCCTGTTCTTCGAAAAACTTTCCGAAATATTTCCAGGCCGCATTATAATTATCACTGTAATCTTTTAATGTGTCAATTGGTATCGGAGTTGTAACTGCTATAAACTCAATATTATTTTCTTTACAAAGCGTGATCAGTTTCTCCAGATATTCCATATTCTGCTGATTAACTTTGCCTTCTTCATAAAGTTTAGGCTGAGATTTTTTCAACTTTGTCACATCTACCGGATATCTTTCAATAAACCCGCTTTCATGGTATTCCTGTGTATCACTCTTTAAATGTGAAACATCATAATCTTTGCTGATTTTTTGTGTAAACGTATCCTTCACTTTCGGAAGTTCATAACTGAGTGAATATTCATACCACGGAAACAGAACTGTACGGAAATTACATTTTGCAATGGATTTCCAGAAGTATTCTATTTTTGCTTTGGAAAAAGGAAACTCATGGTAAAACAGAAGATAATTATTTCCTTCTTCCTTTTCTGTCACAAAATATCCCGGATCTACTTCATAGATGATCCTCTTGGGATTCTGCTTCTCTTTGATCAGCTTTGTCAGATAATACGCATCAATTCCATACTCTCCGCCAACACAGAGATTATGTCCGGTACGACCCGTAATTTCTTCCATTACATCCGGATCAATATCTGTCATTCCATGGGAAGTTCCCAGAATAATATCATCAAATGGGTGTGTTACAACTGTATGTACATCATTTCTCATAAACGTACATGGATAAAGTGCCAGATCCAGTCCCACAAGAAAGGCAATGCAGATTACCAGCACCAGGAACGTTTTTAATACTCTCTTAAAATTGTGCATAAATAAATCCTCTCGCTACTGCTGTGGATCCAAAGAAACCAATGGATGCAAGCAGACAAAAATAAATGATCACTGTAACCGGCAGGCTCAGTCCTGAAAGTGTTTCTCTTATCTTCATGCCCCGTTCCTGAAGAACACTTACGATAAAGAGGATTACACATCCAACTGCCAGAATTGCCAGTGCATAAGGTGTAAATGCTGTTCCTTCTTTTCCGGCAGGAATAAGAAGCAGCTGTGATGGAGCAAATTTCGTGACAGATAATTTCATCATATGAAAAGCCTGTCCTACTGTATCTGCCCTGTCAAAAAACCAGCTGATATTTACCAAAATAAATGTACGGATGATCATAAATACATGATACCAGTTTTCTTTTCCGGTAATATTCAGCTTCTTTTTCCAGTTTCTGTAATGCTCTGCCATAAGACCGCTGAATGCAATAATAACACCATTATACATACCATAAACAATGTATTTCCATGCAGCCCCATGCCATACACCCACTACAAAGAATACGATCAGGTTGGCAAGGCAGATTGGCAGTGTACGTCCTGTCTTTTTGCCAAAGACTTTCTTACCCCATTTTCCAAATTTTCCCATCCATTTGGAAAGTGTAACAGGATAAAATACATAATCTTTCATCCATGTACCAAGAGTAATATGCCAGCGATGCCAGAAATCTGTAATAGAAACAGAGAAGAACGGACGCTTGAAGTTCTCATCCAGTTCAATTCCAAACATAGAAGCAATACCTATAACAACATCCATACCACCAGAGAAATCTGCATAAAGCTGAATGGTATAAAACAAAACTCCGAAAATGGCCAGTCCACTGTACTGATCCGGATTATCAAAAATAGCATCTACGAAGACTGCTGCCCAGTCTGCCAGAATCATCTTTTTGAAAAATCCCCAGAGAATACGCTCAAAACCTCTTGCAATATTTTTTCCCTCAAATTTATGTGGCTCATAGAGCTGATGAGCCAGACGACTGTACCGACCAATAGGACCCTGAAGAATCTGCGGGAAGAAAGATACGAACAGCGCATATTTCACAGGATTCTTTTCGGCCTCACAACGCTTCCAGTATACATCCAGTAAATATCCGGAAGACTGAAAAGTGTAAAACGAAATTCCCAGTGGAAGCAAAATCTCCATTCCTCTTAAATTCATGTGAAACAATGCATTCAGATTTTCTACAAAGAAATTTGTATACTTTACCACACCCAGCATACCAAAGTTCAGCACCAGTCCCAGTACCAGAAGATTACGGGCACTCTTATGGCTTCCTTTGGATTCCATTTTCTCAACGACAAGAGCTACAAGCCAGGTAACCAGAGTGGAAAAGAGCAGGAAACCAACGTATTTCACGCCTCCTGCAAGATAATAGATATAGCTGAAGCACAGAAGCACCAGCCACTGACATTTCTGTGGCACAATGTAATAGACAAACACACTGGCTGCCACAAATAATAAAAACAGATTTGACACTAACGACATGATAATTTTCTCTCCTGAACCTAAACAGGTTGCTGCACTAATTGCTCAATGCAGCAACCCCTGTTTTTTATAATTTTTTACTTTTAGTTTAAAAGTCCATTATCCAGGCATCCATTTCCACCGTCATCAGATCCGCCATCATCGGAATCACCGTCATAGTCTCCACTGTCATCTCCTGAATAATCATAATCATCGTTATAGTCATAATCATTGCTGTAATCATAATCACTGTTGTCATAATCACTGCTATTGTCATAACTCTGAGATGAATCAGAAGATGTCTGTGCCGCTTCTGTTGGCTTCGGAGCAAGCGCCTGTTCTGTTTCCAGTGTATTCACAGATTTCTTTAAGCTTGTGCTGTCAAATACCAGATAGGCCACATCTCCTTCCAGATGAAGTTCTGCCTCTTCTGTGTCACCAAATGGAAACGTATGGATCTCTGCAGTTGTTTTATCTTCGAAAGTCAGCTGAATATTATATTTCGGAACTTCTTTTTCTGCTGCATCATCCTTGGAATCTTCTTCCTTGGTATCTTTTTCGTCACTTGCCGCTGCATCTTTTTCTTCATTCTTTGCGGAAGGATCAAACCAGAGAACTCTTTCCTCATCTGTTTCAACTTTGTCATCATCTTTCAGGAAATTATCCGGATATTTCTCATCTTTTTCTTCTTTTACAGAAACACCTGTAATCACTTTACCTGTAAGATTTTTCAGTTTTACACTAAGTACGCCTTCTTTATCCTCTGCCGGTTTCTCACCGATTGTCTTTAAATCTTCGTCTTTTGTTTCTTTATCATCTGCAGACTCTGCATCCTTGGAATCTGTCTTTGCTGTATCTTCTGTCTTGGCAGATGTATCTGCTGCCATAGCTGCCTGACTGAACAGAAGGCTTGTTCCAAGTGCTGCTGTCATTAAAGCTGTCACAATTTTTCTTTTCATGATTCTTACCCTTTCTTGATTAACCCGTTATAGTTATTTGTTTTACTCAGATCAGTTTAATCTCTTGTAATTAACATATTTCAGAGTGCCCTTTGCACCGTAAGTAAGTTTATAACCGTTTCTTCTGTATTCTTTCTGGAAGTTCGGATCATATACATAGGTTTTTCCTTTGTAATTGATCTCTACCCATGCATGAGGTCCCTTTCCTGTAGTTTTCCTGAAATATCCTCTTACATAATGTGCATCATATCCTGCAACCTTTGCAATCCAGTAAAAAGTAGCAGCCTGTACATAACAGTCTCCCTGTCTCTTCTGGAATCCATATAATCCATATCCGCCCGGAGATTTTTTGCTTACTTTAAAGTTACTTACATATCTTAAATTTGCACACCAGTTAAATGCTTTTCTTAAATCTCCCTTGATTGATTTGGATGTGAGAACTTTAACAGCCATAACCTCTACTGGCAGAAGTTTAGTTGCACGCCCTTTGGTGTCAATTCTATAATAAGTTTTTGAGTCAAAAGTATAATATGATTTACTCTTTACCAGTTTACCTGTCTTTTTTGCAAAACAGTAAGTATACTTTCCGATCTTCTGTGCTTTTCCGTTTACCTTTTTCCCGTTAACATAATAGTAGGTTTTAGTATCGTCCCATCCCGTTACACGATCTGGTTTCGGTGCAATTACAACATCGTCATCTTTTATATCTGTAGAACCTTCATCTGCAGCAGTATATGTTACTGCACTATCAAATTCATCTGCCTCAGCTGCCACGATCGGAGCTGCCGGTGTAACTGCCATTACTGCACTAAGCATTAAAGCTGTTAACTTTTTTCTGTTCATCCTGATATCCTCTCTTCCCTGTTATACAACAAATACTATTGTCTTGTAACAACACTTTCAATTACTTCTGCACTGCTGCTTTTTCCATATGGACGGAATACATTTAACTCTACATTTTCATAAGTATATGTTACATCCCATCCTTTTCCATTCAGGAAGCAGCTCTGTTTATTAATTTTGGCTTTTTTTACAGTTTTTCCAAGAACTTTCTTCAGTTTTGCCGCATTATCCTGATATGGTTTGCTGACTGCTCTTGCAGAAACTGCGTATTTTCTGTATACCTTGGATTTATTTGCATCATATGCACCTGTCTTCGGATTAAAGTAATACAGTTTTGAAAGTCCATATAAACTGGTGCTTGCCATATGAATTCCACTGACTCTGTGTCCATATACGTCAAATCCATAATACTTGTTATCAATCTTCTTGATCACAATACCATATCTGCCCTGCATTTCTTTGTCAGCCTGATAAGCTGTACCGTTTTTGGTAAAATAATAAATATAACCGTTAGAAGTTTTTCCCCACTGATTTGTTATTTTCTTTCCTTTTGCATCCAGAGCATAACGTTTTCCTGTTTTTTTGTTAGTTTTTACCTTTACAGTTGCCATTTTTGTTGCAGCCTGTACAGTTACTGCTTCCTGTGCTGAAACAACCGGCATCAGCATCATAAGTAAACAAAGTACTACTGCAAATATTTTTTTTGTTTTCTTCATTTTTCCTCTCCTCTTTTTAGAATCTTATTTTATGTTCTACTGTATAAGCAGGACGTGTTGATGCGCCAAACAGAGTGCCATACATATTATCATAATAAAGTCCGTTGATCATTACGAAACTATGACCCTCCGGAATAGTGATCACATATGGCTGATATCCCAGTTCTTTTGCAATAGCAGCCACAGAACTTGCAATTCCATAACAGTTTCCTGTCAGACCATTCTGGAACATCTGCAGAGAATACTTGTATATCCAGTTCTTGGACCTGAATTCCTGAGGTGTAGGATCCATATATCCTACAAAATTTGTATACGCCATAATATACCGGAAACAGGAATGGAATTTCTCGTAATTACTCATATTGGCATTACTGTGCTGTGCAATAAAGTTTCTTGCCGCAAGTTTGCAGCGAACCTGAGTAATATTTGAGGCATATCCACCTTTGGTAAATTTTATTCCATCAACTGTTTTACCGGTAGCACATCGTCCGGTCTTATCAGCATAGTACATTTTACCACTCAGCTCATGCCATCCTGTAATTGCTCTTCCCTTTGCATTTACCAGATATTTCACTTTATTTACTGTTACAACAGCTGTTTTTCCAGGCTCAACCTTCTGACATTTTTCATTAAAAACATAATAGATCCCATTTGCCTTATATGCGCCGCCACATGCAGCATTTGTATTTGACTTAAACCAGTAATATTTGCCGTTTATTTTTTTCCAGGTATTCTTCACCGGTTTATTTTTCACATAATACCGGTAAACTTTTCGCACCTTTACCAGTCCTTTTTTCTTAGGCACAGGGGTTGGCTGCGGTTTTTCTGTCGGTACAGATATTACTGTATCCTCCGGTTCAGTGCTTTCTGTTGTCATAAATTCTGTCTGTGAGAGATTTCCTGTCTGCTGCTGTGATCCACAAACACCTACACTGCTGATCCCCAGCGCAAAAGCAAGTAATGAAACCGCCAAACCGGTTTTACTGAAAATAAAATTTCTCTTCTCTTTCAATCTCATGCTTTTTTCCCTTCCTTTAATCATGTTAATATATGAATGCTCGGACTCTCCTTTCCATTTTTTACCGTAATTATATTATATTCTACCCGTAATTTCAATTAAGATAGCGTTAATTTTGTATAATTATCACCTTGACTTAACGCCCTGATATGGGTGTATCATAATAGCGAAGTTAAAGGAGGTACACTATATGTTTCATACACTTGAAGAAAAGGCCGAAGAAAAAGCAATGGTACAGTTCCTTGAACGCTTTACTGATTATCCATTTCTGGTAAAGTTCAAGAATTCCGAATATCATATTGGAGAAGGCACCCCTACATTCACAGTTTACTTCAAAAAAGCTATCCCTCTTGCAGATCTGATGAAAAGTACATCACTTGCGCTGGGCGAAGCTTACATGCGAGGAGATCTTGATATCGAGGGTAACCTTTATGAGGCGCTTGATCATTTTCTGGGACAGATGGGCAAATTTTCAACCAATGAATCTGCATTGAAAAAAATCATGTTCAGTTCCACATCCAAGAAGAACCAGGAAAAAGAAGTTACCAGCCATTATGATATAGGAAATGATTTCTACAAATTATGGCTGGACAAAACCATGAGTTACTCTTGCGGCTATTTCATTCATGAAGATGACACCTTATATCAGGCCCAGGTAAATAAAGTAGACTATATTCTGAAAAAATTACATCTGGAAGAGGGTATGTCTCTTCTGGATATTGGCTGTGGATGGGGATTTCTTCTGATTGAAGCTGCCAAAAAATATAAAATACATGGCACCGGTATCACATTAAGCCATGAACAATATACGGAATTTCAGAATCGTATCAAAGAACAGCATCTAGAAGATTATCTTACTGTAGAATTAATGGATTATAGAGATCTTCCAAAACAAAACTATCAGTTTGACCGTGTAGTCAGTGTAGGTATGATTGAGCATGTAGGAAGAGACAACTATCAGCTCTTTCTGGACTGCGTAGAAAAAGTTCTGAAACCTGGCGGATTATTCCTGCTGCACTTTATCAGTGCTCTGAAAGAACATCCCGGAGATCCGTGGGTCAAAAAATATATTTTCCCAGGTGGCACAGTTCCAAGTCTTCGCGAAATCTTAAATCACATGGCAGAGGATAATTTCCACACTCTGGATATCGAAAATCTCCGCCTGCATTACAATAAAACCCTGCTTCACTGGGAAAAGAATTTTAAAGAAAATCTGGATAAAGAACGTGAAATGTTTGATGAAGAATTCCTCCGTATGTGGGATCTGTATTTATCAGCCTGCGCTGCTACTTTCCACAATGGAATTATTGATCTGCACCAGATCCTTATGACAAAAGGTATCAATAATGATCTTCCTTTGACACGCTGGTATTGATTCATATATGATGCAAAAAAGTTCCATGTGACACTCATCTTCCCGTCACATGGAACTTTTATTTTTTTCTCATTTTATTCCGCAATATCATTTATGAACTGTCATCCAGAAATCCATCCTGTCATAGTATTCATCACACACTTTTCTCATCATTGAAATATTTTCTCTGCTACTGTCGTCATAAACTCCCAGAACAGTAAATCCAGCCGATTTTGCAGTCTGTGCGGCATGGAGTGCATCTTCCCAGACAACGGTTTTTTCAGGTGTGCTCCCCAGAAATTCTGCTGCTTCCAGATAAATTTTCGGCTCATCCTTACCTGCCCCAATCTCTGTACAGGTGAAAATTCTTTCAAAATAATCTGCCACACCATTTCTCATCAATGCAGCTTTTGCCAGGGTCTTGTTTCCTGAAGTAGCCACAGCCATTTTTATCCCGTGATTCCTGAACCATTCCAGAGTCTCCCTTACACCTGGTTTCAAAACTGCCTCCTGCCTGTAAAAATCTTCTATGATTTTTAAAACAGCATTGATGATCTCCGATATGGTCTGTTTCAGATTATAATTTCTTTTCAGATAATCTGCGCCCTGTTCAAGACTTACGGATTGTAGTTCTTCCTTTATTCCCGGTCTACTCTTCAGTCCAAGTCCCTTCAGATATCTCTCACCAATATCATTCCATACAGCCATAGAATCCAACAGTGTACCATCCACATCGAAAATAGCTGCTTTTATATCATTCTGATAATTTCCCATATCATTTTTTTACCATTTCTTCAGAACATTTTCGCAGTTCTCTGACAGCATTTTCAATATCCGGCTGTGCAAAAACTGCACTAATCACAGCAATTCCATCTGCTCCGCACCCATTAAGCTCTTTTATATTTTCCCTGGTAATACCGCCAATAGCTACTACCGGGATTTTGACTGCCTCACATATTTTCTTTAATGTTTCATGTGAAACTTCTCTGGCATCAGATTTTGTACTGGTAGTAAAAACAGCTCCCACTCCCAGATAATCTGCACCATGTGCCTCTGCCTGAAGTGCCTGTTCTACAGTTCTGGCAGAAACACCAATAATCTTATCTGGCCCCAGGCGACGTCTCACATCTCCTGCTTCCATATCACGCTGTCCAACATGCACTCCATCTGCATCAATCTCTCTGGCAATCTCTACATTGTCATTAATGATCAATGGTACATTATATTTTCTGCAAAGCTCTTTGATTTCTCTGGCTTCTTCCATAAAGTGCGCTTCATCAAGATTCTTTTCTCTCAGCTGAAGAAATGTCACCCCGCCTTTCAGTGCTTTTTCAACCTGCTGATATAAAGTTTCTCCATTCAGCCAATGTCTGTCTGTAATTGCATACAGCCGTAAATCTTCACTCCTGCAGTTCATGAATCTCTAGTCCTCCATCATTCGAATAGCATCCGTAGTTCTCCTATACTGTTCTTTTACCTTTTCAAAAGGTTCCTCACAGTCAGATGTGTCTCTCCCTCTCAGCTTTTCTGTAATATCAAAACTTGCTTCGTAGAGATTATCAAATCCCAGATTCTGGCATACTCCTTTTAATGTATGCGCAGCACGAAATGCTTCTTCTCCATTCTGTTCTTCCAGTCCCTTTTTCAGGCTGTCAAAACTTCCATCATCCAGAAACTTTTTGGCAAATTTTTTAATCAGTGCCTCGCTTCTTAATCTGCCAAGAACTCCCTCATAGTCAGCTCCCATCTGTTCATAACATTCTTTTACTGTCATCTTTTTTCTCTCCTTTTATACAATCTGTTTCTGCTCAAATATTAATTTCTCTGATATTTTACAGGCAAATGAATCAAGAACCGGTTAATCTATTGATGATATGGCCGTAAACATTTCTGCCATCGATTCATTATAAAATCTGCATCCGCCTGTGCCGCCTTTTTTCGCTGCACTCAATGCCTGATCTGCATATTGAAACAGACTTTCATAATCCATTCCATGCTTTTCTGTTCTGGCAGCACCGATGCTTACAGATATGGAAAAGTCACGATAAAATCCGTTCAGGTTTCTCGAGAGTTCTTTTAGCATCTCTTCACTGCCATCTTTATATTCCTGAAATACCAGAAATTCATCTCCACCTGCTCTGGCTTCCACAGCCTGTGTATCTACATTCTTCCGTATAACATCTGCTACATATCGCAAAACCTGGTCTCCAAAAAGATGTCCATACTGTCTGTTTGCATCACTGAACGAATCCAGATCTATGATCATCAAAATAAATTTTTTATCCGGATAATCTGTCAGAAACTCCTTGATTTTCTGTTTCGCATAATACTGCGTATATACTCCTGTAACAATATCTAAATCCACAATGCCATCAATCTCAGGCGTATGATCTCTCTGATCTTCATAAATATCTACGATCTTACCTATGCAGCCCATATATTCCGGAATCTCATCCTCCGACCAGACTGCCCTGGCAATAACACGGTAGCTATGTTTTTTTCCTGACACAGTCATCTCACAATCCGTTTCTATAATTGGTTTATCCGGAGTTGTACTCTGCATCAGACTATTGATTCTCACTATATTATCTCTGCCGATTACTTTAAAAAGATCTTCATTTTCTTCCGGACTGAGATTGATTTCCTTAACTCCCAATGTTCTGGATGCCCATCTTGTAAACGTAAGCATTGCAGGTGAAACAGAATATTCAAAACGCATATCTTTTGACATAGATACAAAAAAGTGATATTTCATTCTTTCATACTCCAGAAGGCGCCGTGTTCTCTCTGAAGCCGAAATTTCCCGATTCTGAAGTACCTCCTCAGCCACACGCTGTCTCTGTCTTTTATCCATTGCATCCGGAGATTTTTCTTTCAGCTGCTCCTGGAGCTCATCCTGAATATCTTCCAGACATTCCAGCAACAATGGATTAAAGGTTCCACATTCCCCTGCCAGAATCATTTCCATCGCTTTCTCATGGGAGAAGGCTTTTTTATAAACACGCTCACTGGTTAATGCATCATATACATCCGCCATAGAGACCACCTGAGCTGAAATAGGAATTTCTTCTCCTTTTAAACCATCCGGGTATCCTTTTCCATCATAACGTTCATGATGCCACCGGCAAATCTGGTATGCAAATTTAACCAATGGTTCATTCTTGTAATGTTCCAGGTTTTCCAACATGGAAGCGCCAATCATAGAATGTGTTTTCATGATTTCAAATTCTTCTGCTGTAAGCCTTCCGGGTTTATTCAATATTTTATCATCAATTCCAATTTTACCGATGTCATGAAGCGCTGATGCTGTGGTGATCAGTGATCTGTCTGTCCAGGACAGATTATATTTATCTGTTTTCTGTACCAGTCTGTCCAGGAGAAGACCTGTAATTGTATTTATATGCAGTACATGAAGTCCGCTTTCGCCATTTCGAAATTCAACAATATGACTGAGAATATTGATCATGAGACTTTCATTTTTCTCTTTTTCATATATCTGATCTCTTACCATTCCTGCCAGTTTCTTCTGTCTGGCATATAACATGATCGTATTTCTTACTCTTCGATAAACGACCAAAGCATTATATGGTTTATTAATATAATCTGTTACACCCAGTTCATATGCTTTTTCCACATATGCAGCTGAATTTTCCGAGGATATCATAATAACGGGGACATCTTCGATCCAGTGATTTTTATTCATGAGTCCCAGTACTTCAAAGCCATCCATAACGGGCATCATGATGTCAAGCATTATTAAAGATATTCCACTTTCATACTGATGCAGCATAGCAATAGCTTCCGCACCATTCACTGCTTCCAGAATTTCATATTCTTTCCCAAGCATTTCTGCAAGCATGGCACGGTTCATTTCTGAATCATCAGCAATCAGTATTCTCTGTCTGTTTAAATCATTACCCAAATTTTCCTTCTCCCTCTTCTCCTTCTGATTTCATTCTCCTAAAATCAAAACTATGTATTATTTTATCATACCCTTTATCGCTTCACAAGTGAACGTACAGAAAAAGGTCGAAAATGAAACAAAAAGAAACATCCGCACATCAATTTTCCCATTGCATATACGGATGTCTCTCTATTCTCTATTTACTTTGCAGATTATCTGATCTCCACAATTATTTCAGCAAATATAATTATCTGAAAAATCCCTGGCTTTCGAAATACTGGATAAATGGATTCTCTTCATCGTCACTGCTATTGGAATCATCCTGGCTGTCAGATTCTTCCTGATCATCAGAATTATCCTGATCAGATTTTTTATCTTTTTTGCTCTTCTTACTGTCACTGTCTCCGTTCTTGCTGTCATCTGTATTTTCATCCAGAGTAACTTTGATAGTGTCTTCTTTATATTCAGTACCGTTCGGAACTTCTACAGTAAGCTCAACTTCTTCACCTGGTTCATAATAGGAAAGATACTCAATCAACTGTTCAATACTGGAAACGGATTTACCATTAAATTTAGTAATAACAGTATTTGGTTTCAGACCGGCCTTATCAGCAGCACCGCCTTCTGTTACCTCATTTACAAAAACACCTGCCGGAATGCTGTACATCTGAACTGCTTCTGAACTTACAGAACGTCCTGCAATTCCAAGTACACCATGATCTGAATCATCCAGTTTATCTCTGGTAGTTTCATTCATCAGATTTTCAAGAATATCTGTTACATCAGAAATGGCGATAGCATATCCCATGCCCTCAACTTCTGTAGATGCAAGCTTTGCAGAGTTGATACCAACAACCTCACCATTCATGTTCAGCAAAGCACCACCGCTGTTGCCAGGGTTGATTGCTGCATCTGTCTGAATCAGATTTACACCATTGCTTGTATCACTGCTGTCATCTGTTACTGTATTATTGTCAGAATCCATTCTGCGATTCTTTGCGCTGACAATACCGGTTGTTACAGACTGACCATATCCAAGAGCATTACCAATTGCAACTACCTGCTCACCAACTTTAAGGTCATCTGAACTACCAACTTTAGCAACCGAAATAGCATCCATTGTATCACTGTCAATATCATCCAGTGCTACAGATACAACTGCCAGGTCTTTCTCCTCATCGAATCCTTTTACAGTAGCCTCCACTGCATTACCATCTACAAATGCTACTGATAAAGTATCCGCACCTTCTACTACATGATAGTTTGTAGCGATCAGCAGTTCATCATCGTTCTTACCAACAATAATACCGGAACCGCTTCCCTCAACTTCCTGTTCCTCCTGCTGAGGAGCATATCCATACATTCCATACATTCCATAATAGTTCTGTACTTCCTGTACAGATTTGGTTGTAATAGACACGATAGAAGGAAGTGCTTCTGCTGCTATATCAGAAACATTCATATTTCCTGTTGCTTTACTGCTGTCATCAGTTGTATCTTTGCTGTCGTCAGATTTGGAATCGCTTTCATCGTCTGACTTCTTTTCGGATTTTGCATAAGTAAGTTTGTTTTCGTTTGCAGCAGCCTGTACAGTGGTTCCCTCATTCCATCCGGTAAGTCTGCTTACTCCTTCAAAACTTCCTGCTGCCAGGCCACCGGCCAGAACTGCACAAAGGCTCAATGTCAGGCCTTTCTTTACAATTTTCTTTATTTTATTATCGTTATTGTTATCTTTATTCATCATAATGAAGTCCCTCCTTAATAGAACTCTCTCTGTTTCCTTTTGATGCTTCTAAGTATAGAAATGATTTGTGTTCTTTGTGTGGGAAAAATGTGTTTAATTTGTGACTATTTTTCTGTTCTTTTAATTAGTTCCACCAGTTTACAACTTTATAAATGGTAAACTTGCTGCTGAATCAGCTGTTTTAAAGCCTTTGTTATAACATTTGATTTTATATGCGTTTCGATATTTTTGACGAAACTGGCAAAAAATAGCTGGTTGCGGATACCCTGGCTTAAGTGAACCTCACATGGCTAAAGTCACGTGCTTCCAGACGCTTTAGGCGTCAGACTGAATATCGGCGGATACGCCTGT
>CAKRVX010000053.1 GCA_934409175.1 uncultured Blautia sp.
TAAGAAGATGTCTGGTAGATCGGTACTGCTCTTGCATCTGTAACCGGATCCGGGCTTTCCTGTCCTACGTGAAGCTGTAATGTTTCAAATTTAAATTTTCTGTCTTTTCTTTCGATTTTTTTGCTCATGTGTCTATCCTCATCTTTCTCTATAATTAGTTATGGTCTGTTTTATCTTTAAGTTCAACTCTGTTATCTTATGTGCTCTGGATCAGCAACACGGACACATTCGTTTCTCTTCTATACAAATTCGATTCTGGCTCTTTAATACTCTCATCTCTAAGTCTCTTCTCTTTCTACGTATTTCATATCTGTTTGATATGATTTAGCATAGTTGTATATTATCACTTCATTCCTAGCCCGTCAATAGGAAAAAGGAAGTTTTTACCTAATAGCCATATCTTAGAATTCTATAGCTTCTAATAGTTAATAACTATATGTTTATTTAATACAGCTCTCAATCACGCCACCGCCCACAACAATATCTCCATCGTAGAGAACAACCGCCTGTCCTCTGGTGATAGCTCTCTGCGGTTTATCGAAACGTACATGCAGAATTCCATCTTCTGTCTGCCATGCCACAGCATCCTGCTCCGGATGACGGTAACGAATCTTAGCCTTCAATCTCATAGGCTCTTTCAGCGACTCACAGGAAATCAGATTCACTTTATCTGCTGTCAATTCCGTATGGAAAAGGTCCTCATTACTGCCCAGAACTACCTGGTTGGTTTTCGGGGATATATCACACACATATAGTCTGGCTGCTGCCGGAATTCCCAGCCCGCGTCTCTGACCAAGTGTATAATGAATGATTCCTTTATGTTTGCCAAGAACATTACCATTCATATCTACGAAATCTCCAGGTTTGGATTTACGTCCTGTATACTGCTCGATAAACTTCGCATAATCTCCGTCCGGTACAAAACAGATATCCTGACTGTCATGTTTTCTGGCATTGACAAAACCATGTTCTTCTGCAATCTCACGAACTTCTGTCTTACGCAGTCCTCCCAGTGGCAGGGAAATATGCGCCAGCTGCTCCTGTGTGAGCATATAAAGCACATAGCTCTGATCCTTGGTATTGTCTACTGCCTTTTTTAATAAATAACGCCCTTTTTCCTCATCATATTCTACTCGTGCGTAATGACCCGTTACAATATAATCATATTCCAACTCGCGCATTCTCTGAAACATCTTATCAAATTTCAGATAACGGTTACAGTCAATACATGGATTCGGTGTGCATCCATGTTCATAAGCATCCACAAAACGATCCATAACATCTTCTTTAAATCTCTCAGAAAAATTGAAAACATAATATTTGATTCCCATTCTGTAGCAGACACTCCTGGCATCCTCTACATCATCCAGAGAACAACAGGTCTTCTCTCTCTTGATCCCTACATCCTCATTGTGAAACAGTTTCATGGTTGCACCGACACATTCGTCGCCGGATTCTTTTGTAAGCAGAGCTGCCACTGAACTGTCCACTCCGCCGCTCATTGCAATAATTGCTTTTTTCATTTTTATTCCATCCTGTCTTAAAGGTTATTGTTCATAATTACCATAGCTATTCTATCACATCTGAGTAATATAAAAAAAGCCCCTTTCAGGGCTTTTTTATATTATCTTTCCCGACGATGCCGGTAATCTGTTTTATACAAATAATGGTGTGGAATAATAGCGGTCTCCGGAATCCGGAAGAAGAGCTACAATAGTTTTTCCTTTATTTTCCGGTCTCTTTGCAAGCTGGATTGCTGCATGAAGAGCAGCGCCTGAAGAAATACCTACCAGGATACCTTCATTTTTTGCAATGAATTTACCTGCTGCAAATGCGTCTTCATTCTGTACCGGAATAACCTCATCGTATACTTTTGTATTTAATGCTTTCGGCACAAATCCTGCACCGATTCCCTGAATCTTATGCGGGCCGCTCTTTCCCTCGGAAAGTACCGGTGAAGTTGCAGGTTCTACCGCTACTACTTTCACATCCGGATTCTGGGATTTCAGATATTCACCAACACCTGTAATTGTTCCGCCTGTACCTACACCGGCAACAAAGATATCTACCTTTCCATCTGTATCATTCCAGATCTCCGGTCCTGTTGTTTTTCTGTGGATTGCAGGGTTAGCCGGGTTTTCAAACTGTCCCGGAATAAAGCTGTTTTCATATTCCTGTGCCAGCTCATTTGCCTTTGCAATAGCTCCATTCATACCTTTTGTTCCATCTGTAAGCACGATTTCTGCACCATATGCCTTCAGTATATTTCTTCTCTCAACGCTCATTGTCTCAGGCATGGTAAGAATTACTCTGTATCCTTTGATCGCTGCCAGAGAAGCAAGACCGATACCTGTGTTTCCAGAAGTAGGCTCAATAATCACTGCACCTGGTTTTAATAAACCTTTTTCCTCTGCATCCTCGATCATGCTCAATGCAATACGGTCCTTAGCACTTCCGGCCGGGTTAAAGTACTCAAGCTTTACAAGTACCTTTGCTTCCAATTCAAGTTCTTTTTCGATATTTCCAACCTCAAGAAGAGGAGTATTTCCAACAAGTTCCGCTGCATTCTTATAAATTTTTCCCATGAGTTCGCCCTCCTTATTTCATACTATGTATATATGAATTATATGTTATATACATAATATTCTAAAACATCTCAATTGTCAAGAGAAAAAATAAAAAAGCATATCACTTCTGCAATATGCCTCTGTATTATCATACATATGAAATTTCATATCTGACCCCTTCTGCTGATCAGATTACATAATCATTTCCCATCTGCTCATACCAGTCCTTCAGATCCTGAAGTGTTACCTTATCCAGAACACCTTCTATCGCCTCATCCAGCATTTTCCACAGGCGAAGTGTTACACATTCCCCAGCCCGGTTACACTGGTTAGGCTCATCCTCCAGACAGGCCACCGGCTTCATGCTGCCTTCTGTCAATCTCAGTATCATTCCTGCTGTGTAAGTCTCTGGTTCTCTGGCAAGCATATAACCTCCCTGAGCACCTCTCAGACTCTTTACATATCCTGCCTTTTTCAGCGATGAGATAATCTGCTCCAGATATTTCTCAGAAATATCTTCCCTTGCAGCAATATCTTTAATTTTTACAAGTTCTCCTGTATTATGCACAGCCAGATCAAGCATCAGCCTTAATGCATATCTTCCTTTTGTTGAAATCTGCATATTTTCAAAACCCTCCTGCTTTTCAGTTTCATTGTATACTACAGCTCTTCCTGCATGTATTCTGAACGACTTTTTATTCAGAAATATACCTGAAAAGCCTATACCGTTAATGTTGTTATTTTATTATATAGTATTCCTAGTCATTTAGTCAAGATATTTTGTGTAATATCTCAGCTGTAAATCTCCAATTCCTTATACCCCAACTCCACATAGACTTTTGTTTCTTTTCCAAATGCAGACTTCATGTAAATTTTATATCACAGTTTTTTCATAATTTAATTGCACAGATACCTGTGATTTTTTACGAATCTCTTCGCATCAGTGGAATCCATAGACAATTGCAGATTCAGAAGGACCAGCTGGGATCCTTACGGGCAAACTCTGCGATTACCTCATCGTCTTCTGCAATGAGAATTCTATACATTATTTATTTCTCCAGTTCTTCTGCTGTAGTAAACAC
This sequence comes from uncultured Blautia sp., assembly GCA_934409175.1. GTDB lineage: Bacteria > Bacillota > Clostridia > Lachnospirales > Lachnospiraceae > Blautia_A. The sequence continues at coordinate 3,650 of CAKRVX010000053.1, forward strand.
CTTGAAACCATTGTTTTTAAGAACACTCTCTGTTACAGTTATATCTTCTGAATGAAGGATTACAACAGGCGTCAGATCCTTTCTGTGGAAAGATGTATAGATGTAATCCAGGCTTACGTTACTGTCTGCCAGAACTTTCAGCAGTTCATCCAGACCGCCTACCTGATCTTTCATATCCACCACGATAGCCTGAGTAATACGGTTCATATAACCACTCTGGTTCAAAATAACTTCCGCTTTGTCAGGATCATTGCAGATCATACGGAAAATTGCAAATTCCGGTGCATCGAAACATGCAAAGCCATAAATATTAATATCATTGTCAGCCAGCATGCTGGTCACCCTTTTGAGACTTCCTGCTTTATTTTCTACGAATACAATGTTCTGTTTTACCATTTTTCTCTCCTCCGGGAATTACTTAATAACTTTCTTTTAATATTATAACATTTTCTTCCGGAAATTCAAATCCTCCGGTGTACAGGGAAACGCCGGGAGCTTATATTTTCCCGGCGCTTTTCATTAGGTTATCCACTTTTAAGTTCTGTATTTACAGTTCTTCATCCACATATTTCTGAATATTGGACGCATTTACATATTTGGTAACATGCTCTCCGTCTGCAATGACCAGCGTTGGAGCCTGCATGATTCCAAACTGTTTCGCAAGCTCTGGATTCTTCTCTGCATCCACAATCTCCAGTTCCTCACCTTCAAGCATCTTTTTTGCCATTTTGCAGTTCGGACAGGTACTTGTTGTAAACAGATATTTATGAGTGGCTACCGGCTCAATCTTTACGTCATCTTCTGTCACAGTCACCATACTTGTATGCACAGGACGAATCTTTTTCAGGTCTGAGTGCATTACATCATAAAGTGTACGATTCTTATATTCCTGAGCCTTTCCATCATTCCAGTTCTGTACAGGGCGGTAGTAGCCGGTAATACGGCTGTAAACCTCGGCCTTCTTTCCACATTTTGGACAGGTAAAGTGCTCGCCGCTGATGTACCCATGTTCCCTGCATACAGAATAAGTAGGCGAAATCGTATAATACGGCAGCTTATAGTTCTCCGCGATCTTACGTACCAGCGCTGCAGCTGCCTTCCAGTCCGGAAGTTTCTCACCGATAAATGCATGGAATACAGTACCTGAAGTATAAAGTGTCTGCAGCTCGTCCTGAATATCCAGTGCATCGAAAATATCTGTAGTGTATTCTACAGGCAGGTGTGAACTGTTTGTATAATATGGTGTATCCCCTTTGCTTCCCGCTGTGCGAATATCAGGCCAGCGTTTTCTGTCATGTTTTGCCAGACGATAGGCTGTAGATTCTGCAGGCGTTGCTTCCAGATTAAACAGTTCTCCTTCATATTCCACCTGATAATCAGACAGACGCTCTCTCATATGCAAAAGAACTTCTTTGGTAAATTTCTGCGTTGCCTCATCAGACATATCTCTGCCAAGCCAGCATGCATTCAACCCTACTTCATTCATTCCTACCAGACCGATAGTAGAAAAATGATTGGAAAAACTTCCAAGATATCTCTTGGTATACGGATACAACCCCTCATCCAGAAGCTTACTGATCACTTCTCTCTTAATATGAAGAGAACGTGCGGAAATATCCATCATATGATCCAGACGTCGGTAAAATTCCTCTGGTGTTTTTGACAGATATGCGATTCTCGGCATATTAATGGTGACAACTCCTACAGAACCTGTGCTCTCACCTGATCCAAAGAATCCGCCGCTCTTTTTACGCAGTTCACGCAGATCCAGACGAAGACGACAGCACATGCTTCGGATATCGCTTGGTTTCATATCACTGTTGATATAGTTTGAAAAATACGGTGTTCCATATTTGGATGTCATTTCAAAAAGGAGACGGTTATTCTCTGTATCGGACCAGTCGAATTCACGTGTAATAGAATAAGTCGGAATCGGATACTGAAATCCTCTTCCATTGGCATCTCCTTCTATCATCGTCTCAATAAATGCCTTATTGATCATATCCATTTCTTTCTTGCAGTCTTTATATTTAAAATCCATATTTTTGCCGCCTACGATAGCCGGTAATTCTGCAAGATCATCTGGAACGGTCCAGTCCAGGGTAATATTGGAAAACGGAGCCTGAGTTCCCCATCTGCTCGGTGTATTCACACCATAGATAAAGGATTCTATGCACTTCTTTACTTCCGGATAACTCAGATTATCTACCTTTACAAAAGGTGCCAGATAAGTATCAAACGAAGAAAATGCCTGTGCACCAGCCCATTCATTCTGCATGATACCAAGGAAATTTACCATCTGATTACACAGAACACTCAGATGTTTTGCAGGAGAAGAAGTAATCTTACCTTCAATTCCTCCAAGTCCTTCCTGAATCAGCTGTTTCAAAGACCATCCTGCACAATACCCTGTCAGCATGGAAAGATCATGGATATGAATATCTGCGTTTCTATGTGCCTCCGCAATCTCATTATCATAAATCTCAGATAACCAATAGTTGGCAGTTACAGCACCTGAATTACTCAGAATCAGTCCTCCCACCGAATAGGTTACTGTGGAATTTTCTTTTACACGCCAGTCTTCTACTTTCACATAACTGTTTACAATTTCTTTATAGTCCAAGATGGTAGATTTCATATTGCGGACTTTTTCTCTCTGTTTACGGTAAAGGATGTATGCCTTTGCAACATCGGAATATCCAGCCTGAATCAGCACATTCTCTACACTGTCCTGGATTTCTTCTACAGTGATCTTATTATCTTTGATCTTATTCTGAAAATCAGATGTTACACGCAATCCCAGAAGGTCGATCATATCATTACTGTAATTTTTATCCTTTGCATCAAATGCCTTATGGATAGCTGCGGTAATTTTACTCAGTTTAAACTCATCCAGTTCGCCATCTCTTTTTACAACCTGAAACATAATTAATGCCCCCATCTTCTCTTGTTTACACCAGACTCATATCCCGTTGAGCCTACTGTTTTTTTTTCGTTTTTTCAAACGCTGTAGGTCTATTGTAACAGAGTCTTTCTCTCTCGTCAACAAGAAAAAACACCATATATTGTGTTCTTATTTATGCATAAGAACACTATATGGTGTTTCCATTTTATATTTATTTATACAACTTTTCCATAGATTTCCCGGGGAACCCTCGCTTTTACAAGGATTCCACTTTCTGTATATTCTTCGGAGAGTAATTGTCCATATTCACGAATCAGCTGAATTTTTCCTGCTTCCTGATAAGGAAAAACTCTTTCCACATAAATCTGCTCCTCCGACAGAAGTTTCTGAAGAAGTTCTCCCAATTCTTCCAGACCTTCTCCTGTTTTCGCCGATATCTTAATCGAATAATCTGATTTAAAATCACGAAGGACACTGGCCTCAGGTGCATCCTGCTTATTAAACAGAGTAATGATCTTTTTTCCCATTACTCCAAGTTCACGAAGAGTCTCATATACCACATGCATCTGCATTTCTGCCTGTGGATTGGAAGAATCCACCACATGGATAATATAATCTGCATATTTTGCCTCTTCCAGTGTACTTTTAAATGCTTCGATCAGATGATGAGGAAGTTTGTGAATAAATCCCACCGTATCTGTTAACAGAATCTGCTGTCCATCCTTAAGGTTCAGCAACCTGGTTGTCGGATCCAATGTGGCAAAAAGTTTATCCTCCGACAGAACCTCAGAGCCTGTAAGCTTATTAAGTAAAGTAGATTTACCTGCGTTTGTATACCCGACGATGGCAGCTGTCTTCATATTTCCCCTGGCGCGTCCGGATCGAATCAGTTCTCTGTGCTTCTCCACCTGAACGAGTTCCTGCTTCAATGCAGAAATTCTGGTACGGATCAGCCTTCTGTCCGTCTCCAGTTTTTTCTCTCCCGGACCTCTTGTTCCGATTCCGCCGCCCAGACGTGAAAGTGACTCTCTCAGACCTACAAGCCGCGCAGCGCGATAACGAAGCTGAGCAAGTTCTACCTGAATTTTACCTTCACTGGTCACTGCCCTGGCCGCAAAAATATCCAGAATGAGAAGGGTTCTGTCCATTACTTTACAATCCAGTTCCCGTTCCAGATTATTCAGCTGTGCAGGAGAAAGTTCATCATCACAGATAACACCGGTGGCATCTACAGCATATGACAGAGCACGTACTTCCTCAATCTTACCTTTTCCAATATAAGTTCCCGGATGCACGGCTTCTCTGTTCTGTATGATTTTTCCGACAGTAACAGCCCCTGCTGTAGAAGCAAGTTCTTCCAGTTCATCCAGAGAATCCTCCACATTTTCATCTGCTGCGGTCTGTACACCTATCAGGATAACACGTTCTTCTAATCTGCCAAATTCTTCCATAAATTCTCCTTATCACACACGTGTTTTTAAGAATGCCAGTTCTTTTCTGGCAGTCTTATCATCCGGATACATTTTCACATATTCTTCTGCCTTCTGTAAGGCTGTAGTAAAATCAAGCTTCTTTTCATATACTACCATTTCATTAAACAGCAGACTCTTCAATGTTTCATCATCTGCTGAGGACAGACCTGTAGAAATATTGGAAAGTGCGCTGTCGTAATCACCATCTTCAATGTCACACAACGCCAGACCATTATAACCTTTGGCACCTTTTTCTTCTTTTGATACATATGCCTGGAACTGCTGTCTGGCACTTGCCGTATCTTTCTGCGCCATGTAAACCATTCCCTGAAGAAGAAGTGCTTCTGTATTTCCCCCATCTGCTGCCTGCGTCAGCTCTGACAGAGCGTTCTCATAATCATCCATGTAATAATATACTCTGCCTCTGTCACAATGATCCTGGGCATCTTTTGCATCAGATGACAACGCAGCCTCCAGATAACGGGTTCCATCTGCTTCCATATCTTTATCAAGGTATGCTCCATAAATGCGCAGAGCCATGTCATACGTATTGTCTTCTCCATAGGCCTGTTCAAAGTTTGCAGACGCTTCCTCATAAGAATCCATAGCCAATGCCACTTCACCTGTAAGAAAATACAGATCCGCATTCATATCATAAGATTCAGATATACTCTGACAATCCGCCATGGCGTTATCATAATCTTTTATTTTCAGATATGCCGTTGCCCTGTAAGATAAAATATCTTTTTTTAAAGTATTTCCTACCTTATCACAAGCCAGCGCGCTGTTAAAATTTTCAATCGCCTGTTTATAATTTCCCAGACGTACATTGGCCACCCCGGCCCCTCTGTACGACTGCGCCAGTTTGGTCCCATCTGAAATGGCTGTTTCAAACTCCTGTAATGCGGTATCAAAATTCCCCTGTTCCAGATTCTGGACCGCCTGTTCATAATTTTTCATTTTTTCTGAACCGCAGCCTGCGAATGCTGTCATTCCCAGGCACGCGGTCAAAACCAATACCGTCTTTTTATTTTTCATAAAATTCCTTTACCAGTTTTATTCAATGACCAGGCCTTCTGCCTCCATTACCTTAACTACCTGTTCTACATTTTCACGGCAGATTTCATCTGTTCCTGCCTCTACCATAACACGGATCAGTGGTTCTGTCCCACTTTCGCGCACAAGAATACGTCCCTCATCTCCCAGTGCTTCGGCAACTGCTTCTACTGCTTCTACAACCTTCGGATTCTCTCTGGCTGTTTTCTTATCTGCCACGCGAACATTTCTCAGAAGCTGTGGGTAAACTTTCATCTCTTTTGCCAGATCGCAAAGTGTTGATTTCTTCTCCACACATGCTTCCATTACCATCAAAGATGTAAGGATTCCATCACCTGTAGCAGCATAACGGCTGAAGATAATATGTCCGGACTGTTCTCCACCAAGACTGTAACCATTCTCCATCATATTCTCTGCCACATACTTGTCGCCAACTGCAGTCTGCTCATAATTCATATTCTCTCTTTCCAGAGATTTATACAGACCCAGATTGGACATTACAGTAGTTACTACTGTATCCCCATTTAATCTGCCCTGTTCTTTCAGATATTTTCCGCAGACATACATGATCTTATCCCCATCGATCACATTTCCTTTATGATCTACAGCAATACAGCGGTCTGCATCACCGTCATAGGCAAAACCAATATCCAGTCCGTTCTCAACCACATATTTCTGAAGGACTTCGATATGTGTAGATCCACAGTTTGTATTGATATTTGTGCCATCCGGCTGATTATTAATCACATAAGTCTTAGCCTGAAGTGCATCAAAAACGCTTTTGGCAATTGCAGATGAACTTCCGTTTGCACAGTCAAGGCCTACTTTGATGCCCTTAAAATCACGGCTCGGAATGGAAATCAGATGACCGATATAACGATTTCTTCCAGATGCAAAGTCAATAGTACGGCCTACATCTTCCCTGGTTGCCAGCGGAAGTTCTTCCAGTTCTCCGTCCAGATATGCCTCGATCCTTGCTTCAACTTCAGCCTCGATCTTCTGTCCGTTTCCGTTCAGAAGTTTTATTCCATTGTCATAGAATGGATTGTGACTTGCAGAAATCATGATACCGCAGTCAAAATCCTCTGTACGAACAGCATAGGAAACACTTGGAGTTGTAGTTACATGAAGAAGATATGCATCTGCTCCGGAAGCTGTAAGACCTGCCACAAGAGCATATTCAAACATATAACTGCTTCTGCGGGTATCTTTTCCGATGACGATCTTTGCCTTATGTTCTCTTCCATAATACCATCCTACATAACGGCCAACCTTAAATGCATGATTTACTGTAAGTTTTACATTGGCTTCTCCACGGAAACCGTCTGTTCCAAAATATTTTCCCATAACAATTCTCCTTTTTTTCCGTTATTCATTTATAAGAATAACATATCTTATGCTTCATCCTGTAAATTGCTTAATTTCGCAGCCTGGTCAGCTGCGATCAGACTGTCGATGATCTCATCCAGATCTCCATTGAGGATATTCTCAAGGCGATGAAGAGTCAGCTTGATCCTGTGGTCTGTCACACGTCCCTGCGGGAAATTATAAGTTCTGATCTTCTCGGAACGATCACCTGTTCCGATCTGGCTTCTTCTTGCCTCTGCTTCTGCATCATGCTGTTTGGCAAGTTCCATCTCATACAGACGGGAACGAAGCACCTTCAGAGCCTTGTCCTTGTTCTTCAGCTGAGACTTCTCATCCTGACAGGAGATTACGATTCCTGTAGGAATATGTGTCAAACGCACTGCTGAGTCCGTGGTGTTGACACACTGTCCACCGTTTCCGGATGCACGGAATACATCAAATTTACAATCATTCATATCCAGATGAAAATCAATCTCCTCTGCTTCCGGCATAATAGCAACTGTACAGGTGGAGGTATGGATTCTTCCGCCGGATTCAGTCTCCGGCACACGCTGTACACGATGTACACCACTTTCATATTTCAGTCTGGAATAAGCTCCTGCACCGGTAATCATAAAGGTAACTTCCTTAAACCCACCGATTCCGTTCTCATTCAGGCTCATCATCTCGGTTTTCCATCTGCGTGATTCAGCATACTTCACATACATGCGGTAGATTTCCGCTGCAAAAAGAGCAGCCTCATCGCCGCCTGCACCGGCACGTATCTCAACAATAACGTTTTTGTTATCATTGGGGTCCTTCGGAAGAAGAAGAATCTTTAATTCATGCTCAAGCTCTTCCACATTTTTCTTTGCTTCAGAAAGTTCTTCCTTGAGCATTTCTCTCATTTCTTCGTCTTTTTCTTCTTCCAGCATAGCCAGACTGTCCTGGATAGTCTCTTTGTTCTTCTTATATTCACGATAGGTATCTACGATAGGCTGCAGATCACTCTGCTCTTTCATCAGTTTCTGGAAATGCTCCTGATTATCTGTGACGCCAGGCTCTCCCAGCTCATTGAGCACTTCTTCGAAACGAATGAGCAGATCATCTAATTTATCAAACATATTTTTCCTCCTGTAGTGGTCGTTGTCCCAGAACCACGCGGTCAAGACCGCACAGATCCTGTCTGATCTCTGTTTCTGTAAATCCTTCTTTTTCCAGAAGTTCCTTTACATCCCTTCCCTGCTCACAGCCGATTTCATATAGAAGCCAGCCGCCGGGAATTATATAATTCATTGCCTGTCGGGTAATCTCACGATAAAAATAAAGACCATCCTCCATCCCGTCCAGCGCCATCCTGGGATCGTGCAGCCGTACTTCAGCCATCAGTCCTTCAATCTCTGCGCTTGGGATATAGGGAGGATTTGAGATAAGCATATCATATTCTGCGATCTTTTTCCCATTATTTTTTTTACTGAAATATTCCGCTGAAAACAGATCACTTCTGACAAATTCCGTCCTGTCAGCTGTACCAAGTTTCTTTGCATTCTTTTCGGCAACTTCCAGTGCTTTTTCTGACAGATCAACAGCTGTACCGCCAGCATCCGAAATCTCAAGAAGCAGGCTTGTAAGTATGCATCCGGAGCCTGTGCACATATCCAGTATCCGGGGATTTCTTCTTTCTTTCAAAAATTCCAGCGCAGTTTCCACAAGTGTTTCTGTATCCTGTCTGGGCACCAGTACATTCTCATCTACATAGAATTCATATCCCATAAAAAAAGCCTGATGCGTCAGATGCTGCAGCGGAATATGTTCGGCCCGTTTCCGGATCAGCGCCTGATACCGGCAGACTGTTTCTTCAGTAACCCCTTCATCTCCATGTGCAAAATAATACGCCCGGCTTTTTCCTGTGACATATTCCAGAAGGAGCCAGGCATCAAGCCCGGCTTCTTTAATCCCTGCCTCTTCCAGGATCTTCTGTCCACTTTTTAATAATCCATTTAAAGTCTCTCCACTCATGGAGTTACCTCTTTCGCATCCTCATAAGGGATATCTTTTCCAAATTCTTCTTTCAGATATGCCCTCCAGTCAAATACAGCTTCTACTGCTTTTATGGCAACCTCTGCCATGTCTTCTGTAGGTTCTTTCGTTGTCAGCTTCTGCATTGCCAGACCGGGCTTACTGAAAAAATCTGCCAGCTTGCTATCTGATCTTCCTGCCCACTGAATAATTTCAAAAGAAATTCCAGCTACTACCGGCACCATGAGAAGTCTGCCAAACAGTCTCACCCAGTATACCGGCACAAGTACGAAGATGAAATGCAGAAATATACTGACCAGCATAACCAGAAACAGAAAACTTGTTCCGCATCTTTTATGCTGTCTGGAGCTTGCCATGACATTTTCCACAGTGAGGGGAAGTCCATGCTCCACACAGTTAATACATTTATGCTCTGCACCATGGTACATAAATGTTCTCTGTATATCTTTCATCCTGGAAATCAAAAGCATATAGCCCATGAATAATGCCAGTTTCACAAAAGCCTCCACAATAGTTACAATAAACTCGGAAGCTCCTACTTTCCTGCAGAGACTTGCCAGCGCATAAGGAAGAAGCATAAATGCAGCAATGGAAATGACAATAGAAACAGCTACAGTTACATATAAAAGCCACTTGAACTGTTTGTCCTCTTTTGCTTTCTTTGCAGCTTTTTCCTCTTCTGTAAGGGCTGCATTCTTCTGTGCCTCTTCATCATCCTCTTCATCTCCTGCAATCTCCGCAGAATACATCAGGCATTTGGTTCCCACTACCAGTGAATCTACAAAACTGACTACTCCACGTATCAGAGGATATCTGAGAAATTTCGCATTTCCGAAAACACATTTATAATCTTCGACCTTTAATTCTATCTCTTTATCCGGCCTGCGTACTGCAATGGAGTATTTATCCTTATGACGCATCATGATTCCTTCCATTACAGCCTGGCCGCCGATGTTTGATGATTTCATCCTTTTCTCCCAAAGAACAGGAAAGGTTGAGATTTCCCAACCTCAACCTTCTCAATTCATGCTATATTCTGATTATTTGTTCAGGCCATATTTCTTATTGAACTTATCAATACGTCCACGAGCCTGTGCAGCTTTCTGCTGACCTGTGTAGAATGGATGACATTTGGAGCAGATTTCTACGTGGATGTCCTGCTTTGTAGAACCTGTTACGAATGTGTTACCACAGTTGCAGGTTACAGTTGCCTGATAATAATTCGGATGGATTCCTTCTCT
>CAKRVX010000054.1 GCA_934409175.1 uncultured Blautia sp.
CCGTAAACTTCGTCAGTGGATACCTGATGATAACGTTTGATTCCGTATTTACGGCATGCATCCATAAGAACTGCAGTGCCGATGATGTTTGTGGTAAGGAATACTTCCGGGTTTTCGATGGAACGGTCTACGTGGCTTTCTGCTGCGAAGTTAACAACCATGTCCGGATGTTCTTCTTCAAAGAGTTTGTAAACTGCCTCACGGTCTGTGATACTTTCTTTCACGAAACGGAAATTTGGATTGTCCATAACTGGAGCAAGAGTAGAAAGATTTCCTGCGTATGTCAAGCAGTCCAGACAGATGATACGATAGTCCGGATATTTCTTTAACATATGAAAAATAAAGTTGCTTCCGATAAATCCGGCACCGCCGGTTACGATAATGTTCATTGTGATTCTCCTTTGATTTTATAATATTGAATGAAGTCAGGATCAAAAGGTATTTTGTCCCTGACCTGATATTTTTGATTTAGTGAAGAACATCCAGATATTTGCCGTCAAGAACGTCCTTTAAGTACTGGCCGTACTGATTTTTCTTCAGTACTTCATAAACTTTCAGTACATCGTCTTTGGTGATCCATCCATTGAGATATGCAATCTCTTCCAGGCATGCGATTTTGCGGTGCTGGTGGCTTTCCATTGTTTTGACGAAGTTGGTAGCTTCTACCAGGCTCTCATGTGTACCTGTATCCAGCCATGTGAATCCCTGTCCAAGAAGCTCTACATTTAATTCACCTTTTTCCAGATAAATGCGGTTCAGGTCTGTGATCTCAAGTTCACCTCTGGCACTTGGCTTCAGATTTTTGGCATATTCTACAACACGGTTGTCATAGAAATATAAACCTGTTACACAATAGTTGCTCTTCGGATGTTCCGGTTTTTCTTCGATTGAGATTGCTTTGCCCTCATGGTCAAATTCTACGATACCGAATCTCTCCGGGTCATCGACATAGTATCCAAATACAGTAGCGCCTTCTCCGGATTCAGCGTTCTGCACGGCAGCTTTCAGTCTCTTTTTCAGACCATGTCCCGCGAAAATATTATCGCCGAGAACCATGGCAACGGTATCATTGCCGATAAATTCCTCACCGATGATAAATGCCTGTGCAAGTCCGTCCGGACTTGGCTGTACAGCATAGGTGAGATGAACACCGAACTGATGCCCGTCACCCAGAAGTTCCTCAAAACGAGGGGTATCCTGTGGTGTAGAGATGATCAGAATATCACGGATTCCTGCATTCATCAGTACGGACATAGGATAGTAGATCATCGGTTTATCATAAATTGGCAGAAGCTGTTTGGATGTCACCATGGTAAGCGGATAAAGGCGTGTGCCGGAACCACCTGCTAAAATAATACCTTTCATAGTTATTCTCCTTTTTCATTTGAATTTTTGTAAATATGTTGCTGTTCGGTTTCATTCTGATTAATGTGTACATATTATAAAAGGTGACCTAAGGTCACCTTCAAGCGCTTTTTAACAAAATTTTAAAATTTGGTTATTTTTCACAAAAAAATACACCGGCATCTTTGGTTATGGAGAAACCTCCTTTGGTTTTTCGCGAAACAAAGGAACGAAAATCTTTATATCTGTCCAGAATGTACTGATTTTGATTTCCATGACAGGAAAGAATATAGGAGATCAGTGGTTCAGCATCTGGTACCAGAAGAGAGTCATGATAGGATTTCCAGGAGATCTGCTGAAAATACGGTGAAAGGATAGCTGCTCCGTTTTCTCTTCCAAAGCGTTCATAAAGTCTGTCAGCTGACAGAACGATCCTTTCATCAAAATCCCGGACAAGTTGATTGACCTCCTGCATGTGGCTGCTTCCATAGGTACTACATATAAAATGACCGCCAGGTTTCAGAACACGCCGAATCTCCTGACATACATGGGGGATGTCTTTGCAATAAAAAAGTACATGGTTGGCAATGACCAGATCAAAGGTTTCATTTTGGAAAGGAATCTGCGCACAGTCAAATATACGAAAAGAAAAACGTTTATCTTCAGGTCCTATGGCGCGCCTTGCATCGCGGAGCATTCCTGAGGAGAGATCTGAAAGGGTTACAGAAATATCCGCAGGCAGGTATGCAATATTCTGGGTCCACAGAGCTCCGTCACCACATCCGAGTTCCAAAACTCTCATTTCAGGATGAATATGACACTGCTCATAGATCCATGGGAACCATCCCTGTCTGTTACAGGAATAAAGACAGTGAAGATTAATTCTGGAAGATATATTTGAAGCATTCTGATATTGATTCTTCATGCTTTTTTCCATTCCTGTGAGGTGGATCAGGTTCAGCATCTGATTCCAGTCAATGGCATGACGGGACCGGATCGCATTTGTGGTATCCTGTATGGCTTTTTCCACCAGTTGCATCTGTTCAATACGGTCACGGACCAGTTTCAACTGGATATTCAGGGAGTTTTCCATGAAATGATAGTCGGAATCATCGATGGTCATTTCACGGATATCATCCAGGGAAAAGCCAAGATATTTCAGAAGCAGGATCTGGGAAAGTCTTGCAAAATCGGCATCTGTATAAAAACGTGCACCGGATTCTGCTACATAGGAGGGTTTGAGAATATTCTGTTTATCATAATATCGAATCGTCCGGAGCGTTACATGTGCCATACGCGCAAATTCTCCGGAAGAATAGTAGCCGTCTTTTTTCATAAATATACCTTCTTCTGCATTTCAGTCTTGAAAATTTCTGTTATTGAAGAATATTATAACAGACTGTAACTTGCATGACAATGCAGGTGAATAGTACTTGTTATTGTTTTATGATTATGGTATGGTAATAGAAAAGCCGTATATCTGACAGGCTTTTTTATACAAATCATATTCCGGCAGTTCTGCCGATGCTTTTCCAAAATACAATATTATATAGAACAATCACAAAATGCAGGAACAGGAGGAACCTGATGAAAAAACTGTTTGATTTTACCTACTGCGGCGATTATAATCGGCAGATCCGGCATCTGGCAAAAATCGTTCCGGAGAGGTGGAGCTATTCTGATGCAGAAGATTTCGGAATCCTGAAAGGATATCTGGAAAATACATTCAAGCGATTGTACGAAGAAGGAAAGGTCTGGGAAAAAGATACTTATGCAATCTTTAATACAGGACTCTTTAATCATTATTATCAGCCAATTTATGCATATTTTATTCCTAATCTTGTACCGGACAGACAACCGTGGTTTCTGGACGGTTTTTACACGGAGTATTATTTATTAAAGGAAGGCCTCTCTGTTCTTCCGGAAAAAGCTTCTTATGTAGAAAATCCCTCAGATCTGGTTTTTGATACAAAACTTCCGGTGGTCCCCCAGTATGAACATATTTTCGGAGACGAAGAGAATGCATGCAGGCTGCCGCGGGAGGTAAGAGAAAGCAATATGCGGCTTCAGCTCTTTGATGGTGCACTGAAGCAGACAAGGAGAATGCTGGAAGCAGATTATAAAACAGCAATTCCGCAATATTATAATCATTCTATTCAGCTTCTGATTCCTTTGTGCCTGCGCTGCCCAGGAGTTCCTGATCTGGCTCTTGCGTGTATGAAAACTGCAGATGGGAGTAAATATCTGGGCAGAACATGTCTGACGCTGAGAATGGCATATCACAATGCACGGCTTCTGGCAAGGGTGGATAACAGCTGGCTGACCCCGGCATCTCCTTGACAGAGAAAAATGCCTTTGCTATACTGTCATGCTGTAAAGGCAGGTTATAGATAATTATGAGAAATAAATCTTTGGATGCAGTAAAGGCGCTTGCTGCGTTTGGTGTGGTTTTTATTCACATATCTTTTCCGGGACAGGCGGGGGAAATCATAAAAGCGCTTGCCAGATTTGCTGTTCCCTTTTTCTTTATGGTTTCCGGATATTTTTGTTATTATAAAAACAGAAACATTGCGGATAAAATTCCGGCAAAGGTGATCCATATTGTGAAACTCCTGGTTTTCGCAATGATCTTTTATTTTATATGGGAATGGAGCATGCGGCTGGCAGAGGAAAAAGCGATTAGACCATGGCTTCTTGAGATAACACGCAAAGAACATATAAAAGAATTGTTTCGATACAACAGTACATCACAGATCCGGGCCCATCTGTGGTTTTTGCCCGCACTGATTTATTGTTATATTCTGGACTATCTGATTGAGAAAATACATCTGAGGAAGGCTGCATATCTGTGTATTCCTGTATTGATGGGAATTTTTTTGTGGCGTGCATATTTTGGAAGATTGTATGGTACTGCTTATCGTACTATGGAATATAGAAATTATTTTTTCATGGGAATGCCTTTTTATCTGACAGGGCAGATGATCCATGAATATCAGCACAGGCTGAAGAAAATACCATGTTTTGTACTGAATATAGGTATATTACTGGGGGCAGGTATTACGATATGGGAATGTTTAAATGCAGGTGTCAGAGAAGTATACCCGGGAAGTATAGTGCTGGTCTTGAGTGTATTTCTGTTGTGTGTACTTTATGACTCCAGAGTCAGACTGCCGCATTTTTTTACAATGATCGGAGAAAATTTTGCATTTCCGGTGTACCTGTTTCATCTGACTGCTGCGGATATTATGAAAATACTGACAGAATTTCTGAAGTTTAATAAAAACATTGTATATTTGTGGTTCAGACCGGTTCTGGTTTGTGAATTTACAATTTTGGTGATTATGGTTGTTTACAGGCTCTGTTCAATGGAACGAAAATGTGGTATAGTGTTCTGGAAACGCAACAATTATATCAAGCAAAGGAGAGAGCATGTCAGTCAGTAATCAGGACAACGAGAAGAGGGAGAAACAAGGAGAGCAGACAGATCATGATGAAAGTGTATTAAATCCTGAAATCAAGGATGAACTGGATCTGTCAAAGAAGGAACGGCGCCTGATTGAAAAAGAGAAGTTAAAGGGTATGGGAATCGGGAAAAGACTGGAGTATGTCTGGATGTATTATAAACCAGTGATCTTTGGAGTGATTGCGGTAATAGCACTTATTTTCGGAGTAAGAGATTATTACGAACATCTGAAGGTTAAGACTGTACTCTCTATAGCGGTGGTAGATTCCCAGATCGGGGATACAGACAGTACCGTCAGTGAGATCAAAAAGGAGCTGGGATATGAAGGCGATAAATACAGTGAAGTAGAGATCAATGTCAATATGACCAGCAATGAGGACGGAGATGGATTGGATTATTATGCACAGATGACATATGTGACTCAGCTGGCAGCAGGTACCATGGATGTGATGATCATGCCTGAAAAAGTCTATAAAAATCTGTATGACAGTAATAATGATGCATTTCTGAATCTGGAAGAACTGCTTGGAAAAGAGACTTTTGAAGTATTTGGTACCCAGACCGATACTACACATGTTTCCGTGATGGACAGTGATCTGGCCGGAAAATTTGGCCTGAGTTATGAACCGTTGTGCATTGTGGTTCCGGCTTCTGCAGCAGATACAGATAATGCCGCCAAATGGCTGAGTGTACTTGCAGAGAGGGAGAAATGAACGAAAATTTTATGAAAGAAAAACCGGTAGGGCCGCTTCTTGCATCTATGGCCCTGCCGATGGTGCTGTCCATGTTGGTAAATTCACTGTACAATATTGTGGACAGCTTTTTTGTGGCCAGGATCAGTGAACAGGCGATGACAGCTCTGTCGTTGGTTTTTCCTGTGCAGAATCTGATCAATGCTATTGCCATAGGATTTGGTATTGGTATTAATTCTCAGATATCTTTTTATCTGGGGGCAAAAAATATTGCAAATGCGAATAAAGCTACGACTCATGGAATGCTCTTTGGAATTATACACGGTGTGATCATTACTGTTCTGAGTATTCCATTTATGCCTGTATTTTTGAAAATGTTTACAGCAGATAAAACGGTAATTTCGCTGGGAATCCAGTATTCAG
The DNA here is from genome assembly GCA_934409175.1 of uncultured Blautia sp. Lineage (GTDB taxonomy): Bacteria > Bacillota > Clostridia > Lachnospirales > Lachnospiraceae > Blautia_A. The sequence goes on from CAKRVX010000054.1 coordinate 5,923, forward strand.
ATATTGCTTTTTTATTTTCTGTGGCACTTATGGTAAGTTTATCCTTTGAGAAAATATTTCAGGCGGTAGGAAGAATGAAGATTACCATGATCAGTCTTCTGGCAGGATGTATTTCCAATATTATCCTGGATCCGTTACTGATCTTTGGAATGGGATTTTTCCCGGAAATGGGAATCAGAGGAGCTGCACTTGCGACAGGCCTGGGACAGGCAGTTACAGTAGTGATCTATCTGATTGTATATAGGAAATGCAGGATTCCGGTAGAATTTGGCTGGAAATACATAAAACCGGACAGGAAGCTTGATCGTAAACTGTATATGGTGGGAATCCCGGCTACATTAAATCTTGCATTGCCGTCGGTGATGATTTCGTTTTTGAATCAGCTATTATCAACCATTTCTGACAGTTATGTGGTAGTGCTTGGAATCTATTATAAACTTCAGACATTTTTGTATTTACCGGCGAGTGGAGTTGTACAGGGAATGCGGCCATTGGTAGGATATAACTATGGAGCTGGTGAAGGAAAGAGAGTACGGAAAATATTCGGTCTTTCCTTTGGGGTCAATGCGCTGATCATGCTGACAGGGACTGTGATATGTCTGAGTGTATCTGCACCGTTGATGGCAATGTTTACTACTAATCCGGAAACAATAAAATCCGGTTCTGCTGCATTGAAGATTATTAGTATCGGATTTATTCCCTCCGCTTTATCAGTTACAGTCAGTGGGGCATTGGAAGGACTGGGAAAAGGAATCCAGTCATTGGCAATTTCCATGCTGAGATACATTATAGTTATTATTCCGGCAGCGTATATTTTGAGTTTTTTTGCAAAATCCCAGACTGTATGGAATGCTTTCTGGATTGGGGAAGTGGCTACAGCTGTATTTGTAGTTTTCTGTTCACTGCCCAAAGTGCTCAGGATAAAATAAAGATTTATGAAAGAAAGGCACTGTCTATACTTTTCAGGGTATAGGCAGTGCCTTTCTTTCGTTTATAGAAAAAGTATCAGAAAAAATTATTCTTCAGCAGTATCATCAGTTTCAACAGAAACATCTTCGGAATCACCGCCTTCAGTTTCATCGCTTAAAAGGCTGTTGATCAGCTCTTCAGGGACGCCGGCTGCGGAAAGATTACTCATCAGTGAAGTGAAATCAATTGTAGCTGCATAGGTGTTCATGGCATCGCTGTCATAAACATCATAAGCATCCTTTACAGAGGTAAGATCTGGAATATCCACGCTGTCTCCGGCACCGGAAGTAATGCTGAGAGTTCCAAGAGCACTTCCTCCGCTTGTAACAGAGAGGCTGACAGATCTACTATCCTTTGCAGAAGCTATGTCCATGATAAGTGAGAAATTCTGAAGTGTAGAATCGGAACTATCTTCCTCACCAACCAGTGAAATGGTATAATTTCCGTTTAGATAACCTTCTTTTATGGATGCAGTATCATAATCTTTCACTTCAATATTGGCAACAGGAGAAGAATCCTCAGTGAATACATAAGTTCCATTCAGTTTATCGCCGTCAATCTGACCGCTGCCGGAAAGAGCATAGGTGCTGTCATCACCGGAAATAGAGAGAAGGTAGCCAAAATTGGAATCAGCTTTTGGCATCTGCCATGTCAGAACAGGTGTATCTGTGTCATTTTCATGAAGTGACAGTTCACGTCCTGCGATATCTCCGTTTTCATCTACCCAGATTCTGGTGGAAATATAAGAATCAGTATCTGAAGTGTCGACATCTGTCAGGGAATTCAGACCGCTGTCGATGGCCTTTAAAAACTGATCGTAAAGATCCTGGCTGTCAGGAAGAAGCTGAGCCCAGTTTTCCAGGATTCCTTCAAGTTCTTTATCTGATTTTGCTTCGTTTAAAATATCAGTAGCCATTTTTATTGCATTTTCTTCAGTAATATGTCCTTCATAGACGGTACAGTCAGCACTTACATCACCAACAGTAAGAGTATCCTGGCTGCTTTCGCCTTCCGTTACATTGTCAAAGATCAAAGAACCGTATTTATTCAGAAGTTCTTCGACTACAGAAGCTTCAGGCATGGAGGCGGAAATATTGGAAAGCAGTGAAACAGAAGCATTAAGACCGGCTGTATATCCGGACATGAAGTCAGAAGAAGCAGTTATGCCACCGGAAATGTCAGAAGTAGCATCTTCCACTGCGCTTGTTTCAGCATCAGCGATATCGTTCATATTCATTTTGAGATATTTATCGGAAAGTTCAGGAATTTTAAGATAAATATCATTTGTTTCAGGATCAAGATAATATTCTACTGTACAGATCTGATTGTCATTCAGAAGGACCTTCATGAGGATTCCTTCTTTTCCATCTTTGAAAGAAGCGTTTGTGGAAAGAGTCAGATTATCAGCCCAGGAAAAATCAACAGGAACCAGAAATCCTAACAGAGAACGTCCGGAATCTTCCAGTTTCAGAGTAATGTCAGCCTGAGATCCTGCCATCATTGTTTCACTTGCTTTCATGGATGATGCATAGGAAGCTGCGAAGCTTTTGACAGATCTGGCCAGTGATTCTTTCTCGACAGATGAGTAGTTATCTGCAGCAAAGGCAGCAGAAGGTACACCAGCTGCACCAAGGATAGCAGCAGTGCATAAAGCAGTTGTCTTACATAACCATTTTTTCTTTTTCATAAAGAACCTCCTTATTATGTTCTTATTTTGTTATCGTGTGTTGAAAACTCGACTGTAAAACAATCTATATTCATTTTATCAGAAAAGAATAAAATATGCTATAAATATTTGAGAAAATACTGAAAATTTTAGGAGGTTTATTTTGAGAACAGAAATAAGAAGCTTATAAAAGGAATGAAAAGCTGTCCAAAAGCGAGCGAAATGTAAAAAATATAAGAACAATTTATATTGAATAGAAAATATATAGATAAAAGCTATATTAAATAATACAAATTTCGTATAGGTATCTGCGTTGACAAGTTTCCTGAAGGTAATTATACTAGTATTCATATTGAAACACTATGAAAAGATGACTGATGCAATGCCGATATTTACCGGTAATATTCGGATATTGAGATAAAGGGGAATATTAATATGGAATTTCAGACCAGATTATTACATGGAAAAGCAATAGATGCTTATGCAAATGGGGCCACAGTACCGCCCGTCAGTTTTGCCAATGCGTTTGCTTATGAGTCTTCCGAGCAGCTGGAAAAGGTTTTTCAGAACCGTGCGCCTGGGTTTGCGTATAGCAGAATTGCCAACCCTACAGTGGATGCCTTTGAGAGAAGAGTTAATGAACTTGAGGGGGGAATCGGAGGTGTAGCCTGTTCTTCCGGAATGTCAGCGGTTACGTTGTCACTGTTAAATATCCTTCAGACAGGAGATGAGATCATTGCAGGAAGCGCTCTTTTTGGCGGGACCCTGGATCTGCTTCACGATCTGGAAGCCTTCGGGATCAAAGTACATTTTATCCCGAAAGTGGAGAAAGAACTGATAGAGCCTCATCTTACAGACAGCACCAGAGCCGTATTCGGAGAACTCATCGGTAACCCGGCATTGAATATAATGGATATTCGGGAAACTGCGGACTTTCTCCATGAAAAAGGAATCCCTCTTATCGTAGACAGCACCACAGCCACTCCTTATCTGGTAAATCCTATCCGGTATGGTGCTGATGTGGTGGTACACTCCACATCCAAATATATCAACGGAAGCGGCGATGCAATCAGCGGAATCATCATCGACAGCGGAAACTTCAGATGGGATCCACAGCGCTATCCGGGAATGGCAGAATACAAGAAATACGGCAAATTTGCCTATCTGGTGAAACTGCGCAACGGAATCTGGCGAAACATGGGCGGCTGCCTGGCTCCTATGAACGCCTACTTAAATATCATTGGAATGGAAACCCTGGGACTTCGCATGGAGCGTGTCTGTAACAACGCATACCAGCTCGCCCGGGCACTGGAGAAACTGGACGGTGTTACTGTCAATTACCCTCTTCTGGAATCCAGCCCATATCATGAACTGGCCCAGACCCAGTTAAACGGCAAAGGCGGCGCCATCCTCACCATCCGCACCGGCTCCAAAGAACGTGCTTACCAGCTCATCAATAAACTGAAATACGTAAAGATCGCCACCAATATCGGTGACGTCCGCACCCTGGTCATTCATCCGGCATCCACAATTTACATTCACAGTACTCCGGAAGCAATGGCAGAAGCAGGGGTATACGAAGACAGCATACGCATCAGTGTAGGAATCGAAGATATAGAAGACTTGATCGCGGACTTCACGGAAGCGGTGGAAGGGTTGAAATAAAAGCAGTGTTCACAGCGACAAAAAGAGGAAGAGAATTCTTCGGACAGGAATTCCCTTCTTTTTTTTGTTTAAAATGATATAAAAAATGTAAGAAAAGGACATTGTGCACAAAGAATCAAATTAAAAAGTATAGACCATGCGGCAATTGTCAATGCAATAGAAAACAAAGATCTGGAAAGGGCAAAGCATTTGCTGGAGGTGGATATAGAAGCATTCAAAAGTGAAGTACTATAACACGTAAGAAACAGCAGACATCGTTACTTATCATTATGACAGGTAAAAATAAAATATAAAACAGATATTGCATTTTTAATAAATTTCTATTAAACTGTTTCTATCATCACTGACTACACAACAGAGGGACTGGAAAATATAGTGTTGTGTAAAAAGAAATAAAGAAATGAGGAAACGTGTGGGAATGAAAACATCATTAGTAATTATGGCCGCTGGTATTGGATCACGCTTCGGGGGCGGAATCAAGCAGCTGGCTCCGGTGGGAAGAAATGGAGAAATTATCATGGATTACTCTATTCATGATGCCATAGAAGCTGGATTTAATAAGATTATCTTTATCATTCGCAAGGATATTGAAGATGCATTTAAAGAAGCAATTGGTGATCGTATTGAGAAGATCTGTGACGGTCTTGGGGTTGAGATCGCATATGCATATCAGGAACTGGGGAATCTTCCGGAAGGAGTAGAATTGCCGGCAGACCGCACCAAACCATGGGGAACCGGACAGGCTGTACTGGCGTGCAAAGATGTACTTCATGAGCCATTTGCAGTTATCAATGCAGATGACTATTATGGAAAGGAAGCTTTCGTGAAGCTTCATGATTTTCTTGAAGGATATAGTCCTGAGAAGGCAAATCATTACTGCATGGCAGGTTTTATTCTGAAAAATACCTTAAGTGAAAACGGTGCAGTTACCAGAGGGGTCTGTGAGACAAATGTTGAGGAATATCTGACAGCAGTTCATGAAACTTCCAATATCGTAAAGACTTCCGATGGGGCAGCAGTAGAGAACGATGGAAAGAAAACTGCCATTGATCCGGAATCTTATGTATCCATGAATATGTGGGGACTGACTCCGGAATTTGTGCAGATCCTGGATGATGGATTCAGAGAATTCTTTGAAACTATGGGAGATAAAGATGTTTTAAAAGCAGAATATCTGCTGCCGATTTATATTGATGAGCTTCTTCAGGCTGGCAAAGTCAGCGTGAAAGTTCTGGATTCTCATGACAAATGGTTCGGTGTAACCTATAAAGAGGACAAGGACTATGTGGTAGAATCTTTCGGAAAACTTATTGATGCAGGTGTTTATGCAGAAGATCTTTTTTCTGATCTGAAAAAATAATAAGAGAAAAAGAAAAGCATCAGGCTGTCAGATACGGAAAAGTTTCCGGCTGGCAGCCTGATTGTTATATACAGGAAAGCAGTTTCTGTACAATCTCCTGTGCCTCATCGCTTTCTACAGAAGAGTAGTTCATAACATACACATTTTCAGGAGCTGTTTCCGGGTCATGGTAATGGGCAGACAATGGTGAAAGATTGATGCCCTGCGCGCGCGCTGTTTCGATGAAAACATTTTCTGATTTCTCTGTGTGAAGCTCCATGAGAAAATGTACACCAGCTTCTTCACCGGAAACAGTAACATATTGTGACAGTTTGCTGTCTTTTATGGCAGACAGCAGGGAGTCACGTTTGGTGTGATAATAATTGCGCAGCCTGTTAATGTGTTTTTCAAAATATCCTTCCTGTATAAAGCCGGCCAGTGTGTACTGTTCGAAATTGGACACTGTGCAGGAATAGAAGGAGAGCTTTTTATAAAATTTCTCCAGAAGCTGACCGGGAAGTACCATATAGCTTATACGGACAGTGGAAGAAAGCGTTTTGGTAAAGGTGTTCATATAGATCACTTTGTCCGACACATCGATGCTCTGCAGGGTAGGGATCGGCTGTCCGCTTAAGCGAAGCTCACTGTCATAGTCGTCTTCAATAATATAATGGTTTTTGCTTTTGGCTGCCCATCCCAGAAGTTCATAGCGACGACTGACAGGCATGACAATACCGGTGGGATAATGATGAGAAGGGGAGATATGCAGAATATCGGCCCCTTTTTTTTCGAGTTCTGAAACTTTGACTCCGTAGTTGTCCATGTTGATATATTCGCAGGAAACCTGCCAGCTTTTATAGATTTTTGGGATTTTGCGATATCCCGGATTTTCTACGGCATAGGTTTTGTCTCTGCCGAAAAGCTGGATCAGAAGTCCGTAGAGATATTCAGTTCCTGCGCCGATGATAATCTGTTCGGGCAGGACAGTCATACCCCGGAATTCCTTCAGATAAGAGGCAATGGCCTGCCGGAGAGTCAGAATCCCGCCGCAGGGTGGATTGGTCATGAGTTGCAGCTGGTTCGTATTCAGAACTTCCCGGACAATTTTAGTCCAGATAGTAAAAGGGAATAGATCGGACTGAGTCTGATTGCTGGAAAAATCAGCCAGATATCTGCTGGCACCATCTGTGAGAGGAACCATTTCCCGGGTAAATTTTTTCTTTTCGATTTCTATGGCTGTTCTGAAATCCGTGACATAGAAACCTCGTTTGGGAACGGAATAAATATAGCCTTCAGCAATTAACTGTTCATAGGCATTTTCTACGGTAATCACGCTTATGCCCAGATTTTTCGCGAAAGAGCGTTTGGAGGGGAGCTTTTCTCCAGGTTTGATAATTCCCTGTAATATATCGTTTTTTATGCATTTGTAGAGATATTCATACAGGGAATCTGACCCTGTGTTTGTAAAATTATAAGTAATCATATCTGATATTTGCTCCAATCTGACCTTACTGAATATATTTAAATTGATGATTTTAATATATCCACATTTGTATTATACTCTGTCCATACTGATTCGTACAGAAAAAGATATAATTCAGGAGGAATTTTATTATGGAAAACAGATATGAACTTAACAAGCAGCTGGCGCAGATGTTAAAAGGTGGTGTAATTATGGATGTTACAACACCGGAGCAGGCCAAAATCGCAGAGGCAGCAGGTGCATGTGCGGTTATGGCACTGGAACGTATCCCGGCAGATATCCGTGCAGCAGGCGGCGTTTCCAGAATGAGTGATCCAAAGATGATTCAGGGAATTCAGAATGCAGTTTCCATTCCGGTTATGGCAAAATGCAGGATCGGACATTTTGTAGAGGCACAGGTACTGGAAGCAATCGAGATTGATTATATCGATGAAAGTGAAGTATTATCTCCTGCAGATGATGTTTACCATATCAATAAAAGAAACTTCAAAGTTCCGTT
>CAKRVX010000055.1 GCA_934409175.1 uncultured Blautia sp.
CTGTAGAGTAGATTACTGCAAGAGGAGCTGCACCTTTTTCTTCAACAGAAGCAGAACCCTGTTTGATTACTTCATACTCTGTATCAAAGTCGCCCTTGATCGGAGGAACTACACCAGCAACATCTGTGAACCATGACTGACCATAGTCAGATGTATACCACCAGTTCAGGAAGTTAAGAACAATATCTTTGTTCTCAGAATCTTTGTTTACACGAAGTGCCTGGTCAGATCCTGTGATAACCTGGCAGTGAGAAGCATCTTCATCTACCGGATATCCAGAGAATGTAATCTTAAGATCTGGATTAATCTTCATCAGATCGCCTTCAACCCATGCGCCCTGGCCAACCATGATAGCTGCTTTTCCGGAAGCAAGTGCTGCTTCTTCTGCACTTAAATCTGTTTCCAGAGGTTTCTGATCTCCGTTATCTTTTACAAGATCAACGAAATCAAAGAAATTATCTGTAAGAACCGGATAATTGTTCAGAGAATCAGAGCCATCTTCGAATCCTGCAATCAGCTTCTGTACATCGTCAGATGCTGCATCAGCAAAGTGCTGGAAGGCGTGTTTGAATACCCACCATTCAGCATATCCACTTGTAAATGGTGTAATATCTGCTGCTTTTAATTTCTCTACACAGTCTTTTAATTCTGTCATTGTTTCCGGAACCTTCTCAACACCTGCTTTGTCCAGAAGATCCTGATTATAGATAAGTCCGAAATAGTTTCCTTTGATTGCTACACCATAGCAGCCCTCGCCGTTGGCATCTTTCATAGTTGCTGCTACGTTATCATCCATAGCGTCAACCAATGGCTGTCCTGTAAGATCAAGGGAATATTCTTTATATGTTTCGATTTCCTTTCCTGATGTGGAGGAGAAGATATCCGGGCACTCACCGGAATTAAGTTTTGCTTTTAAAAGTGTAGGATAATCGTTCTGTGTTGTCTCATAATTGATAGTAACACCTGGCTCTACATTTTTGTACTCATCAATAAGAGTTTGGATAGCATCTGCATACTCCGGCTGGGAGATAAACATATAGATTTCGCCCTCGTCATCACCTTCTGCATGAACTGCTACGCTTGAAAACATAGTAGTTGCCATCGCTGCACAAAGCATTACACTGATCAGTTTTTTCTTCATCTTTAAATCCTCCTTTTGGTTTCATTAGAAGTTTTATTCTGTCCGGCGTAAACTTCACCGGTCATTTACATTTAATTTTTATTTAGTACGCAGTTATCATCCTTTTACTGCACCTGCAACAACACCTTCTACAATGTATTTCTGCAGGAAAATAAAGATAATGATGGATGGCAATACTGCCAGTACCATGGCCGCCATCGCGTAATGCCACTGGGTATTAAACTGACCTACGAATGTATAGGCTGCAAGTACCAGTGTCTTGGTCTCGTTTGAACTGTTGACCATAAGCAGTGGAAGAAGGAAGTCATTCCAGATCCACATAACATCAATTACGATTACTGTAAAGGTTACAGATTTCAGAAGCGGGAAGATAATGGAACGATAGGTACGGAAAGTACCTGCACCATCGATAAATGCACTCTCGTCCAGCTCTTTCGGAATCGTTGACATAAAGTTTCCATAAATGAAAGCTGCCATCGGAATACCGAAGCCCCAGTACTGAATACCAAGACCGATCTTACTTCCAGAAAGATTAACTACGTTCATAACTTTCAGAAGTGTGATCATGATAGTCTGGAAAGGAATCAGCATAGGTGTTGTGATCATGAACTGAGCAAATCTGGTATATCTGTTCTTCTTTCTGCTGATGATGTAAGCAGACATAGAAGAAAATACAATGATTCCAACGATACCGATCACTGTAATGATCACGTTGTTAAAAAACAGCTTACCATATTTCATCTTGTCCATAACATAGGTGTAATTGCTCCATTCAATCTTACTTGGAAGCGCGATTACATCCATGATAACTTCGCCAAATGGTTTCACTGAGTTGATCACCATCAGGAATACAGGGTAGATATAGATCAACGCCAGAATAAGCATTACAACTGTAAGGACTATCTTTTTCGTTTTCTTTCTCTGAGCCATTGTCATTATAAATCTACCTCCCTGCTATGCATAGCTTTTAATACCAGCTGTGTGATAACCAGGATGACTACAAAGAATACCAGCGCCTTGGCAGATCCAAGACCATAATTGTTATTCTGGAAAGCCTCTCTGTAAATATCAAGTGTTACACTGTATGTAGATCCTCCCGGACCTCCTTTGGTAAGTGCCAGGATGATATCAAATACTTTAACAGCATTTGTCAGGGACATGAATACACATGTTGTGATGGATGGTCCCAGAAGCGGAAGTGTAACTTTGAAAAATTTCTTCCAGGAAGTAGCACCATCTACTTCTGCTGCCTCTAATACATCTGTAGGAACTGCCTGAAGTCCTGCGATATACAGAACAATATAAAAGCCAAGCGCCTGCCAGATACCTACAAAGGCTACCGCGTAAAACGCCAGATGACTGTCACCCAGCCAGCTGAGATTCAGGAATCCCAGATGAGTTTTTTCAAAGAGTGCTGCGAATCCCTGTGAAAAAATGAATTTCCAGATGAAACCTACGATTGTCATACTCATGATATATGGAATGAAGAACATACTCCTCATTACATTCGCAGCCGGGATCTTCTGTACAAGAGCCACTGCGATCGCCAGTGCCAGGACATTTACCAGAATCATAAATATAATCGTATATTTACCGGTAAAGATCAGGCTCTGCATGAAATCTGAAGAACCACTGAACAATTTCTTAAAGTTCTCCAGCCCGATAAATTTCGGGGACTTGGAAATTCCGTTCCACTCTGTAAGAGAATAGTAAAGACTCATTACAAAGGGGATGTAGAAAACCAACATTACAAGGAACAATGATGGAACTGTAAAAGCCGCACATTCCAGATATTCTTTTTTCTTTCTTTTCATATCTGACTGCCCTCCTCTATTCAGTTATTGCAACTTCTGTTACTGCGTCAACAGCAACGCCCGTTTGTTCTATACATCAAAATATACTCACTTTTATGTGAATTGTCAACATATAGTTTGCTCTAACTCTGTAAATTTTTATAGGTTTTCTACATAACCTTTTCTCTTGTTTTTTTAACCTTTTTTGTAAAATCTGTCTAATTTCTTCTGGAAATCCCTGTATCTTTTCCAGTGTGAATTGTAAGATTTGTACAATATTCATTTTCGGCACTTTGCCAAGCACAGAAAATTGTATGTATTTTTACATATATTCTGTCATTTCAGCACTGTACATTTTACGGACACTAGAATATTCCGCGTACGTCATTCACGGACAGTGGCTAATGGACCAGCTTTTCAGTCAGTCCTGCGTACATTCGATTTCAAATACTCTCGCACAAGGTGCCGTTTCCAGTTTAACACTGAGAGTCCCTGCTTCTTCATTCCACTGACAGGAAACCGGGCGATTCTTCGGATATGCGCAATGCACCTTTACGCCTCTGCCTTTCAGCTGTGGAAGCGGAATGATCTGCGTTTCCTCTCCGCTTCTTCTCCATACGGACAGATACTGCTTCTTTCCTGCATTTAAGCCTAATGCGGACCAGTCATCTTTGTAATGGGAAGTTCCAATAGGCCAGTAAGGATATGCTGCTTTGATATCATCACGAATAGTTTTATAATAATCCAGTGCTTCTTTTACCAGTTCCTTCTGTACATCTGTAATTTCTGCCAGATGACCACTCTGATGAATTCTGAGAAGAAGTGCATTTACCATATTAAAGATTGTCTCTTCCTCATCTGCACCTGACTTCGGATATGACCATACAGCAGCCTGTTCCATAGCCACGCCCAGAGGTGCATTCGCCGCAATCGTTGCATAATATCTGTAATCTTCCTGATCACTGGTAGACTGAATACTATATCTGGAAAGCATTGCATAATCCATACGGAGGCCACCGCTGGAGCAGTTCTCTATGATCAGATCCGGATATCTCTTAAATACACTGTCCAGCCATTTCAGATATGCTCTCTCATGTTCCAGAAGTCCCTCGCCAGCACTCTCCGCATCTACTTCCGTACCAACTCCCGGTTCAATGTTATAGTCCATCTTAATATATCCGATTCCATATTCATTTACCAGTCTGTCAATCACGCTGTTCGCATGGGCGATAACTTCCGGCTGACGGAAATCCAGCTGATATCTGCTTCTGTCGTAAACTCTCTTTCCGAACCTGTGGAAGAAAGCATTTTCCGGCATTTTTTTCACCATCGGGCATTTAATTCCCATAACTTCAAGTTCCAGCCATAATCCCGGAATCATTCCTTTGGAACGGATATAATCGATCACCTCTTTGATTCCGCCTGGAAAACGTTTCTCGGATGGCTGCCATTCTCCTACAGCATCCCACCAGAAACCATCTGCATACCATCCCGCATCAATACAGAAGTATTCACATCCTGCTTTTGCAGCGGCATCGATCAGTGGAAATTCTTTTTCCGTGGTAGGATCTGCCCACAAACAGTTCATATAGTCGTTAAAAATGATTCCCAGATTTTCGTTATCTTTATTCTTTCTTCGGATGGCTCTTCGATAACCTGTAAGTTCTCTTGCCAGATCTGCCAGATCACCTGTCACAGCACCTACACCTGCCGGAACTGTGGTAAAACTTTCTCCTGGTTTTAATTCTTTATGCCAGTGAGAATGAATATCCGTAGGGCCACTGATCTGCAGATACAGGTGATTGGTCAGGTCACTGATCTCACTATGCCAGGAACCATTGTGTTCAATCTGCCAGAAAAGAATGCTCTTTGTCTCTGTATTGGAAATATATCCCATAGGAAGATAATTCTTTGTAGACCAGTTTCCTGTATTGGTCAGCTCAAACGCTTTGGAAGAACGGATAGGAATATTGATCTGTGAATTCTGAAGTCCTACCTCCGGAAGGGTATATTCCTGCAAAAGCAGTTCTCTCTGCCAGGAATTATGTACAACTCCGATTTTGATTTTCTCATCTCTTGGAAGAATTCCTTCTTTTTCTACACCATTCAGATTAAATGTGGATATATACTGAATGGTCTGGGCTTCTTTGCCCACATTTGAAACTTCACACCAGCATCTTACAACTGCAATTCCATCAAAAAACTGAAAATGACTGACTGCGCGCAGACCTGATTCCTGATCCTCTGTAGTAATCTCAAGTTTACGTCCTGTTTCATTTCTGTAATCTTTATGTTCTGCATACTGCATTCTGTAGCCTGGTGCAGTTACAATATATTTGGTTCCGTGTCGTTCATCCGGTCTGTCATAACCTGCTGCCTCAAGTTCCAAAAGTTTGAATCCCTGTTCCTCATATTCATCCTGGATCGTGCGTTCGTCAAATGGCAGTGCTGAAAAATGCAGAAGTCTTACGCACCCTGTATCAGCAACCTTCCATACCATATTGATACCGTTTTCCTGAATCTTAAATACCTTCATTTTTCTGTCTCCTCTTTTATGCTTTTTTATGATTTAGTTTTTACACTTTCCCTTGTTATCAACTGCACACTGGTTTTGTATACATTCTTTTCGCATTTTTCCCCATGTATGAGTTTCATCAGCACATCCACTGCAGTCTCCGCTTTTTCTTCTACATTTACGCGTATCGTGGTCAGACGGGGATAAACAATGCTGGCAAATACATCATCATCCATCCCTGCCACAGAAATTTCTTCCGGGATTTTCACCTGATTCCTGTGCAGAAAAGAAATCATCTCTGCAGCATTGATATCTGTGGAAAAAAACAATGCTGTGTCTGTCCCTACATACTTCAGGAAATCCTGATAACATTTCTCCCTCTGTATGTAATCCCTCGGCAAACGTTTTTCCTCCAGCAGTACTTCGCAGCCCGCTTCCCGTACTGCCTCACGCACTCCTATAAACCTCAGATGATCCGCACCATGGTTCACATTTGCCAGATACACGATTCGCTTCACACCCTGCCGTATCAGATACCGTGCCATCTCCCTTCCGCCTTTTTTATCCTCAGATGTAATCTGATAATATGTCTCATTTCCTTCCGGCATTTCATCCATATCAATAGAGACGATGGGGGTTTCTGACAATCCAGCTATTTTTTGCAGATATCTGTACGGCATTGAAATCGTGATAATTCCATCCACATTCCAGCCAACTGTCATCTTCTCGATCTCTTCTACGTTTTTATCTGAAAAGATCATAATATAATATCCCTTTTCCCGCAAAAGCTGCTCCAGATGTCCCAGCATATTTCCATAAAACGGCGTTTCATAAGCAGAGCCTCTGGCAAAGGACGGTGTTGTGATCAGAATGCAGATGATCCTGGAACTTCTGTTTGTCAGTGCATTCAATCCAAGCCTGGGAATATAATTATTCTCTGCCAGAAGTTTCTCCACCTTCTCTATGGTCTGCGCAGATACTCGTGTATTTTTCTTATGCAGAACATTAGAAACGGTAGTCGTACTCACTCCTGCCTGTCTGGCAATTTCCTTTATCGTAACCATAAAAGCCTCCCCTCTTATTGGTTCAGTATAATACACATTGCCCTGAAATAGCTACAGTAAATTGAATTTTTGTATTTATTTTTTATTATTCACTGATAATAACCTCTTCCGCATAAAAAAAAGCAACATTTGCATATTTGCCGTTTTTTGTGGTAATATTCTCAAAAAAGAAACAACAACTTTTGTATTAATCAGATTCTTGCATTCACAGGAGGTATTATACATGTGTACAGCAGCAACTTATAAAACACAGGATTTTTATTTTGGAAGAACTCTTGACTATGAATTTTCCTATGGTGATGAAATCACCATCACCCCCCGGAACTATCCATTTCATTTCCGTCATGCCCAAACTCCTCTCGATCATCACTATGGGATCATCGGAATGGCTCATGTGGCAGATGATTATCCACTTTATTACGATGCCATCAATGAAAAAGGACTTGGAATGGCAGGACTGAATTTCGTCGGAAATGCAGCTTATGCTTCTCCTTCTGGTTCCTGCGAAAATGTCGCCCAGTTTGAATTTATACCCTGGATCCTTTCTCAGTGTGCCAGCCTGGCAGAAGCACGGGAAAAATTGTCTGGAATGAACCTGACAGACACTCCGTTTAATGAACATTTCCCTTGTGCCCAGCTTCACTGGATCATTGCAGATGCTTCCGGTTGTATCACAGTGGAATCCATGAAAGACGGTCTGCATATTTATGACAATCCAGTTGGTGTTCTGACTAATAACCCGCCATTTCCACAGCAGATGTTTCAGTTAAATAATTACATGTCACTTTCTCCGCGACAACCGGAAAATACTTTCGCCCCGACTCTTGATCTAGTATCTTACAGTCGCGGTATGGGAGCTCTTGGCCTTCCTGGTGATCTTTCCTCTGCTTCCCGATTCGTCAGGGTCGCTTTTACAAAAACAAACTCCAGATCCGGCAATTCTGAATCCGAAAGCATCAGCCAGTTCTTTCATATTCTGGGCTCTGTAGACCAGCAGAGAGGATGCTGTGAAGTAACTGACGGCAAATATGAGATCACCCTTTATACTTCCTGCTGCAATGCCACAAAGGGTATCTACTACTATACTACTTATGAAAACCACCAGATCAGCGCAGTGAATATGCATCATGAAAATCTGGATGCTGACACACTTATTCGTTACCCGGTTATTACAGGACAGCAGATTTACTGCCAGAACTGATTCCGATACAAATCCTCGTTACTCTTCACATACGACATGTTTCGCATTATATACAGGTTGCCAGAGGGAACTTACCACGGTATAATAAAAAAAAGATGTATCGAACAAAAACAAGGAGTAATCACATATGTCTTCATTATTTATCGTAATTCCCGCATACAATGAAGCGGAAAACATAGAACGTACAGTGAGCGAATGGTATCCCGTAGTAGAATCTCATAATGAAGGCGGAAATTCCCGTCTGGTCATCATCAATGACGGCAGCAAAGACAACACCTGGCAGCTCATCTGCAACCTGGCAAAAAAACGCCCTCTGCTCGTCCCTCTGACCAAATCAAACGGCGGTCATGGCTCCACCGTCCTCTTCGGCTACCGCTATGCCATAGAACACCAGGCTGACTACATCTTCCAGACTGACTCCGATGGCCAGACCAACCCTGCTGAATTTCAGGCATTCTGGGACAAAAAAAACCAATACGACGCCATTCTCGGTAATCGTCAGATACGGGGTGATGGCAAGGCACGCAAATTCGTAGAAAACACCGTCTGTTTTCTTCTCCGCATAGTCTTTGGAGTAAAAGTCCCTGATGCCAACGCACCTTTCCGTCTTATGAAATCAGACCTGGTCGCCCGTTACATAACCAAGCTTCCTGAAAACTATAATCTCCCCAATATTATGTTCACTACCTATTTCACCTACTACCATGAAAAAACCCTTTTCCTTCCCATAACCTTCAACCCCCGTCAGGCCGGCACCAACTCCATAAATCTGAAAAAAATCACCAAAATAGGCTACCAGGCCCTGAAAGACTTCTACAAATTAAAAAAAGAACTCTAATTACTAATAAGGGGGCATATGCCCCCTTATTAACTTTTAATTTATAAATTTTATTTTACTTTTATTGAAGCAACTTTAGACCATTTTCCATAGCATACAGATTTTCCATTTTTTTTGTAAGCACGTATGCGTATATAATACTTCTTGGATTTCAATTTTCTGATTGTAATCTTTGTATTTGAATATCTCTTAATTTTCTTAATCTTTTTTCTGGAAAAATGAGCATTAGTACTGTATTGTATTTCATATCCATCACATCCTAAAATTTTCTTCCATTTTAAATCAAAACATTTTTTTCCTGATTTTGCAAATAATATTGCTCCTTTAGAAAGAACAATCCTAAATGTCGTTTTACCAGAACAGTTTGCGTATTTTCCTTTACCTTTAACAAAAATTGTTGCGATACCAACCTTCTTATTATCCTTATATTTTACAGTATAGTTTCTAACTGAAAGCGTCTTTCCATTATATTTTACCCTAACTTCAGGTTTTTGGAACTTCCCATTATAACTTACATATTTATTTGTTGATACCACAGTTAATTTCCCTTTTGGAAAAACTTCCGGTGTAACAACAGGGGTAATTGTCAAAACCGGATCTTCCATAATATTAACAAATGTAATCCCATTTACATCTGCATATTTTTCCACACTGCTGTTTCTTTGTCCATAAATTATGAAATCAGGATTTATTACTTCATCTTTATATCCGATTGACATTTCTCCAAACTCAGGACTTCCCCATATTCTGGCTTCCACCATCGAATCATTATCATAAAATGCTTTTTCTCCTATTTGGCTCAGTGATTCTGGCAATTCTATCTTTTTTAATTTACTACAACCTCTAAAACACTCTGTTCCGATATTTTTCAATCCTTCTGAAAAATTTACCGTTTTTAATTTTTCACATCCCAGAAAGCCCCGTTCCCCCATATATTGAAGACTCGCTGGAACAGCTACAGATATCAGTTCTGTACAATACGCAAATGCCTCATCATCAATTACAACAAGACCTTCTGAAAAATTCAATCTTTCAAGGCCATGGCATCCGGAAAATGCTCTGTTATCTATTTTTCGCAACTTTCCATTCCAATCTATACTATTCAGTTCTGTACAATCAGAAAATGCCCCTGCTCCTATTACTACTAATCCTTCCATTCCAGATATGCTTCTCAATTTACTACAATTTGCGAAGCATTCCTGTCTTATTTCTTGTAACTGTTCATTTATAACTACATTGTATAAATGAGTACAATTTTCAAAAGTCTTATTTCCCATTGATTTTAGCTGCTCTGGTAATTTTATTGTTTCAAGACTTTCACATCCCCAAAAAGCACGATCTGATATCATTTCAATTCCGTTTGAAAATGATATTTCCTTCAAATTCTTACACCCTTCAAAAGATGAAGTTCCAATTACTTTCATTTTATCAGGAAAATGCACATATTCTAATGCTGAACAATTATAGAAAACGTATTCACCCAAACTGACAAGATTTTCCGACAGGGAAAGCTTCTGCAGATTACGGCATTCCCCAAAAGCACTCCTGCCTATTTCCATGACATTATCCGGAATTTCTATCATCCGCAATTCATCACATTCAAAAAACATTCCTGGAGACAATTTTTTTATACCCGATGGAAGTTTTAAAGATTCAAGTTTTTTACACTGGCTGAAAGCAGCCTCGCCTATATCCTCTACAGAATCTGGTATCACCACTGTTTTTAAACCAGTTTGACTAAAACAATCATGCCCCATAATCTGAAGATTTTTCGGAAGTTTAATAGAATCAAGACTTTCACATCCCGTAAAAGCTGCTGCATCAATAGCTTCCAGTTTTTCTGGTAACTGTATACTCTTCAAATTACAACAGTCCTGAAATGTAGAAGTTTCTATTTTAGTTATTTCACCCGGTATAATAATATTCTCAAGATTACTACATCTGGCAAAGCTGCTTTCACCCATATAAATCAGTTTCTCCGGTAATATTACTGATTTCAGGTTTGTGCAATCACAGAATATTCCCCCGCTTAAATTATGAACTCTGTCGGGAATATTCACTTCCGAAATACTCCTGCATCCCATAAAAGCGAAACGCCCTATATCTGTCAGGCTGTTTGGGAAAACAATATCAGTTATACTATTACAATAAGCAAATGCATTATCACCTATACTCTCTACCTGATCAGAAAAGCTAACTTTTTTTACATTCTGACATTCTGCAAACGCATATGATCCCACATGTTTTACTTCAGAAGTAATTTGTATTTCTCCTATTTCATCTTTATATTCGAACCATGCCGGTTTTCTGGTATTCATATAATCTCTCATTTTTCCTGCTCCATATACAAGCAGAGTTCCATCCTCAAATAAACACCAGGAAACTCTCTCTCCACAGTTTCCCATGGCTCTGACTGGCCTTGGTACACTGGAAATTTCTGTCACACATTCTTCTGGTTTCACATCGGGCACCATAGTAATATCCATAGCATCTCTGTACTCTTGTTTCATATACCATTTATCATATATCTTCATATATTTGCCAACCAATTCGATAAGAGATGTTTTAGTCATATTCTGAGTATTACATAACGCCGTCAGATCAGCAGCAGTTTTTAAATTTTCTCTGTAAAAAATATATGTCAGAAGATAATTTATTGCCCTTCCATTTATGATATTTGAAATCCAGGATTTTGCCGTCTCATTTCCAAATTTTTGAAACTTAAGGTATCCCTTATAGCATCCTATAAATGCCTGTGCATTTTCTACACTTTCTTCTCTAGCAAATGCCATTGAAGTATTGTGCATTCCCATTTTCATATAGAAGTCCATTGTATATAAAAGAGAAAGTTTTAAATTCTGATTAGCATTTTCGTCTGAATTAAAAATGAGATCTAGAGTACTTGCTCCAAAGTCAATAATTTTCAATGGTAAATTTTCTTTAACAAGTTCCTTCCATGTGATTTTTAACACCTTTTCTGCCATCAGAGACACCATGTTTTCAGCCAGATAAGATTTATTATATTCAGGGTTCGTATTAATTTTATCTAAGTTGTAAAGAACTTCATCACAGGCTTGAATAAAATCGCTATTTGGCTCGTCCATTTCTGCACAGGCAATTCTCGCATTCTCTATTACCTGTGCTTTTTCCTCCACAACATTTCTCAATACTTCCATTTCTACAGAATATTTTATCAGTTCTTTTGTCGTACTTGCCACATTTGTGGCAATATCAACACCATATTTTACTGCCTTTATTTTTTTTAACATTTTCGCAGCCTCGCCAATTGGAATGTTATTAATTTCTTCCGGTGTCCAATTATATATTCCTTCTTGCTCGTACTGACCTTCAATCCCCTTGAATATTGTAATCAGATATGCATTTTCTTTTTCAATAATCTCTGTGTCAAATACTGATCCGTCTTCATAAGCTCCATATTTTAAATATTCCATTAATAATGCTATATAAATAGATTTCTGGTCATCATAAAATTCTTTTTTGACCATATTTTTCCATGCTGCAGATATAAAAACCAATGGTTTATTGTCCAACACTGCCGCTCCAAGCTCTGCATATACAGGTTCCTGCCCTCCGGTTAATATTTTATAGGCCGATTCTCCCATTTGTATTCCATCAACAAAAAAACCATTCCGAACGACCTTTGCAAGCCAGACATCCTGATTTGGGATTTCTTCTGTTTCATAGCCAGTTTCCGAATCATTATCACTGCCATCTCCAAAAAGAATTCCATCATCTGAGAAATCCTGTTTTCCCACTGAATCTGTATCAAATTCATCAACTGATTGTCCATCATCAAATTCCTGTGCTGTATAATCATTTTTAAACTTTTCACTGTCATCAGTATTCTCTTTGTCTTTCTCCCCATCAGAAATATCCTCTATTTCTTCATACGCATCTATCTGAACATCTGACGCTTTTGCAAAGGCATAGCTTTCCGGTGAAAGCCCCATCACCACTACCAGTATCCAAGTTACTAATTTCTTTTTCACTCCACTCTCTCCTTCCTAATATCCTGTTTTTTCTATACGTCCGTTTCTCCTTAGTACACATTTTAATTTTTTCTGTATAATTATATTATACCAAATTTATACTTTTACTTCCACGAAAAAAGCCACCGCTGCCGCGGTGACTTTTTTTATTCAACCTGGCATATCAGCCAAGTTAATAACTTTCCACATAAAAAAACTTGCGCTCCTGAAAAGAAGCGCAAGGGGTGTCCAGAGGGGACGCTGCTCAAGCGTCCCCTTTGGGATTTTCTCCTTTGGGGTTTTCCTACCGTTTATCAAAACGTTAAATATCTTTATGACTCGTAACCCTAAGTCGTGCCATAGCTCTCGACAGAGCCAGCTGATTCATATGATACTCCTGAATACTCTGTTTCTGTCTCAGCTGCTCCTCAGCTCTCTCCTTAGCTTCCTGTGCACGGCGGATATCAATCTCCTCCGGGCTCTCCGCTGTCAGACAGAACAACTTCGCACGGTTATTGATCATCTCTACAAAGCCACTGCTCACAGCCAGAACATGTTTCGTACCATCTGCTTCCTCAAAACGCATCTCACCCGGAATAATAGCCGCAACAATATTCTCATGCTGTGCCAGAAAAGCCTGCTCACCATCAACAGCCGGAATAGTTAAAGTCCTGGCACGTCCTGCAAAGGCCAGCTTGTTACTGGCATAAATCTCAAGACCAAATGTATCTGCCATATCAAGTACTCCCTCTCAGCGATTACTCCTGACCCATCTCAGTTTTTGCTTTCTCGATGACATCCTCAATTGTACCAACATTGAAGAAAGCATTTTCCGGATACTGGTCCATCTCACCATCAACGATTGCCTTGAATCCACGGATGGTTTCTTTCAGAGGAACATATTTACCCTTGATACCAGTGAAGTTCTCAGCTACATGGAACGGCTGGGAAAGGAACTTCTGGATCTTTCTTGCACGGAATACAGTGCTCTTATC
>CAKRVX010000056.1 GCA_934409175.1 uncultured Blautia sp.
GAGGTTTTTTACTTGAAGCTAAAGCTACTCCCTCCACCTGCCGAGCAGGTGGTTTATTTTTCTGCCATACAATAAAACAAAAAAAACGGCTGAAAGCCGTTTTTTTTATAAATTTCCCATTATTTTATCTTTTATGATTGCCAGTATCTCACGTGGAATATAAATCAGCAATCTCCATGATCTGTATCTGGATGGTATAGGATAGATTTCCCGGCATCCACATTTCCTGCCAATTGCAGTTCCGCGAAAAACATGAAAATTATTGGTAACTACGCCTACTGAATGATTCAGTCCGATCAATGCCAGACTGAATTTCAGATTTTCTGTTGTGCTGGTAGATTTTTCTTCCAGAATCAGACGATCACTCTCAATTCCATGTTCTGTCAGATAATTATACATGGCCCTGGCTTCTGTAATCTGCTCTCCACTTCCTTTTCCACCAGAAAGTACTGCCTTTGTTCGTGGATTTTCCTGCAGATACTGCAATGCCCTTCTGGTTCTCTCCAGAAGGGCAAGTGTAAGCCGGGTACCCTCTACATGGGCACCCAATACTATAATATACTCCAGATTGCGGATATTACGCATTTCTGCCGCAGCAATATTTATATTTCTTGCCGCTTCCACATGGACACGGATCGTTACGTCCGATCTTATGCGCTTTTACAACAGTACCGGATTTCTTCTGCTCCAGATAAAGCTCTTTCTTTTTCTCCGGTGTGAAGATTGCGTCCCACTGTGGCAGTTCATACAGCCAGTCAGCTCTTGCATCTACCATGTTCTTATAAAGGAGCTCTTTATCAAAGCAAAGAGATACCTTTGTGTTCTCATCCATGGTTTCAATCGGATTCTTAATCTTAAGGCTGTCATTGATGCCATCAAGAAATCCTACCATTGTCAGAACATCCTGTCCGTATTTCTCAGCCAGTTCTTTTACTGTGCCGGAAACTACCTCATCCGGATTTGTAAGAAGCTGTTCATAGATTCCTTTTTCAATATTAAAATAATTAGCCCAGAATCTCTGGAGCTTATTACGGTCTGCCTGCTGGTCATAGGCGATGGAACGCCACTGTTCTAAGATAGTTTTATCGCTCATTTCCTTAATCCTCTTTTCCAATATTTCATAGGTAATTATGTTCCCACAAGTATATTTATTATATCATCTTTTTCATAAAAACACAAATCTTATTGTCTATATTTTGGGTAAAATTTATAGTTATCTGTTATTTTACTCCCAATTTTTCCAGTTCTGCTGCTGCCTGCTTAAAAGATTTAAACTGAATTGCATGGATTCCCTCTTTTCTGGCCGCTTCACAGTTTTCTTCTCTGTCATCCAGAAATACTGATTTTTTCGGATCAAGATGATATCTTTGAATAAGGGTCTGATAAATAGCTGGCTCAGGTTTGATCAGTTTCTCGTTGCAGGAGAAAACAGCACCATCCACATATTTCAGGAAACTCAGTTGGGAACGGGTTCTGGTTAAAGTATCTGTAGCATAATTTGACAAAATATATACGTGATAGCCTTTATTCTTCAAATACTGAACCCAGGTGTCTGCATAATCTGTTTTCTGTATCGTCTCATCTGAACGACGCATCACTTCCCGGATATCCTTTTCATATTCTGGTGCTTCTTTCACCATCTGATCTACATAATACTGCTCATCATAACTGCTTCTGTCACGTTCATTCCAGATACTGTTTTCAAATACAGCTCCAGCTATTGCCTCACGTTCCTCTTTCGGAAATCCAAATCTGTCCAGATAAGTTTTCCAATCATATGTCACCAATACCTGACCTACGTCAAAAATAATATTTTCCATATCCGAATCCACAACCCTCTTGTTTTTGTTCAGAATCCTGTAAACCATCCACATGGCATAAAGCAAAATCGGCAATGCAATAGCTGCTCCCAGGGAAGCTCTAAACCAGTTTCCTGCCTCTTCTCCCTTTCCAAAAGCAAATATCATGGGTAAGCAGAACACCAGGAGCAACAGAATGATCATAGCCCAGGCTCCTGCTCGTTTCCATTTATTATCTTTCATATTTTCCTTTCTATCTATATCATTTTCAGAAAAAAGACACGCCGGAGATAACTCCCCGGCGCAAATTCGTCTTATTTATTTCTATAGATAATATCCTCTCTTCCCGGTCCATTGGAAATCATGGTGATCGGGAATCCGATATGTTCTTCTACAAACTCAATATATTTTCTGCAGTTTTCCGGAAGATCTTCATATTTTTTGATTCCACGAATATCACATTTCCATCCTGGAAGCTTTTCAATTACCGGTTTGGCTTTCTCAAGTTTTACTGTAGTCGGGAAATCTGTAGTAATCTCACCGTCAATATCATATGCTGTACATACCGGAATTTCATCCAGATATCCTAAAACATCCAGAACTGTAAATGCAACGTCTGTAGTTCCCTGCATACGGCATCCATATTTGGAAGCAACACAGTCAAACCATCCCATACGTCTCGGGCGGCCTGTAGTAGCACCGAATTCACCGCCGTCACCACCGCGTCTTCTCAGTTCATCCGCCTCATCTCCGAAGATTTCGGAAACAAAAGCACCTGCTCCCACTGCACTGGAGTATGCTTTACATACTGTAACAATCTGTTTGATCTCATATGGAGGAATACCTGCTCCCACTGCACCATATCCTGCTAATGTAGAAGAAGATGTAACCATCGGATAGATTCCATGATCAGGATCCTTCAGAGATCCAAGCTGACCTTCCAGAAGAACCTCTTTTCCTTCTTTTAATGCATTCCACAGATAAAGGGAAACATCACATACATATGGCTCAACCATTTTCTTGTATTCCATAAGTTCTTCGAAAAGTTTGTCCGGATCAAGAAGTGGTTTGTGATACAAATGCTCAAGTGTAACGTTCTTTGTCTCGCATACACTGACAAGTTTCTCTTTCAGATGTTCTTCATCGAAAAGCTCACTTACCTGGAAACCGATCTTCGCATATTTATCAGAATAGAAAGGCGCGATACCGGATTTGGTAGATCCGAAAGATTTACCCCCCAGACGTTCTTCTTCATACTGATCAAAAAGAATATGATAAGGCATAACCATCTGTGCTCTCTCGGAGATCAGGATCT
This sequence comes from uncultured Blautia sp., assembly GCA_934409175.1. GTDB lineage: Bacteria > Bacillota > Clostridia > Lachnospirales > Lachnospiraceae > Blautia_A. The sequence goes on from CAKRVX010000056.1 coordinate 3,115, forward strand.
TCGGAGCCGGAACACCTCTGCTTACCACTTCATTGTACTCTTTAAAAAATACCGGGATATTCAGAGCAACACCATTTCCGATGACACTTGTTGTATGATTATAGAACACACCTGACGGAAGAGTATGAAGAGCAAATTTACCATAGTTATTTACAATCGTATGGCCTGCATTTGCACCGCCCTGAAATCTTACAATAATGTCTGCTTTCTGAGCAAGTGTATCGGTAATCTTTCCTTTACCTTCATCTCCCCAGTTAGCACCAACAACTGCTTTTACCATAACATTAATTCCTCCTGCTTATTAAGCTGAATATTTGACTGATATTTACGGATTGTTTCCGCTGCTCTGCAGCTTTTGCACCCCTCAATATCGTATATTATACATTAATTTCTGCCTTGATACCAAGCATTTCCTTATGAGAATCAAGAATTGGCTGAACTACCTGGCTTACAAATCTCTCTGTCTGCTCTTTGGCACGGCCTGTATATTTTGCAGGATCCATGGATTTCTGAAGATCCTCCAGAGTAAGATTGAATGCAGGATCTGCCGCGATCAATTCCAGCAGATTATTGTCTTTTCCTTCTACTTTTACAGTCTTACCTGCCTCCATGGAAAGTTCACGGATACGTTCATGAAGTTCCTGACGATCGCCACCCGCCTTAACAGCATCCATCATAATATTCTCTGTAGCCATAAACGGAAGTTCTGCCATCATGTGTTTCTCAATTACTTTCGGATAAACTACAAGTCCGTCTACAACATTCAGGCAGAGATCCAGAATTCCATCAACGGCAAGGAATCCTTCCGGAATGCTCAGGCGCTTATTCGCAGAATCATCCAGAGTTCTCTCGAACCACTGTGTTGCAGAAGTAATTGCCGGATTCAATGCATCTACCATCACATATCTGGAAAGAGAAGCAATACGTTCACTTCTCATAGGATTTCTCTTATACGCCATAGCAGAAGAACCAATCTGGGATTTCTCAAACGGCTCTTCTACCTCTTTCAGATGCTGAAGAAGACGGATATCATTGGACATCTTATGTGCACTTGCTGCGATTCCTGCAAGGACATTCAATACACGGGTATCTACTTTACGGGAATAGGTCTGACCTGATACAGGATAGCACTCTTTAAATCCCATTTTCTGTGCGATCATCGGATCAATCTTATCAATAGTCTCCTGATCTCCGTCAAAAAGTTCAAGGAAGCTTGCCTGTGTTCCTGTAGTTCCCTTGGAACCAAGCAATTTCATTGTACTTAACACATATTCCAGATCTTCCAGATCAAGAAGAAATTCCTGTGTCCAGAGTGTGGCACGCTTACCTACTGTAGTAGGCTGTGCAGGCTGAAAATGTGTAAAAGCCAGAGTAGGCTGTGCTTTATATTTATCTGCAAAAGAAGCAAGTTCTGCAATTACATTCACCAGTTTCTTACGTACAAGCTTCAAGGCTTCTGTCATAACGATAATATCAGTGTTATCGCCAACATAACAGGAGGTTGCTCCCAGATGGATGATTCCTTTTGCTTTCGGACACTGCACTCCATATGCATATACATGGGACATTACATCATGACGCACCTGGCGTTCACGTTCTCTGGCGACCTCATAATTAATATCATCTGCATGAGCCTTCAGTTCATCGATCTGCTCCTGTGTAATGTTAAGACCAAGTTCCTTCTCTGTCTCAGCAAGAGCAATCCAAAGTTTTCTCCATGTACGGAATTTCATATCCGGAGAAAAAATATACTGCATTTCTTTACTTGCATAACGTTCTGATAAAGGACTTACATATCTGTCTGTACTCATTATTCACTCTCCTGTTTTTTCTTATAACAGTTCAGAAAAATACTGTTCTATTTTGCTGAACCGCCATAGGTTGATCATATCCTTTGAAATTATATAACATCATTCCCTTAAAAGCAACCATAAAAACCCTATCCCTGATGGAATTTACCAAGAAATTCCTTCATTCGCGTATGCTCAGATGCAAATACCTCCTGCGGTGTTCCCTCCACAGCGATCAGACCTTTATCCATAAAAATGATATGGTCTGAAATATCTCTTGCAAAAGTCATCTCATGAGTAACTATTACCATGGTAATATGCTCTGCCGCCAGATCTTTGATAACTTTCAGGATTTCTCCTGTCAGTTCCGGATCCAGGGCTGAAGTAGGCTCATCGAAGAACAGAATCTTGGGATTCATGCACAGAGCCCTTGCAATTGAAACCCTCTGCTGCTGACCTCCGGATAACTGGAAAGGATAGGCATTCTCCCTGTCTGACAGTCCCATCTGTTTCAGCAGTACCCTGGCCTGAGCATAAACTTCTTCTTTTTTTCTCTTCTGCACCCGGATCGGTGCATCCGTAATATTCTTTAATACAGAAAAATGAGGAAAAAGATTAAAGTTCTGGAATACCAGTCCCACATCTCCCTGTTTGATGATCTCACCGCTGTCCGGTGTTTCAAGCCCTGTGGCACACCGAAGCAGGGTAGACTTGCCTGAACCTGAAGGGCCGATGATACTTAATACCTCTCCCTCTTCCACTTCAAGGGAAATATCCTTCAGTACCTCAAGGCTGCCGAAGCTCTTTTTTATATGCTTCATTTCAAATAATTTCATAAAACATTCCTCTCAACTTACCGGTAATAATTCAGCTTTTTCTCGATCTTATCCATAACAATGGCAACGATCAGATTAAATACAAAATAAAATACTGCTGCGATCACAAAAGGCAGCATGGTCGTCTGTGCACTTGCGATCTGCTTGGCAATAGTAAACATCTCTGCTACTGCCACAACGAAAGCCAATGAGGTATCCTTGACCAGTGTGATAACTTCATTTGTCACAGACGGAAGAATCCGTTTCACCACCTGTGGAAGAATGATTCTGAAAAAAGTCTGGGCTTTATTATATCCCAGGATCTTCGCAGCTTCATACTGTCCTGTGGAAATGGATTCAATACCGCCTCTGTAGATTTCTGCAAAATAGGCAGCGTAATTGATACTGAACGCAATAAATACTGCAATCAGGCTGTATCCCATGGAAATACGAATACCGAAAATAAAGTATGGTCCGAAATATACCACCATCAGCTGCAGCATCAGAGGTGTTCCACGCATAACGGAAATATATGCTGACACAATTCCTCTGATCACCGGATTTTGGGACATTCTGCCAAAACAGATCAGCAACCCAAGAGGCAATGAAAACAACAGTGTCACCACAAAAATTTCTACTGACACCACCATACCGCCTGCAAGCTGCTGGAGCATTACACTTAAAGACATGTCTTTTCCTCCTGAAAAATTTTCTCCTGTACAGTAAGAAAAGAGGGTGCACATAAAATGTACCCTCTGTTTCTTTTTATGATCCGGAAAGGCTTCATCCTTTCCTCTTGTATGTTTTATTCTGCTTTTGTTTCTTCTGTTTTTTCCTCGGAAGTATCATCTGCTTTTTTATCTTTTGCAGTGTCTTCCTTTTTTGCATCATCATCACCGATGCAGAGCATATCAGCAACTTCATATTTCTCAGCCAGTTTATCTACTTCTCCGGCATCATAAAGCTTCAGAACTTCATCCCATACAGTATCTTTCAGTTCATCATTGCCTTTCTTGAATCCGATTCCGTACTGTTCGCTCTGGATTGGCTCATCAAGGATAATATATTTACCTTCTTCTCTCTGTGAAAGCTGATATTTCGCAACTCCGATATCTACTGCAATGGCATCAGCCGCACCTGAATCCAGATTCATGAACGCTGTATTGTAATCCGGATTCTCTGTAAGAGAACCGAAACTTGCTGTAAGATCCTTATTATCATCACTGTTTAATGCATCCAATGCTGCAGAAGCCGCCTGAACAACTACATTCTTTCCTGCCAGATCATCCAGCTTCTCAATCTTTGAATCAGCGGCAACTACCATTACCTGCTCATTGTTCAGATAAGGATCAGACCACGTATAATCATCTTCACGTCCGTTAATGGTAAAACCGTTCCAGATACAGTCAATAGAGCCTGAGTTCAGCTCCATGTCCTTGGAATCCCAGTTAATAGGCTTCTTCACAAGTTTCCATCCCAGATTGTCACATACTTCCTGTGCCAGATCCAGGTCGAAACCTACATAATCACCATTATCATCCTTATATCCGAAAGGTGGATACTCTGCATCAAATCCTACTGTTAATGTTTTATTCTCAGCGTCTGCATATACGGAAACAACACCTGCCATCATAGAAGCTATCATTGTACCTGCCATGATTACTGCTAATGCTCTCTTCTTCATGATAAACTCTCCTCTTTATCTGTTTTGTTGTTTAGCACATAGTCACTCTACCATGTGAAAGTATGTGTTAATCCTAACACATGGATCTGTGACTGTCAAGCATAAGAATCATGCGCATTTATTTCAGGAACCGGTACTCCTGTGATAATCCCTGGTAATCTTTTCAAGCATACTGTCCATATCATCCGCATTTACCGGTTTCTCCGGAATCTTTGCAAAATGATCCAGTGAATCTTCTATATCATTTTTTAATTCATCACTGATTTTGAGTTCCTGCATCCTGTGTGTATACTCCTCTTTATTTCGTATGCTTCGAAAAGCCAGAAGATATGCTTTTAATGCTTTTTCATCAGCTGAGCCTGATCTGATATAGGCATTCCAGAAACATTCCATGGCCTTCTCCATCTGAAAAAGATAGCTGTAGGCACACCCCAGATTATACATTACCTCTGTTTCCAGCCCTGTCCTTTCTTTGGGGAATTCCGTCTTATCCAGAATTTTCTGATATACACGTATGGCGTTTGCATACATTTTGTTTTCCACCAGAGAATCACCTTTTCGTTTCTGCCGCACCGCAGGCGTCTCCTGATTGAGCTCCGCAAACTGACTGTTTAATACCTTCAATTCCTCATACGTCAGATAATTAATTTCTTTGAACACCGGATACAGAATATCCTCAATCCCTGACTGATGCTCCATTCCCTGTCTGATTTTTGATGCCAGTTTCACAAGTTCCAGTTCTTTCTCCAGCCACTTACACAGTTCTTCATTTATGATCGTCTGATCCACCAGATAAAGGTTATGATACAGATAATAGCAAAGTTCCTCAATAGAATAGATATTCGTACTGATATTTTCTATAAAATACGGATGCTCTGCTTTCTTTGTCTGACATAAAATATATCCACTCATCCTCTCATCTCCCTTACCATTCTACTGTCTCTGTCCAGACCTTACCACTGGATGGAAACATTTCTCCAAATCCCAGATCCTTCACAGTCACCTTACATTCTTTCTGCGAAATATACTGAAGTTCCAGAAAAAGTCTTGTAGTCTTATTCGGACGGACTGGTATTCCAGGCAGCATCATACCCACACGCCTCTTCTCAGGATTATCAAAAGTACTGATAGTAAATACCAGTTCTTCCGTATTATCCAGGATCAGTTCGCAGGATGCCTTACAGTCATACCAGTTATTCCCGGCTTCGATCAGTGGATAATATGCAGGTGAGCCCATCACTCTCATCTCCATTCCCACATCTGCCATGACCAGGGAATCACTCAGAAAACGATATCCTTTCAGTGCCTTATCTTCCAGTTTTTCTTTACCGGTCTCACATGCACCTCTGGCAAACAGATTGTTGCCATAATATACTTTCCGTTTCTGATAACACAAAAGCTTTACAGACTGTACTGCCCAATCCTGTGAAAACCCCTCTCCTGTCATCTGGATGCTGGAATAAAGATCCTTTCCCAGTGTTTTCTGTATAAAGCGGTAAAATTCTGTATCTTTTTCCTCTTCATCTTCCGGAAGTTCCGTTTCCATCGGATCTTCTAGTTTCACCATCACAGGCCTGGTACTTCCGTTAAATATCATCTTGCGGAAAGTTACCTTCTCAGGAGTAAAAACATACCAGGCAACACTCCGATTCCAGATTTCCTTTTTCTGGGAAAGTACATAATAATAAAAACTCTCCGCATAATCCTGAAGCATATATTTTTCTCTGGTAAATCCAATACTTTCAAAAGCTTTCTGGAAATTTTCTACCTGTATATCTCCAAGTTTCGGAAGTGTGACGATCACACATCTTGTATTTTTGACCACTTCTGTGATACCCAGAAATTTCAGCATTCCATTCAAAAACTGTGCCAACAATTCCCATGGCTCTACATTCTGACCGGCCACCAGAACTTTTTCACTTTTTTCACAGATTCCATAGAGGTTATCAATCATAATACCTCCTTTTTCTCTGGCGAAATATTCTGCTTCCAGCCCAACACAATAATCTTTCTGCTCTACTCTCCAGCAAAGACAGGTAGGCGCTTCATACTGACTGCCTCCGACCTTCATGGACAGAGAACGGGGTTCTCCGGCCTTACGGTCATAATAACAAATCTGGGAATATTCCTTTCCAAAATCAATTCCCACTATCAAATCACGGATTTCGTTCATCTGTTCCTCCTGTCCCTACTGCTTCTGAGATTCCTTACGGATCACAAACATATCTGCAACATATTGCTCCTGACGAAGATACTTTTTCATCTGTGTCAGAATCTCCTGTTTTTTATCCAGTCTCCGTGCAGAAAGCATCTGATTAATCTGCTGATATCTGCTAACCGGAACCCCTTCTATTTTATTCATTGTAATAACTCTTTCCTGTGTCTGATGAATTTTTCCATCAATTTCCGTTTTAAAATAATACCGGAGAGACTCCCCGTAAAACAGTGTAAATGTTTTTGTAAATATTCCTTCATATAAATTACGCAAAGGCTCCGTATAATACTGAAGTTCTCTGCCAAGTCCTGCATCCAGTGCATAATAAATCATTACTCTGGCATCAGGATCTGTATGGTATTCCACAAAAGTTTTATCATCCAGCTGATACGGACTTAACAGTTCTGCAGGAAGTCTCTTAAAGAAAGCAAATTTCAGATTTTTCTTCATACATTTTCTGAGAATTTCTTTTTCCATTTCACGCTGTTCCTCAGAGAGTGTCTTTTCTCTGGAAAGTGATTCAAACAGTGCCAGGCTACAGATGAAATCCACCGGCCATTTCTGTCTGTATGCCTCCTCGAGTTCATTTCTTACAAAAATGCTCATAGGATATTCCCTTACAAAAACTCCATATGCTACCTGTGTAAGATAAGCACCTGTTATATATTCTTTTCCTGCATTCCTTACATAATCCTCCAGCACTTTCTCCCCATCTTTGCGATAGTCCGAAGTGAACATAAGAATACTCAGAAGTTTTTCTTCGAAATCATAGGTATCCATTTCAAATCCCACAGCACTTTTCCATATGGAGAACAGTTCTTCCACCGGACCATATCTGAAATCCATCAGGTATTTCAGAATCACTTCATCGTATTTACTAAGACGGTACACCTCTGATGCCAGCGCAATAAGTTCTTCATCTTCTGCCATATCACATCGGATCAGCATTCTGCTTGTCAGCTTCAGAAGACTTTCTGTACGAAGTCCTTCGTATCCAAATTCTGAGATCACAGACATAGCCTGCTGATAGAGTCCTCTGTCAATGAGAATTTCCAAAAGCTCTGTCCTGTCTACCTGTGCATAGGCCCTGTAATCCATCTCTTTCAGATAATCATCCAGGTCTTCTCCTCTGATATTGGCGGCATAATATTGCAGAAGTCTTTCTCTGATATTTCTCCGATACTCTTCAGAAAAAGCCTGGTCCTGGGGAATCTCTCGGAACAGTTCCAAATTATTCCTGTCCGGTTGTATATTTTCACAGTAATGAAGTACCGTTCCTCTTTCTTCAATTTGCTGATTCAGAACTTTCTCTACCATATCCCGCTCATCAAACAATTTCTTTACATTGTAATCTACAGTAGAACAATACCTCCTCTGCTGCTCATCCTGGAACAGGATCACCGCATCTTCCGTATAAATTCTCGGATAAGCTACTCCCTGAATACACGGATATATTTCTTCCTCCCGCAATTGCTCATGACGAACGATCACCCAGCGGATTTTTTTGTCATCACAGTACAGCCTGTTTGTAAACAGTTTCTTCGCAAGCAATTCTGCCTGCCCTTTATTTGCCGGATTGCTCAGGAATTCCTGATACAATACCGCATAATCTTCATTCATACGACCCTCTTTTGCTTTTCTCATAGCAAAAATCTTCATATGATCTCTGTAATCATAATAGGTCTGTGGCTGATTTTTTTTGTTTTCTACAATGCTTGCATAAATAAATGCCTTTTTATCATCTCCCAGAGAATTATTGTTATACGTAAAATACATCAGCAACGTTTTCGGCAGTTCCCTCTGATAGGATGTATCCATAGTCTCCACATAGTATTCATAAAGTCTTGTCAGGCGAAGACCATGATCTACTGCCAGAGAAAACCATTGAAAATATTCTCTTTCTCTCGGATTTCCCAGCATAATATATCTGCAGATAGCCTCCAGAGTATCATCCGACGGAAATGCCTCATATCCCATTGCCATAGCACGGTACATACTTCTGTTAAATTCTCTTTCATATCCTGTCAGATACGCAAAGCGCATCACAAGTTCTTCTTTCAGAATCCCTTCTTTTCCTGCCATCAGAAAGACCTGTGCCCAGAAACGACTCATACGGTGAAGAAGTGACATATCTTTGCTTATATATTTCCAGGCTTCCAGATACAAAAGAGGATTTCTGCAGCCCTTTTCAAACTGTTCTTCGATCATAAATACAGCTCTGGACGGAGACTGCGTAATCTCCCTGTCTGTCTGAAGGCGTATCCAGAAAAGCAGAAAACTGTCCTCCCTCTGCATATAAAGATTACGGATTCTTCTGACTGCCTGCTCCTGGTCCTTATATCTGCCTGTAAGCATACAAAGATAAAGATATACTCCTGCCAGTTCCGGATTTTCTCTCAGAAGAGGTTTGTCACAAAACACTTTCAAAATCTCATCTGCCGCCTCTGCATTTCCCTCCATATGCGCAATATATGCCTCATACATCTGATATTCAGGATAATCACACCCTTCTTCACGAAGCTGATTCAATAAAAATCTACTACTGCTGATCCAGGTTTTAAGTTCCATACGGCCACAGGAATATTCCATAAAGTCCCTCATAAGTTCCAGCTTCAGCTTTTTCTCATGAAATTCTGTCCGAAGCTGTACCTGTGGCTCCTGTGAAGCTGTGATTTCATAAACCAATTTCTGGTAGGGACTGCGGACTATAATCTCTCCAAACTGCCTGCCAGAAGTCAGCTTCTCCCTGTGGATCACATAGTCCACCTGATAATAACTTCCTATGAAGTCATCATCCGTCACCACTTTTTTGGGTACTTCAAGAAAATCTCCTCTGGTTTCAATATCCAGTCTCAGATGACCCCAGCCATCTTTCTGAACCGGAAAAGATTCCCGCACAGATTCCCTGATATCATAAAAGCTGTTTCTGTCTGCTTTCAGAGAAATATGAACAGGGTCTTTTTTTCCTGTACTGATCAAAAACTCTTCCAGATGCTGAAAGGTGACCGGCTGTTTCGAAAGCCCCAGGTAAAGGGCCATCTGTTTGTTATTCTCCTGATCCAGAAGATCGGCGAATCTGTGATCCGTAAAAAGACGATATGCTTCTCTGAAATCATCTTTTGCAATATTTACAAAAGAATCCAGATCTGTTACCTTTCCTGCTATGCTTTTTATTTCTTCCTTCTCTGCCCTGATCACAAAAGGAAGTTTATATTCTCCGATACTTGTAGTAAAACAAATCCATCCCTCATGTTTCTCACCAGGGCGCATTCCGTTTCCATCCACTCCATATTGAAGGCGTACAGTTGTACCTGAAAACCGATCTGTTCCCGGTACCATCCGGCGATTTGAAGAAGTGATGTATCCACGGATCTTCTGGTTATCTTCTGTTCCGAAATACAGTTCTCCTCTGTATACATCTCCGGCTTTTACTGTAACCTCTATCTTCTCCTGTGAAAACAAAAGCTGCGGTTGTTCATATTCAAATTTTCCACTTAAAAGTTCTTCAATCTTCTTTTTCAAAGTCGTTCACCTTATATCCTTGCTTATCCATAAATTTTGCTCATTATCTTCTAATTATACACCACAAACTCTGTCAGCGCAATAAAGGTCGAAAAATTCCGGGCAATCTGTATAGCACAGATCCTGCCCGGAATTTCTGATTTTTATTTAACCAAATAAAGTATATCCGCTTGACTCTTTTATCTTTTCAGCATCTTTTGTGTCTGCAGAAGTCCGTATTTCCTCTTCACTCTCTCTAGTTTCTCAAGCAAAGGCCTGCTTAAAATCCACAAAAAGATCACTGTAGATGTAGCTTGTACCAAATCTACCGGTGCACCTGATATATAAAAAGCGATCAGAACAGATGCCGGATTCATAATCCC
>CAKRVX010000057.1 GCA_934409175.1 uncultured Blautia sp.
AATTACAGATTGCAGGCACAGCAATACTTCTTTGCGGTGCCATGATGGGGGTTTCTGTAGTAGCGCCTAAAGATAACAGTATTTCAAAAGCGGCTACGACTTTTACAGAAGCGCCGGAAACAGCGGCAGAAGCTCAGGCCCAGGCTGAGGCTCAGGCTCAGGAAGAGGGATTTCCAATCTATACTCAGGAAAGTAACTATGATTATAATGATACTTCTGACAATTCCTATGAGCAGGATAATACTGATTATGATAATTCCGGTTATGATGATACACAGCTGGATCCTTCGGATGAGCAGGAAAATAGTGATATTTCTGACAATGAAGATAATTCCGATCAGATTACATATCCTACAGATGATTCTGACAGCAATAACACCGATGAGGACAATACAGATAGCCCTTCTTTGGATGATAATGACTGGAACGATACTTTTGAAGAAGACAGTACGGAAGATCCTGCACAGACTACATATTAAACTATACTTTATAGTAAAATCCTGGTTCCAGACATACGATAGTCTGAGACCAGGATTTTATTATTACAATAACTCTTCGAAATCATCCTGACTCATTGGTTTATAATAATAATAGCCCTGAAGCTCATCACATCCTTCCTGTACAAGGAAGTCCACCATTTCTCTGGTTTCTACACCTTCGCATACAATAAATTTGCGTGTCCTTTTTAACAGATGGAAAATTTCCTGAATAACAATCTTTCCATTTTCAGAGAGATCGTCCGAAAGAAAACGCTTGTCTATTTTTACTTCGTCAAAAAGAATATCTTTTAATGTATTCAGAGAGGAATAACCAGAACCAAAATCGTCCATGGATATCCTGATATTTTTGCTGTGAAAGAATCGAATCATTTCATTAACAGCGTTAATATTATGAATAAATGTGGTTTCTGTAATTTCAAATATCAGATTTCGGGGGTCTATCTGATATTTATCTATCAGATGCATCACTTTTTCAGTAAAGCCCTGAATATTTCTAAAATGAACCGGTGATACGTTTAAAGAAACCGGAAGAATTCTTTTGCCTTCCTGTCTGCGCCGGTTCATCCAGATAAAGGTTTCTTCATATACATAATAATCCAAATACTGAATTTCTCCGGTTTCTTCCAGAATAGGCAAGAACATATCTGGATACCAGAGAATACCTGTGTCTCGCTGCCACCTCACCAATGCTTCAGCACTTGCAATCGTCTGTTTTTGCCCGTTTATTTTAGGCTGAAAATAGATTTTAAATTCTTTTCGACTTAAGGCACTCTTGAATGAATGAAGTGTATCTGCTCTTCTCTGCTCATCCAGCGCAACATCACTGGTATACTCACATACTCCCGATAACATTGCTTTTGCTTTTCTGCGCACAATATTGGTATGTGAAATAATCTGCTCTGGAGGAATACCAGGATTTTCCAGATAATATATTCCTGTATTCAGTTGAAAATAATTGATAGCATACGTTTTTTGTATTTCCTCAGTAATCTGTTGGTTATATTGTCTGAGTTTTTCTTTTATTTCAAATGGATTCTGGTTTGTGACGTTTATAACTGCAACAAAAACATCAGAATGATATCGACTTGCAAATAATAAATTATGAAATAAGTTCATTTTTTCAAGCACAAAAGTCAGGATTCTTGTTCCTGTTTCATATCCCCAGTAATCATTAATCAAATGAAAATTACTGATATCTGTCATAAGAAATGCGTATTTTGGGGTGCCGTGTGCATTTTCCAAGATTGTAAAAAGTTTTTCTTTTAATGATTCAGTGGAAATGCTTTGGTTAAATTCACCTATCCATTTTGTCATATTGTTAGCCCTTTTTCTATAAATGATCAATTGTTAGATAAAGCTAACATAGTATACCATGTTTTTACTGAAATAAAAGTTTTTTTTACTTCTTGAGAAATTTTATCTGTAAAACCAAAGATGTTACGTACTTCTTTTTGTACAATACAGCCGCACTATCTGTCTTTCTTATTTCAGAAAAAAATGATATGATAAGTATGACTGAAAAAGAAAATAATCGAGGTGCACAAGAACTATGTCTGAATTTTCTGATTTACTCAGTTCCTATATAAATGAAAAGGAAATAAAAGTTTATTCTCTTCTGGAATACTGTAATCTTGATCGTTCTACCATGTATAAGATCATAAACGGAAAACGCAATCCAACATCAGAAACAGTATTTCAGAAAATTGCTGAATTTCTGCATCTTACACCAGCAGAATACCATAAGTTCAAAGAGGCTTATATTATTTCCAAAATAGGAAAAGATCTTTATTACAAACGAAGATATACAGAGAATTACCTGATAAATTTCCCTAAAAATTTTTCAGGTGAACCAATGTTATTTCTGGATGCCTTAAAGAAAATAAAAACAGAAGACAATTATAATATGGATACTGTACTGCAATCTCCTGCAAATACCGCTGACTGTACAGTAGTTTCTACTCATCTGGAGTTAAATCATCTTCTATATTATCTTGTTTCTTCAGAAGTGCAGAAATCTTCTGGAAAAATTGCTCTTTTATTACAGCCGGATTATGATTTTCTTTTGAATATGCTTTCCAGTCTGAAGGCTGATGGAGAGCTGAAGATTGAGCATACCTACTGTATGAGTAAGACCAATCAAATGACAGATAATCATGAAATCTACAACCTGTTATATTTAAATAAAATTCTTCCGCTATATTTTTCCAATATGGATTACCATCCGTATTATTTCTATGAAGATATTTTTGCACATTATTATAGTATGAATGGACTTTCCTGTATGATATTATCTTCTGAATATGCAATTACATGTAATTCTGATTATACAATGGGAATTTTTTACAGAAATCCTGCGGTTGTTTCTATGCTTTGGAGTCTGTATGATTCTTATCAGGACAAATGTCATCCATTGTTTTATGCTACAGATTATCTTTCTATGGAAGGTAATGATTTCAACAGTCCTGTTTACAGCCAAACTCCTGCTTACGTTCTTCAACCGGAAGCCTGTATGGTACCCTTTGTGGACAGGAAGATTCTGGTTCAGGCAATCGTGCCTGATTTTCCGGATAGAGATGAGGCAATTGAACAGATGTCAGCATTGCTTAATGTAAACAAATCCAAAATGGAAGACGGTCTGGCACATGTATATTTTACCAAAAGGGGTCTGGCCGATTTTGCGCAGAAAGGACGTATTAAAGAAATTCCTGACAGTTTTTACAGACCGCTTACTGTAAAAGATCGCATATATCTGCTGGAATGTATCCTTCCCTGCTGTTATAATGGAAATTATCGTCTGTTAAAGAATCCGTTAAATCAGCTTTCTGATAATCTTCATTTATGTGTAAATAAAAATTTTGGATATCTTTTATTTAACAATATCCATAATCGAACGACCTGTCTGATCATTAATGAATCCAGTATTCTGACTACATTTATGGATTATTTATCCAGCTTGGATGACAGTGGGTTTTATACTGCTGAAGAAACAGCAAAATTTGTACAGACATTAATTGATGAAATGAAAAATCAGAACTAATAGAAAATTTGGTTCGAGTCAAAAGTAATTTTATATTTTAAGGGATGCTGGTCTTACATCCCTTAAAATATATTTAAAAAAATATTTCTTCAAAATTCAAATTTGCGAATCTCACAGTTTTTAATTCCGAATTTGGCAAATTCCTCATTTGTCATATCTGTAAAATAAGACTGAATGGCTCTTGAAATTCCATTATGAGCAACCAACAGATAGACCTTATTATCTGCTTCTTTTTTAATATCATCGATCAGATTGTAGATACGTTGACAAAGCTGAAGCATAGATTCTCCACCTTCGTAAGTACAGACAAAATTTTCTTTTGCTTTCTGAAACTCTTTCCCATTTCTCGGAGTAGATTCATATTTACCAAAATTCTGTTCTTTCAGTCGAGGTTCCATTCTGGCAGGAATTCCGGTAATTTCAGATACGTGTCTCGCAGTCTCCGCCGCACGTACCAGCGGAGAATATAATATCTCATCAATATGAATTCTCTGTTTCAGAATTTCCATACCAAGTTCTTTGGCCTGTTCATGTCCTTTCTCTGTAAGCTCAATATCCGTTGCACCACAAATTTTATTCGCTACGTTCCATACAGTTTGTCCATGTCTTGCAAAATAAAAATATCCCATCGTATTTCCTTTCCTTTCTTAGCTGGTTCATATCATGCATCAGCATTCTTCTGTCTTCTGGAAGGTGAATTTCACACCGGTCTTTTGTCAGATATTCTATCAGTTTATAATGGAAAACTCAATACTCTGGGATATTCAAAATTTTTATGATCATATAAATATGGATAGAATCATGAATATTCGTATGACCTACTTTCGCACATAAACATTGCCATCCATGATGCGTCTTGCTGTTCTCTGAACTGCTACGGAGAGTACACGGATCTGCTTCTGATTTATTTCGATTTCCGGGCACATAGTTATGACGCCACTGGGGTGACCGATGGGGATATTTTCGGTAGATGCCGCAGAAGAGATCAGTTTGTTTACGATACTTCCCTTCAATGATGCGGCTACTGCAATAGAGTTTGCAGAGGTTAACGGGCAGGCTTTGTGGCACTTAAATACAGAGATTACTCTGGCGCAGATGTCCATATTTTCTGCTTTTACCTGTGTTCCACCGATTTCTGTATAAGATTTCGGAGTGGTGACAAAACCTACTTTCGGGACTGCCGGACTGTTGTCTGTAGCATCTTTTAGGTCTTTGGCAAAGCCCATCATGCAGGCTGCTGTTCCGTCCACACCTGCAATCTGGCAGTCACCGTCTTCTGCGAATGTATGGTACTGTTACATCAATATATTTGTCTGTATTGCGGTTTAAAAGGTGTACGGTTGTGATTGGTTCCACTGCTTTTACCAGACCGGCTTCTACTGCAAAAGGACCGACAGCTGCGGTCATGTTTCCGCAGTTTGATTTGTAGTCTATCTGTTCTTTACCTACGATGACCTGGCCTACCAGATATTCTACATCAATATCTGATTCTTCGCTTTTCCATACAACTACGATCTTATTATTTGAGGATACGGTTCCGCCCATTCCGTCGATTTGTTTCGGATCTGGGTTTCCCATTACCTGGAGAAAGATGGAATTCCACTCTTCTCTGTTTTCCGGAAGATCTTCTCTCAGGAACATACATCCTTTACTTGTGCCGCCTCGCATAAATACTGTTTTGAATTTTCTCATTTTTTTACTCCTGAAAAAGTATACCTCCCGGCAGGAGAAATTTTTCTGACAGGAGGTATAAAGGTTAGAGATTATCTGTTTCTATTAAAGTTAATCAAGCATCCTGATTTTACAATTTCTTTTTCTGTAGCTGTCATATCTGCGATGTACAGAGAAAGTTCTTTTGGATTTTTGCCGACTACATATGCTTTAATATCTTTCATATCACCATCCAGAGCAGCTCTGATTCCAGGGATGTAGATGTAATCGCCTACTTCGAATTCCGGCTCATCTTTCATCTGGAATGGGAGCATACCCCAGTTCATAACGTTAGAACGATAACGTTTGGTAGCGTATTCTTTTGTAATATTTGCAAGACCGCCGATGACTCTCTGGCAGCTTGCTGCCTGCTCTCTGGCGGAACCGTCACCTGGTTTTACGGCATAGATCATGCTTCCGATCTCTGTTTCTTCGGGTTTTACATCTGCCTGTCCCGGAAGTTTGCTGATCTGCTCGAATACTTCTTTCAGTGCTGGTTCTGCTTCAAATACGTTACCATTTGCAACACGTGCTTTCTCCAGTTTGTCAACTTCTTTGGAACGTCCTACATATTCCGGATCACGTCTGGAAAGAGTAAACTCAGCAAGTCCTAACGGGTTGGAACGGAAGGAAGATGTTTCACCGGATGGGATCAGTTCGTCTGTTGTTGTTACAGGGTCAAGAATCTTGGAGCATACTTTCAGCAGAATATTGTCTGTAAGCGGGCTCATTTCCGGCCAGTCTTTGATGTTCGGACCATAAACGAGAGATTTATTCTCATCGCCTTTTTCATATCCATAGTATACTCTCTTATCATATACAGTCTTGTCGAAGCTGTATTCCGGTACATCTCCCCAGCAGGCTAAGGTTTCTGCTGATGTAAGAATACCGCCGTTTGCTGCTGTAGCTGCGATGGAACGTGCATCCATAAGTGCAACTGCTGACATCTGGCCGTTTCCTGGCTTGCTTCCTTCTCTGTTCGGGAAGTTTCTGGTTGTGTGACGGATACTTAAACCATCATAGCATGGAGTATCTCCGGCACCAAAGCATGGTCCGCAGAATGCTGTACGGATAACTGCGCCTGCTTCCATCAGATCTGCAATATAGCCCTGTCTTGTAAGATTGATAAATACAGGCTGTGAAGATGGATATACAGAAAGGCTGAACTCATTGTTTCCTGTATCTTTTCCTTTTAATGCATGTGCTGCTTCTACTACGTTTGTATAGTTACCGCCTGCGCATCCTGCGATGACTGCCTGCTGTACCTGTAAGCCTTTGTCTGTGATCTTGTCTACCAGATGGAACGGTGCTTTGCCCTGAGAAACTTTTGCTGCTTCCTGCTCTACTTCGTGGAGAATGTCTTTCAGGCTTGCATTGAGTTCGTCGATCTCGTAGGTGTTGCTTGGATGGAATGGAAGTGCGATCATTGGTTTTACAGTGCTTAAGTCTACATAAACCACACCATCATAGTATGCAACATCTGCAGGATTGAGTTCTTTGTAATCCTCTCCTCTTCCGTGGATATTCAGGAATTTCTTTGTATCTTCGTCTGTTCTCCAGATAGAGGAAAGACAGGTTGTCTCTGTTGTCATAACGTCTATTCCGTTTCTGAAGTCTGTTGTCATGGAAGATACGCCAGGTCCTACGAATTCCATTACTTTATTCTTTACATAGCCGTTTTTGAATACTGCTCCGATGATTGCTAGTGCGATATCCTGTGGTCCTACCCATGGGTTTGGCTTTCCGTCAAGGTAAATGGCGATGACTTCCGGACAAGCTACATCGTAAGTGTCGCAGAGAAGCTGTTTTACAAGTTCGCCGCCGCCTTCACCGATTGCCATGGTTCCAAGTGCTCCGTAACGGGTGTGGGAGTCAGATCCGAGGATCATTTTGCCGCATCCTGCGAACATTTCTCTCATGAACTGGTGGATAACTGCGATGTGTGGTGGTACATAAATTCCACCATATTTCTTTGCTGCGGAGAGTCCGAACATGTGGTCATCTTCATTGATGGTTCCGCCTACTGCGCAGAGGGAGTTGTGGCAGTTTGTAAGTACATATGGAAGCGGGAATTTTTCCATTCCGGATGCTTTGGCTGTCTGGATGATTCCTACGAATGTGATGTCGTGGGATGCCATTGCATCGAATTTCAGTTTGAGGTTTTCCATGTTTCCGGAAGTGTTATGAGCATTCATGATCCCATATGCGATGGTTCCTTTTCTTGCTTCTTTTTTTGAAACTTTTTTGCCTGTCATCGCTTCTGCTTTTGCTGCTTCTGCCTCAGGTACGATTGTTGTTCTGTTTACCAGATAGGCACCTGTGTCGTATAACTTTACCATAGTGTTCTTCTCCTTTTTCTTGGTTTTATATTTTAAGTTTTTCAGTTCTCAAATTTTTCATCTGTCTGTGGATCAGATGTACCGTTGCTTTACATTTTTTATTGTAATTGCTGTTGATGTTTTTTTCCAATTGTCTAAGAGAATGGCGTTATAACTAATTTATATATGGAAAATGCACTTTTTGACAATCAAGATTGTGAGTGGGGACTTACTTTAAACATGTTTCAAGCACACTGGCTTATATCGCTTCTTCATTTCACGTACCATCAGGTTGCGGTCGGAGTCTTCGATGAATACATCATAGCATTCATGAATGCTGCCGAATGTAACGGTCTTTTCCAGATTCAGAATAGCTTTTAAATTCTCCAGCATATGTTCTCTGGTGGCGTCTCTATGGTAGATCTTCAGGTGTGCATATCCTGGATAATTTACGGAATCTGCTTTTGCGATCCTGTATTCGGATGCCCATGGCTGGTTGAGAAGTTCACCGTATAAATGGTCGATTTTTTCTTTCTGATCGATCAGGAAGAAGTAGATGACATTGTCATAAGCTGGACTCTGGGTGTGTACATAATTCCTGTACGGGGAGCGGCGTTTGGAGGCAAATATCTTCTGCTGCGCTTCATTGTCCAGGATATCGTAATAAATAACAACGGTGTCATCTACTACGGTATTCATAAAGAAATGTGCACTCTGCTGTGTCAGAAAGTCTGCCATTCGCTCTGCCTGTGACTCGGACATCTGATATTTCATCAGATAGGAGTTCTCTTTCATATCATAGAGGACTGCTCCGTCCATGGCAATGACCGGATATTTCAGTTTTACTCCCTGCATGACTTCCATCAGGGAAGCCGGAGTTCGGATGGTGGAAACGGTAAAATGTGCACCCTGTTCGATCATCTGGTTCAGCTCAATTCTGGAATAAGCAGATAACTGATACTTGCTGTCAAGAAGCGTGTCATCAATACCGGAAACGAACAGAATGTCATTGTTTTTGGTTCTAGGCAGATGTGCGCTGTTGACAAGAAATGCCAGACCTACGCCAATCAGTGTATCCATAACTCTGTTGAATACAAACAGGATCGGGTTCTCATCAGCAATGTGCATGACCACAATACTTAAGAATACAACGCAGGAAAAATAGGCTGCATCTGTACATTTCAGTACAACTGTGGAATACAGCACCACTCCGGTCACTATCGAGATCAGCAGATATCCGGCCAGTGTATCATGAAGTTTTCCCTGAAGAAGATATACCTGCACCAGAATGACCAGAAGTCCCCAGAATGCTCCGATAAAAGTTCCAGTTACTCTTTTTTTGGCAGTTTTTGCAGTGCTTTCATAGTAAGGCTGGATGCATTGAAGTACTGCAAGGGCGGAGTAAAAAGGGATTCCTCTCCTGCCTCTGAGTATGTATACCAGAAAGCATAACGCTACAGCGATGGCTGAACGTAAGATTCTCTGTCCCGGTTTCGGAAATCTAGTTCTGGTTTTCATTTTTCAGTTCCTCGTTTAACTGTTCCAGCTTCCAGAGAAAGATTGCTGCTGCAAGAATGTCTGCAGAACCTCCGGGACTGATGTTTTTCCAGATACATTCCTGATTCATTTGTACCAGCAGTTTCATGCCGGATGCTGTAAATGCACCGCCCCGCTTCAGGCTCATCACTGCTTTGTGTTTGATCCATTTCAGATCGTTGTATGAGCTTCTTGCAAGGATGTTGGTGTCGTTTAATTCTGCAATGGTACAGAGAAGTGTATTGATGTTTGATTTGTTCAGGTCGTAGCCGTGTCTTCTGCTGTAGCTGAGATTTGGATATGCGGTAAGGGCAAGGACTGGGAATCCAAGCTGTGCCTGACCGCGTATTCCACGTTCTCCATATTCGCGGTAAAGCTTTTCGCCGTAGGTGACAGGTTCTCTTTTCTGCATTCTGCGGAATTCCCGTTCCAGTACTTCTTTTGTCATTTCGCTGGTGTACTGGAGGATTCTGGAAATTGGAAAATAGCCGTATTCTGCGTACATTTTTCCTGCGCTGGCACTGAGGATTCCCATGGTGAATATCGCACCTTTGTGGGTGTTGACTCCGTCTGTTGCGCGGAACATTGCTTTCTCTGCGTAGATACCTGTCTTTCGGATCGCACGGAACAGATTTGACGGATCCTGGCGCCATTCCAGGCCGGTATAAAACATCTGTTTCAGGTATGGGGTGATGGCTGCTGCGCTTTTTTCAAATAACCGACAGTCCATATCTGTGTGGGCGCCTGTATCATACTGATCTACAAGACCGGGTTTCGGGGTGGTATAGACTTCTTCGAGAAGAGCGTTTCGAATGCTGGTTTCGATGTAGTTTAACAGGGAGATCTGTGCATTTTCCTGAGATTTTCCGTACATTTTCTGTTCCTCCTTTTTCAATAGTACAAACAGATAATAATGTGAGTGATTTATCTGTCTGATTTCTTATAATGCCGGGTCCGCAAATATTTCCGGCCCGGCATCTTTGACTTACTTTATGAATCATGTTAGATGTAAATTATGCCAGATATAAATCATGGCATCCATTACTCTTGGTATTGACCTGATGTATTAATTATGCCTGTTCTACGTAGTCATCGATTGCTTCGAACAGTTCTTTTTCTTTCTGTTTTTCTTCTTTTTCGTTGCGGAAATCTGCTCCCGGAACTTTTCTCATGTTCATAATGTAGCTTCCGAAAATATTTGCTGTTGCGTAATTTAATGTTGCTATCATAGTAAAAATCCTACTTTTAATTCCGTGGACCGTACGATCCGATCCGTTTTGTTATCAGTTTCAGCTAAACATGCTGTTTGTTTTTTTATTGATTTCTTTTGATGATTTAAGTTTAGCATCCGTCAAAGCAAAAATCTAATTCTCAAAAGCTATGTTCCTATGCCAAAAGGCTATGTGACAGATATGTATAACAGCAAAATCCCCTGCGGCTGGCATTTGACCGCAGGGGACTTGTAACTTATAGGAGAAATTATTGTATATTGTAATTGAGTTAAAAGGAGTTTTTGAATTATTTATCACGTATAATTTTTATGCTGATAGTCAAGCGGATATTACTGCTTGGATCAGTCTTAGAATTCGTATGGTTTTACCTGGCGTACAACATCCATAACTGTACCGTCACGGCTTTCGATGATACCTACGATCCTGTCACCGAACTGTACAGGCTCCGGTTCTCCGGCGATGGCGTATGCCATGTCACGAAGTTCTTCGATGGTGCGGAACGGGATTCCTTTTACATCTTTCATGACATCGATCAGATCCTGTCTTGCCGGGTTGATGGCTACACCGTAATCTGTAACTACTACATCTACGGATTCACCAGGAGTGGTAACTGTAGTTACGTTTGTACAGATTGCCGGGATGCGTCCCTGAAGAAGTGGTGAGATTACGATGGTACATTTCGCACCTGCTGCTGCGTCCGGATGACCACCCTGGGCACCGGTGATCACACCATCGGAACCTACTACTACGTTTACATTAAAGTTTACGTCTACTTCAAGAGCTCCAAGGATTACGAAATCCAGTTTGTTGACAAATGCGCCCTTGTTAAATGGGTTTGCATAGGCACCTGCACTGATTCTGTGGTGGTTTGGTCTCTTTACAGATTCTACTGCAGAAGTATCGAAATCCTGTGTATCCAGGAGGCATCCTACCAAGCCTTCATCCAGAAGATCACACATACCTTTGGACATACCGCCGACTGCGAATCCCATTTTGATTCCGCGTTCTTTCATGATTTTTCCGAGAGATGCTGCGGAAGCAATGGAGGCACCGCCGACACCTGTCTGATAAGAGAATCCGTCTTTGAAATATGGAGTATTTACTACAAACTGAGTACAGTAATCTGCCATCATCAGTTTACGAACATCTGTGGTTGGTTTCGCTGCTCCTGTAGCGATTTTTTCCGGGATACCGATCTGATCTACAACACATACATAGTCAACTTTTGTCATGTTGATGTCTGCAGGATAGTTCGGGAATGGTACCAGACAGTCTGTGACTGCAACTACTTTATTGGCATGGTTTCCGTCTACGAATGAATAGGAAAGAACGCCACAGTCGCTCTTGCCGCCGATACCTTTACAGTTACCGTAATCATCGCAGGTAGGTGCACCGATAAAGGAAATATCGATAGTTGTTTCACCTGTCTGGATCGCACGGATACGTCCACCGTGGGAACGCATGATGGCAAGTCCTTTTAATTTTCCTTCGGAGATTGCCTGCCCGATCTTTCCACGGACACCGGAGGACTGGATATTTGTGATGGTGCCGTCTTCGATCATCGGTACCAGTGCATCATGGGCTTTTCCAAGGGAGCTGGCGCAGATAGTTACGTCTTTGATTCCCATTTTATGTACTTCTTCCATGACCATGTTTACGACCAGGTCACCATCGCGGAAATGATGATGGAAGCCTAATGTCATACCGTCATGAGCACCGCATTTTACCAGTGCTTCGTGGATGGAACTTACCATTTTGCTGGTGTCATGGTTCATGACAACCTTGGTGATCGGTCCCTGTTTTTTGAATTCTGTGTTATCTTTGTAATAGATTCCCTGGAATACTTCTTTTCCTGTTCTGTCCAGGATTTCCTGTGGAATTTCACGTCCTACTTTATTTAACATTTTACAGATCCCCCTCATACACGCCAGATGCTTTTGCAAGTTCAATGGTTCTCTTTGCACCGTCATAGAATGCGATGTCGATCATCTTGCCGTCTACAGTAAATACACCGATACCTTTGGCTTTCTTGTCATCGATCTCGCGGACTACTTTTTCAGCGAAGATGATATCTTTTTTCTTTGGTGTAAAGATTTCATGGACAACGGAAATCTGTCTCGGATTGATGATTGATTTTCCGTCAAAGCCCATCAGATGGATAGTTTCTACATCCTGTTTGAATCCTTCCATGTTGTCAAGGTCTGTATAAACTGTGTCGAAGCACTGAACGCCTGCTGCTCTTGCGGCAATGACCATGTTTTGTCTTGCGCCCATCAGTTCCAGACCGGTTCCTGTGATATGTGTCTGGAGATCTTTGGTGTAGTCACCGCCTGAAAGTGCGATACCAAATAATCTCTCAGATGCTTCGCAGATATCTAAGGCTCTCATAACGCTTCTGGCTGATTCAATGGCTGCCATGATCAGGACACTTCCTTCCGGACGTCCGAAATCTTTCTCTGCCTGAGCAACTTCTTTCTCTACCAGATAGACATCTTTGGCACTTTCTGTTTTCGGGATACGGATGGAATCACATCCACCTGCTACTGCGCAGCGGATATCTTCTTTCCAGTAAGGAGTATCCAGACC
>CAKRVX010000058.1 GCA_934409175.1 uncultured Blautia sp.
TTTTTCTGCTTATAACTGTGTAAGCTGCTGAAGTGCTGATTCAGAGATCTGGTCTCCGTGTTCTTTCAGAAATGCCTCGCCGGAAAGAGTGAATGCTCTACCGCTTCCATATTCTGTCAGAATATTGCAGATTCGGTTGAATTCCTCCGGAGAGCAGGAAGACTGGTGAATTACCAGCTTATAACTGTTGTCTGAAGGATCTTTGTATAAAGTATTTTCACCTGTAAAGTAGCCATTCAGCCCATGAGCTGCTGCGATTACATCATCCAGTGTGTCAAACTCATAGAGGCGGATCAGATTTACGTCAGCAGGTTTACTGTTATCTGCTGTTTCATCGGAAGAAGTATCAGACGGAGCTGCTTTTTCTTTCTTCTGGGTACTTTTTACCTTAGCTTCATAGAGCTTCTGGAAAATATCGATAATGTTATCTGCACCGTCCAGTTCAACGGTATTGGATTGATCTTTACCCTTAAATGGAGCAAATTTAGAAAAACGTGTATCCAGTTCTTCAGGGTCCTCAACTTTGGTAATGATGAGGATAATACTTTCGGGGCTTACCGGGATGGCTTCTATCATAAGTGGAATATTGTCAGCTTCGAATCCGAACTGAATCTGAGCCTGCTGCATCATATCCCGGAAAAGTTTCTTGGCTTTATCTGTACCGTATGCAAGTTCGCTGATACGGATCTGATGATTTTCCAGATCTTCCCTCGTCAGGGTGCAGCGTATCTGATTGTCATTGATTTTTTCTATTTTCATGTCATATCACATCCTGTTCTGTTTACTCCCGCTTTCTGAAGAAAACGGGACATGGCATCGAAATGCTTTGGTTAAAATATAATTTTATACACTATATTATATAACAGAAAAGTGCAAAATGTAAAGATAAGCAGGTTATCTAATTATAAAAATTTCGGAAACAAAATCGAAAAAAATGATCAAATTGCCAAAAGACCTTGAACCATAAGTGAAAGTATGTATAATGGAGATTAGGAGAAAACCAAAACCTGCGAAACCGATTAAAAGCATAACACACCTCGCAACAGATACGCTTTTTTACGTATCTGAATTTCGATCAGAATGATCATTGCATTTCAAGACCTCATTACCATATATTCATCGGCACTTCTGCCGCGGTAATGGACAGGTGAATCCCCATTTACATTATAAATAAAGGTATCAGCAGGGATGAGAGTTTTTTCCAGAACCTGTATGGTGTTTTCTAAAAATATAAAAAGAAAGGAGGACAGCTTACGGAAAATATATCACGGGCTACACCAAAAGATCTGCGTAAACCATTGGAGAATGAAAACGGAAGTGATTTGAAGAAAGAACTGAAAAAAGAACTGAAAGAATATCGTTCCCAGGGAATTCCTCTTTATCTGAACGGAAAACCCAGTTCTCCAAAGTCCATTGCAAAAGCCTGTCAGATTGCAGAGGGCGTTGGTTATATGCGGGATTACGTAGAAGATGAAAAAGGACGCATTGCTCGTGTCGATTTCGATTTTATCCGAAACAGGTAACCAAAGATAAGGGCTGTTTGAAAAAAGTGGAATCTTCCCCCGATGTCCATAATGCCGTCAGACAGCCCGATTAGAAAAGAAAATTTCTGTATCTGAAAGGAGACGATTCGGATATCTGATAAATATAAAAAAACTGTGAACAGGTAATTTATGCAATACAATTGTAATAATTTATGATATAATATGAAAGCAATCAGTAATAGAACAGAATAATAAAAAACATACTGAAAGGAAGAAAAAAATGGACAGAAAATATAGGCCAGCACTGGCTGTAGGAGTTCTGATCCTTCTTGTAGCAGTGATCGGAGTGCTAAGTACTGTGATCATAAGACATATTCCGACAAAAGAGAAAATGGATCTGAATGAATACTACGGAAAACCGGCAGACGGAGAAGCTGCTCTGATTCTGGGGACACAGCAGCTGGAGGAGAGAGGCCTGGTGAATGGCGATAAGGTATATCTGCCCCTTGATGTAGTAAATAAATACCTTAATCAGAGATATTACTGGGACTCTGCGAATCAGCAGATTCTTTATGCAACACCTACAGAACTCACAACAGCGCCGGCGTCAACAGAATCCGGAGATCAGGTATGGCTGAAGGATAATACTGTATATCTGAATCTTTCATATGTGCAGCAGTATACAGATATCGATGCATATATATATAAAGATCCTTACCGGGTAGCTATCCAGTATCAGTTTAATAAAGTAAAAACAGTTACAGTTAAGAAAAAGACAGAGATACGTTACCGTGGCGGAATTAAATCAAAGGTTCTTACAACTGTTGATAAAGGAACTCAGCTTCGGCTTATTGAAGAAATGGATGACTGGGATCAGGTTGCCACGAGTGATGGTTATATTGGATATGTAGAGAAAAAGAAAGTAGGAAAAGTAAAGAAAACAACAATGGACCGTACTTTTCAGAGTGAGGAATATACCTACATTACAATGGATCAGCCGGTAAACATGGTATGGCATCAGGTAACATCTGCAGATGCCAATGCATATCTGGCAGATGCGACTGCCAATATGACAGGCGTAAATGTAATTTCCCCTACCTGGTTTTATCTTACTGACACTGCAGGTAATATTGCCAATATTGCAAGTGCGGATTATGTATCACAGGCTCATGATAAAGGTCTGCAGGTCTGGGGGCTGATCGATAACTTTACGCAGGATGTAAGTACAACAGAAACATTGTCCAATACCGCATCCAGACAGAATATTATCAGTCAGCTTATTCAGGCGGCAACCAGTGTGGGAATGGATGGAATTAATGTGGATTTTGAATCTCTCAGTGAAGATGTGGGAATTCATTTTCTGGAATTTTTAAGAGAGCTTTCCATAGAGTGTCATAAAAACAATCTGGTTCTCTCAGTTGACAATCCAGTTCCGGAAGATTTTACCAGTCATTATGACCGTGCAGAGCAGGGGCGTGTGGTTGATTATGTGATCATCATGGGATATGATGAACATTATGTGGGATCTGATGCGGGTTCCGTGGCTTCTCTTCCGTGGGTAGAACAGGGAATCAAGGATACTCTGGAGGAGGTTCCGGCAGAACGTGTGATCAATGCAGTTCCGTTTTATACCAGACTCTGGAAAACAACAGGCGGTGCATTAACAAGTGAAGCAATCGGAATGGATCAGGCACAGAAAGTCATTGCAGACAATAATGTAGAGACTTATTGGGATAAGACAACTTCTCAGAATTATGGAACCTATGACGTAGATAATTCTACATATCAGATCTGGCTGGAAGATTCACAGTCTATCGCTGAGAAGGTGAAACTGATATCCAAATATAATCTGGCAGGTGTAGCTGCATGGAAACTTGGATTTGAAAACAGTGGTATCTGGCAGGTGATTACAGATAATCTGAATTAAATCAAAATGAGTACAAAAGAAAAAGCATGATGCTAAAAACACTCTCTGAGACATATATTAAAATGAATATGCCAGGGGGTGTTTTTGAGTTTGAAAAAATATGGGATAGAGCTGATTATGGCATTCCTTCTGCTTCTGAGTTTTTATGTTTTATCCAGGGAGGCAGCACAGACGGCAGGAAATATGGAAAAAACAGACGGTTCACAGGTCATACTGGTAGATGCAGGGCATGGAGGCACGGATCCGGGAATGATCGGAGTGGGAGGTCTTGAGGAAAAGGGAATAAATCTTAAGATTGCAGGAAAACTGAAAAAAGTTCTTGAGGAAAAGGGATTTACTGTGATTATGACCCGTGAGAAAGATCAGGGACTTTATGATGAAGACAGCAGAAATCGGAAGGCACAGGATATGCAGCGGCGGATTGCACTGATCCGGGAAAAGTCGCCGGTGTTGTGCGTAAGTATTCATCAGAACAGTTACCAGGATCCTGCTGTATTTGGTCCACAGGTATTCTATTATGAAGATTCGGTTCAGGGAAAAGAGCTGGCAGAGTTGATACAGACGGAGTTAAATACCCGGCTGGAAGTCAAAAGACCCCGTTCACCCAAAGGAAATAAGACGTATTATCTGTTGAAACGGAGTGAGAGTGTGCTCAATATTGTGGAATGTGGTTTCCTCACAAATCAGGAAGAGGCAGATCTGCTGCAGAGGGAAGAATATCAACAGAAAGTGGCGGAAGCTGTAGCAGCAGGTATCAATACATATTTACAAGAACATACTTTAAAATAAAAAAATATTTTGCTATACTCTATACTGTTAAAGGCCGGCATACCAGAGATGATTACAGGTCAATAATCTGGTATGCTATAATCAAAAAACAATGAAACAAAAAGAAAATAAAGATACAGGGGGAAATTATGCTTGGTATTATTTACCTGATCCTGTCCATGATGATTGGATATGAAGTATCTGTGATTCTGATAGGACCGAAAGAAATCAGTACAGATATAAACCGTATCTGGCTGGTATTTCCTGCTTCTTTTGGTACAGGAATACTTCTTATTACATGGGCAGTTTATTTTATTTCATGGTTTGCCAGTGTAGTTGGAGGATCAGAAAAACCTCTTTTCTATGGAAATCTTATTACACTGTCAGCGGTAACGTTTATCTTTGCATATATGATATATAAAAGAAAGAAAAGGCTGCAGTCTATGAAGCCGAAAGCCATGGTTTCTGACAGAAATCGATTTAAGAAAGAACTGGTGCTGTTTGGAATATTGTTGGTTTTTCTTACATATATCATGTTTTATGTATTTTACATCAGAGATGGGGTGCTGTATGCAGGACTGACTGTATGCAGCGATTATGCACCGCATACTGCGATGATGAGATCATTTTCCCTGGGAAATAATTTTCCTACGCAATATCCACATTTCGGAGGAGCCGACGTAAAATATCATTTTATGTTTCAGTTTCTTGCCGGAAACCTGGAATATCTGGGATTGAGACTGGATTTCGCTTATAATCTGATCAGTATCGGAGCGCTGATGGGATTTCTGATGCTGTTGTATCAGCTGGCATTGCGGATTACTTCCAGAATGTGCTGTGGAGTTCTTACCATTCTTTTTTTCTTTTTCAGAAGCAGCATGGCGTTTTGGCGTTTTCTGTGGGAACATATTCAGGCGGGAGATCTGTTGACAACTTTGCAGGAAAACACAGCATTTATTGGTTATACAACTAACGAAAACTGGGGGCTGTGGAATTTTAATGTGTATCTGAACCAGAGACATCTGGCATTTGGACTTTTGGTGGTGACTTTGGCACTCTATATGTTTATGGATTGGCTGGAATCCGGGATCTCTCATGAAGAAAAGGGATTACAATGGCTGTTGCAAAGGTTTACCACATCGGCAGGATGGAGATGCCGTCAGCCGGAAAAAGCCTTGTTTATGGGATTGTTTATGGGATTGGCTGCATTCTGGAATGGTGCTGCAGTAATCGGCGGACTTCTGATTCTCATGGGATTTGCCATTTTTTCAGATGGAAAGCTGGACTATCTGATCACAGCGCTGGTGACAATATTTTTCTCTTTTCTTCAGACAAAAATTTTCATTTATGGAAGTGCTATGGGATTTCAGTTCTATCCCGGGTTTCTTGCAGATAAGAAAACATTTTTTGGTGTAGTTTCCTATCTGTTCTGGATGGGGGGGATTTTTTTCCTGGGATTGTTGGGACTGGCAGTGTTCCTGTGCAGAAAAGGAAGGGCGTTGTTGATCAGTTTTCTGATCCCGGTAATATTTGCATTTACCATATTGATGACTACAGATATCAATGTCAACCATAAGTATATTATGATTTCTTATGCATTTCTGTCGATTTTGTGGGCATGGGCAGTGTGCAGAATCTGGGAAGGAAAGATTCTTAAAAAGGTTCTGGCAGTGATTCTGGCTGTTTGTCTTACTGTAACAGGCGTTTACGATTTTGTGGTAATCCTTAAGGGAAATGGACCAGGCCGAAGGATTGCTGTTAATATGAACAGTGAACTTACAGCCTGGCTTGCAGACAATCTGAAAAAAGATGATCTGCTGCTTACACCGGAGTACAGTATTAATGAAGTAACCATGTCGGGAGTGATGCTCTACTGTGGATGGCCATATTACGCATGGTCTGCCGGATATGATACTTATTACAGAGCTGCACAGGCGGTGACAATCTATACCACTTCGGACAGTGAGACACTGAGAAAGACAGTGAAACAGGAAAAGATTACATATATTCTTTACGAAGAAGGCTCACAGTTTGAAGAACAGACATGCAGAGAAGATGTGATCGCACAGACTTATAAAATGGTATATCAGAATCCTGGCGGAACTATTCGAATCTACAAGACTTCAGAATAGTAAAAAATAAAAATCAGACTGAAAAGGAGGATATCACAAATGAAACGACTGGCACCTCGAGTGCTTCTGGCAGCTGCCCTGGTGGGATTTTCTGCCTTGTTATTAAAAGGGGATGTATGGACATTCTGGACCTGGTGGCTTCTGGCATTCCTGATGGGGATGCTTGCGATGCCTGTGACAGGGAAACTGTTTGCAGGTTTTGAAGATAAAGGCTGGATGTTTTCCAAGGTTCTTGCTATTGCAGTGACGGGATTTCTTACCTGGTTTCTTGTAGCGGTAAAAATTTTTCCATTCACGGCAGTGACCTGTATCGGCGTTTGTCTTGTATGTGCGGTTTTATGTGCAGTACTTTACCGTGTCCAGCAGAAAAAAGAAATTGACTGTCTGCCGGTAGGAAAGGGAAAGCTGATCTTCTGGGAGGAAATTCTGTTTTTTGCAGTTTTTCTGTTGTGGACCTATCTGGCCGGATTCAGACCTCAGGCATATGGAACAGAGAAATTTATGGATTATGGATTTATGGAAGCTATGATGCGCAGTACTACGCTTCCGGCAAAAGACCTGTGGTATTCGGAAGGAACTATTAATTATTATTATGGCGGACAGTATTTCGCAGTATTCCTTACAAAGTTAACAGGAAGTAAAGTAGAACTGACCTATAATCTCATGAGAACCTTTGTGGCAGCTTTTGCTTTTGTATTTCCTTTTTCACTGGTGCATCAGATGGCTGTGGACAAGCTTGGAAAGAATCTGACAGGAAAGAAACGCTTGGTTCCTGCACTGTCAGGAATCCTTGCGGGGATTTCCGTATCTATAGCCGGAAATATGCATTATGTTGTGTACTGTAAGATAATTCCATGGATACAGAAATTTCAGGGAAAGGAGCCGGACAGTTACTGGTTTCCGGATGCTACCAGATATATCGGATATAATCCGGATGTGCCGGATAAGACCATTCATGAATTTCCATGCTATTCTTTTGTATTAGGAGATCTGCACGCGCATGTGGTCAATGTTATGTTTGTGCTGTTTCTTGTGGGGCTTTTGTATGCCTGGATGAAGAACATCCGTGAGAAGGAGGCTGTGATCGAGAAGAATCAGGGCGGAGAATTCTGGAAAAGACAGATATTCATGCCGCATATTCTGCTGGCAGCCGTGCTGATCGGAATGTTCCGGTTTACCAATTACTGGGATTTTATTATTTATTTTGTAGTAGCGGGAGGAACGATTCTCTTTGGAAACATCATCCGGTTCCAGGGAAAAGTAAAAAAAGTTCTGGCAGTTACGATTGTTCAGGCAGTGGAGATTATTATAATCTCATATCTGGTTGTACTGCCTTTTACATTGAAATTTGACAGTATGTTTCAGGGTGTGGGAATCGCGCAGTATCATTCTATGATTCATCAGCTCCTGATTTTGTGGGGACTTCCGACATTCCTGACTGTTTTACTGATCATCTGTATTCTTTGGGAAAAACTGCGGGGAGGTCAGAACAGAGGACTATATCGTCTGATGAAGGCAATTGATATTCCTGATCTTTTTGCTGTTATCATGGGATTGTGTGCTATTGGACTTGTATTAATACCTGAGTTTGTCTATGTAAGAGATATTTACGAGAATGGAAATGCCAGAGCAAATACAATGTTTAAGCTGACTTATCAGGCCTATATGCTCTTTGCTATGACTATGGGATATGGAATTTTCCGGATGCTGGTGACTGCCAGACAGAAAATATTTAAGATTTTATCAGCAGTGGGACTTGTTTTGCTGTGCTGGACGGTTGGGTATTTTGGAAACAGTGTAAATGCATGGTTTGGAAACATATGGGATCCGTCGGGATATAAAGGTCTGAATGCCACTTCTTTCCTTGAAAATGACTTTGCTGAGGATGCATCAGCAATCCGCTGGCTGAAAGAAAACATAAAGGATTCACCTGTGGTACTGGAAGCAAATGGTGACAGTTATAGTAATTATGAACGTGTGTCAGCCATGACCGGTCTTCCGACAGTTCTTGGCTGGTATGTACATGAATGGCTGTGGAGAAACGACACAGCAGATCTGAATGAGAAGAGTGAGGATATCGAGAGAATCTACACATCGACAGATCAGACACAGGTGGAGGAACTTCTGAAAAAATATAATGTGGAGTATATCTTCGTAGGATCTACAGAGAGAGAAAAATACGCAGATACACTGAACGAAGAAGTCCTGAACTCCTGCGGAACCGTGGTATTCAGGGATGAGGAGTATGGTACTTATATTATTAAAGTTAATAACTAATGAAAAATGGCAGCGATAGCTGCCATTTTTTTGTAGCACAGGAGCGTGCAGGGATTTGCCTGGCACGCTCTTATATATAAGTTTTATTTACAGGTTATACTTGTAATTACAAAAGAAAGAGTGGTCGGAAACATACGACAGATAACAATATCAAGGTTGTCCTACAACTGTTGCAGAAAAGTACAATTTATTACAGAAAAAATGCTATTTATGCAGTCTGATTGAAAAGTATACTTCCATATTATATGCTGAAATAAATAGTAGCAGAATGTTTCAGGATCGCTGATGCTCAAAAAATTTTGTGACATGGGAGGAACTTTTTATGAAGGGAAAAAGAATTGCGTTATTGTTAGCAGTGATATTGACAGCAAACAGTGTGATGGGTACTGCAAAGCTGGCTGTTGGGGCAGAATTTTCAGCAGGAGATATGGCAGAACAGGAAGAGTTCTCATCAGGAGAAGAGGATGTATTTACAGAACCAGGACAAATTGAGGAACAAGAGGAAGTAACAGAACTAGAAGAAAGCGAGCTGTTTTCTGACAGCGCAGCAAAAGACGGATCAGTTATCCCGGATGATGTACAGGAACTGACATTAGATAAAGATTATGATGTTTTGCTTAGTAAAATGGGCGATGAGGTATGGTTTTCTTTTACACCGGGTGAGGATGGAATGTACGGATTTTCTTCTGGAAAAGTTGTAAATGTCTGTACAAATATATATCCAGAGGTCTTTTTTTATGATAAAAAAGTAAATGATAAAGATGAGTATACAGACAGAGATAAAGATGGAAAATGTGATGGCTGCTCCAATTTCCAGTTAAATGCAAAAATGAAAGCAGGATATACTTATTATTATTGTGTGCAGCTGGAAAGTATATACGGAGAAAATCAGACCAGCTTCCCGGTACGGATCAACAGGATTCCGGCTTTTCAGTCACTGACGTTTCTGAATATGCCAGAAACGATTATTGCTGGAAGTGATACGGGATATGCTGCAACAGGAACATATGAAATTACATATGCGGATGGATCAACTGCGAAAATATTTCAACGCTTTCCATATTTTTATGATTTATATGATAATTATTTTTATTATATATTTAAAAAGAATGGTGAGGATTATACGAAAGATACATTTGAAGAGGGAAATTATACGGTTCAGATAAAAGGGTCAAATTACAGAACCGGTATGGAGTATATAAGTGAAGAACACTCATTTACAGCAATACCGATGGAACACTCGGAGAGATATAAAGGAGAGGCTGCAGATGGAGAAACTACTGTCAAACCTGCAGAAGATGTGATAATGAGTTTTGTTCCGGAGGAATCTGGAAAATATCAGATTGTATTGGATGACAGTAAGGTTGATGAAGTAAAAATAAAATCAGGAGATATTTATTTAGAAGTAGAGGGAAAAAGCAATATTTATGAATTGGAAGCAGGACAGAAATATTATATTTTTCTTGGTTATGTCCATAGTTGGGAGAAGACTCTGAAAATAGTCAGACAGACCGCAGTGAAAGATGTTTCACTGGATTATTCCGGTGTGGAAAAAACTACATTTCTGGAATCTCTGGACACATGTAAGCTGGTAAATGGAAAAATAACAGTTACTTATAATAATGGAGAAACAGTTTGTTTAGATTTAAAGTATTATGAACCAGTAAGGGATTCAAAAGGAAATAGCTTCTTCTATTATTTTAAAAAAACAGAATCAGAAGATGATAAAAAATATGCTGCAGGGCCACAAAGACTGGACGCAGGAACTTATCAGGTAGTTATTACATGTAACGATTCGGAAGAATATGAAACTTCCTGCAGGATACAGGTGAATCCCATTGAAAACCTCAGAGAATTAAAAGAAGGAGTAAACAAGGATGTTAAGAGAGCTGCCACATCAGATTTTTATACATGGTATCAATTTATTCCAAACGAAACGAAAACCTATTGCTTTTTTAATGCAGGGGAAATGGAAATTGTAAATGGGAAAAATATGAGATGGATATATCCTGAGAGATATCAGGACTGTTACGAAAACAGTTTTTTTGAACTGGACAAGGGAGAAATATATTATATAGGACTTGAAGGAGACAGAAATTATGCTTCTACATTAAAAATTGGAACATATGACGTCAAATCCATACGTCTTATACCTGAAAAGGAAAAGGAACATGTTTTATGTATGCCATTGCAGGATGGAGTCTGGTCAAATACGGTGACTCTTGGTGAATTAGAGGTCGTATATTCTGATGATACGACTATAGGAATGGATATTCAACTGCCTTTTAATTCCGGTGGAAAATGGATGACCGGGATAAGAAATTTCGAAGTAAAAATGGTCAATGCAGAAACCGGGGAAACAGTGGAGGATTATTATGATATTACGGCAGGAACTTACAAATTAAGCTGCACAGATGGAACTATTACAACGAATGAAGTAACACTGCATGCGGTAACGACCCAAAACTTTCCAAGTCTGGAAATAGGAAAAAAACAACTGTTTGAAGTAGATCAATATTATATTATAGAGCCTGAGAAAACGGCAGAATATATTTTTGAATACAGAGAAATTCTCGATGGAAAAGAACGGCTTACAGATCTTTATGGAGATGGAACCTATAGTATATATGAAATTGATGAGGAGACTGGCAGGAGATATTTAACGAAAATTGACAAGGAAAATGAGGGAAGGATACTTTACGCTGGCAAAAAATATCTTATATCTATTAATTTCACTGCCTGTCGTGATGGATCGGATACAACAGTATGGATTAAACCTTATGATCTGGTGAAGTCTGTAGAAGTTTTATCCTGTTCCCCGGCTGACCTGGAATTCACGATTGGACTTGATCCGATAAAACTTGATTCAATAAAAGTAAGGATTAATTATGCAAGCGGATCTGTAAAAGAAACAGAAATAACTGATATAAGGGATGATATTCGTAAAGAGGAAGTACGTTTTGAAATTGGATACAGAGATGAGAATGGAAAATTCCACAAATGTAAGAACGGCTATAATTTTAACAGTAAATCTGATTATATAATGAGAGTGGGATATGGAAGTTTACCAGTCTATGCAGAGGATATAAAAGTATATTTTGTTGATCCTACAGAGATGAAAGATACTACTATAAAATTATCTGCGGCTGCAGGTAAATGGACTACTGTGAAATATACCCCTTCGTTTACCGGCACTTACAGAATCAGTGTAGTAGGTGGAACAGTAGATCCTTGTGTGTATTACAGGGATACTGAAAGGTCTTCGTCCGGATTGGTTCTGACAACGATAAAAGATGGAAAATGTGAATTAACGAAAAATCAGACCTGCTATTTCCGTGTTTATTCGGATCAGGAAAAACCGGAATTTACGGTAATAAATAATAAATGTCAATGGGTTGAACAAAGCAGAAAAGAACCTACCTGTACAGAGGCGGGAAAAATTGTAGATATATGTAAACTTCACGGGGAGCAGAATATCCAAACAATACAATCATTAGGACATGAAATGGGAGAATGGATCATTTCACGCAGAGTAACCTGTACGGAAAATGGAGAAAAAAGCCAGAAATGTATTCGTTGCAATGTGGAAAATACAGAAATAATAGAAGCAACAGGACATGACTGGAGTGAGTGGAAGACAATTCAGGAAGCAAGCTGCACTGCTAATGGAGTAGAACGAAGGATATGTTCTGTTTGTAAAAATGCAGAAAGTCAGATAACGAAGGCATCCGGTCATAAATGGGGCGTAGAACAGACTATGGAAGCCGGAGAAGATACAAGTGGGAAAGTATATAAAATATGCAGCAGGTGTAATGAAGAAGAAATTTTGCGGACACTTCCGGCACTGAAGATAGTTCAGACAGTGCAAAATGTTAATGATTCTCTGGAAAATATGGATGAGGAACTGACTGAAGAGCAGAAAAAAGTTGTAGATGATGCGGTAAAACAGATCACAGATCTGGATAACGCAGAATTACTTCATAGTGAGAATGCGATGGATACAATTGCAAAAGTAGAAGATCTGCTTATGCGTTCTGAGAAACAGATTGGAGAGACCCATGTAGTAACTGCAGACAGCCTAGGAAATGTAGAAACTGTTGGGGCTGCTCTTACTGCTGTACAGGAGGCTGAGGATATAGCAGAAACATCAAAACTGGCAGCGAAACTTTCTGTAACAGAATCGGAGAACAGTTATGAACACATGGGAGAAGATGCGTTAGCTGTAAATATTACGCTTTCTTTGATTAATGCTGAAACTAATGAAGCTATAG
>CAKRVX010000059.1 GCA_934409175.1 uncultured Blautia sp.
GAGAATCCGATCATGGCAATCGAGAATCTGTCCGCAACAACCCTGAGAAATATTATCGGTGACATGGAACTGGATGAAACACTGACTTCCCGTGAGACTATCAACACCAAGATGAGAGCTTCTCTGGATGAAGCAACTGATCCATGGGGAATCAAGGTTAACCGTGTAGAATTAAAGAATATTATTCCTCCTGCAGCCATTCAGGATGCAATGGAGAAACAGATGAAGGCTGAGCGTGAACGTCGTGAAGCAATCCTGATCGCTGAAGGTCAGAAGAAATCTACTATTCTCGTTGCAGAAGGTAAAAAGCAGTCTGCGATTCTGGATGCAGAGGCCGAGAAACAGGCAGCCATTCTTCGTGCAGAAGCTCAGAAAGAGCGTATGATCAAGGAAGCAGAAGGACAGGCGGAGGCAGTTCTGAAAGTACAGAATGCCAATGCAGAAGGTATCCGCATGATCAGAGAAGCAGGAGCAGACGAGGCAGTTCTTACATTGAAAAGCCTGGAAGCATTTGCCAAAGCTGCAGACGGCAAAGCAACCAAGATCATTATTCCGTCTGATATACAGGGAATTGCAGGTCTGGCAAGTTCACTGAAAGAGATCGTAACTGATCCGAAACCTGAGACTGATAAATAAATATAAATGTTTTTCGAAGGAGGTCTGCGGATCTGCTTCGTTACATAAAAACCAAAGAAAATAATTGACATCGGGGAGAGAATTATCATGAATTTAAAAGGAAGAAACTTTCTGACACTGAAAG
Organism: uncultured Blautia sp.; assembly: GCA_934409175.1. Lineage (GTDB taxonomy): Bacteria > Bacillota > Clostridia > Lachnospirales > Lachnospiraceae > Blautia_A. The sequence continues at coordinate 761 of CAKRVX010000059.1, forward strand.
ACTTTACACCGGAAGAAATAACATATCTCATTGACTTATCCGCAGAGCTTAAAGCTAAGAAGAAAGCTGGTGAGCTTCACGAGTATTACAAGGGCAAAAACATTGCCCTGATCTTCGAGAAAACAAGTACAAGAACACGCTGCTCCTTTGAAGTAGCTGCTCATGACCTTGGAATGGGAAGCACATACCTGGATCCGACAGGTTCTCAGATCGGTAAGAAGGAGAGTATAGCAGATACAGCGAGAGTTCTGGGAAGAATGTACGATGGTATTGAATATCGTGGATTCGGACAGGAAATTGTAGAAGAACTTGCAAAACATGCAGGTGTTCCGGTATGGAATGGTCTTACAAACGAATATCACCCGACTCAGATGATCGCAGATATGCTGACGATCCGTGAGCATTTTGGAGATTTAAAAGGCCGTAAGCTTGTATATATGGGCGATGCCCGTTATAACATGGGTAATTCCCTTATGATCGCCTGCACAAAACTTGGTATGCACTTTGTAGCATGTACAACAAAGAAATATTTCCCGAACGCAGAGCTGGTAGCTCAGTGTGAAGAATATGCAAAAGCATCTGGCGGAAGCATCACTCTGACAGAGGATGTTCAGACAGGAACAAAAGATGCAGATGTTATTTATACAGATGTATGGGTATCTATGGGCGAGCCGGACGAAGTATGGACAGAGAGAATTCATGACCTGACACCTTATAAAGTTACAAAGGACGTAATGAAGAACGCCGGAGAGAAAGCAATTTTCCTTCACTGCCTGCCTGCATTCCACGATCTTAAGACGAAGATCGGTAAGGAAATGGGTGAGAGATTCAATCTGACAGACATGGAAGTAACAGATGAAGTATTTGAGTCTGAGCAGTCCAAAGTATTTGATGAGGCAGAAAACCGTATGCATACTATCAAAGCTGTTATGGTAGCAACATTGGGAGAGCCGGAGAACAAATAATGGAACAGAATAATCTGTATAATGAAGAAACAATTTCACAGGCAATAAACACAAAATGGGCGGGCAAAACCGTCCATTTTGCAAAAGAAACAGATTCTACCAATTCATGGATCAAGCGTCTGGCAAAAGAAGGTGCAGAGCACGGAACTCTGGCAGTTGCGGAATTTCAGTCTGCAGGAAGAGGACGCTTTGACAGAAGATGGGAAGCACCGGAAGGCAGTTCCATTATGATGACGCTGCTCCTGCGTCCGGAATTTCATCCACAGTATGCGTCCATGCTGACACTGGTCATGGGACTGGCAGTTGCACAGGCAGCAGAAGAGCTGGGATTTGACGTAAGTATCAAATGGCCCAATGATATCGTGATCTCAAAGAAGAAAATCTGTGGTATTCTGACGGAAATGGGAACGAATGGTGTGAAAATCAATTATGTCCTTATCGGAGTAGGAATCAATGTAAATCTGGAAGAATTTCCGGAGGAAATGAAGGATAAGGCGACTTCGCTGCTTCTTGAGGGCGGTCATGAGTATGACAGAAACCAGGTGATCGCGCTGGTGATGAAATATTTTGAGATTAATTATGAGAAATTTGTGCAGACTTGCGATTTTACACATCTCCTGGATGATTACCACAGAATTCTTGCAAACTTAAATCAGCCGGTCAGAGTGATTGACGGAGACAGAAGCTTCGAGGGAATCTGCAGAGGAATTGATGAAAAAGGGGAACTGCTTGTGGAGAAGCAGGATCAAGAAACAGTGAAAGTCAGCGCAGGAGAAGTTTCTGTGCGCGGTCTGTACAGCTATGTATAATAAAACAATGAAAGACAAAGAGACTGGGCCATTATGGCAATCTCTGTAAATTTGAAAGAGGGAAATAATTATATATGTATCAGGATAATATTACTCTCTGCGGCGCAAGCGCTTATGAGAAAAAATTTTATTTTAATCAGGACTTTAACGCTCTTCCGGATCATATAAAAAAGGAATTGCAGATCATGTGTGTTCTTTACACAGAAGATGTAGGCGGAATCCTGACGCTGGAGTTTGATGAAAACGGGAGACTCCAGTTCAAAACAGAGGCACTGGAAGCAGATGCCCGTTATGATGAGATTGGAAGTGGTCTGAAGATCAAACAGATTCAGCAGGATAAAAGAGAACTTCTGGAATCTCTGGAAATGTATTATAAAGTATTTTTCCTGGGAGACATCTCTGAGGAAGAACTGAAGAAAAAACCGGGCAGCGAGGAGTAATCTCATGCATATGAAGAATGAGCCGGGACAGGCGACGAAACCATTTATGAAGATGCAGTGGAAAATAGGAAATGTGCACATCGGCAATCCATTTGTTCTCGCACCAATGGCAGGAGTAACAGATATGCCTTTCAGAGTTTTGTGTAAGGAACAGGGGGCAGGGCTGATCTGTATGGAAATGATCAGTGCAAAAGCCATCTCCTTTCATAATAAAAACACAATAGCTCTGATGGAAACAGATCCCTGTGAGCATCCGGTTTCCATGCAGCTTTTTGGCAGTGAACCGGATCTTATGGCTGAGGTAGCGAAATCTATTGAAGATAAAGATTTCGATATTCTGGATATCAATATGGGATGTCCGGTGCCGAAAGTGGTAAATAATGGAGAGGGTTCTGCATTACTGAAAAGCCCTGAGCGGATTGAAGAAATTGTTCGGAAAATATCATCAGCCATCAGTAAGCCGGTTACAGTAAAGGTACGTATTGGTTTTGAAAATGCACCGGTAGATATTGTAGATATTGCGAAACGCGTGGAAGATGCGGGAGCTGCAGCCATAGCTGTTCATGGGCGTACCAGACAGCAGTATTATTCCGGTACAGCAGACTGGGATACCATTCGAAGAGTGAAGGAAGCGGTTACGATTCCGGTCATCGGAAACGGAGATGTAGATTCACCGCTGAAAGCGGAAGCATTGTTCAGAGAAACTGGTTGTGATGCGGTGATGATCGGTCGTGCAGTGAGAGGAAATCCATGGCTGTTTCGTGAACTGAATCATTATTTTCAGACCGGAGAATTGATGGAGAGGCCATCGGCAGAAGAAATCCGTGAGATGATCCTTCGGCATGCCAGAATGCAGATTGAGTTAAAAGGAGAATTTGTGGGAATCCGTGAGATGCGCAAGCATGTTGCCTGGTATACGGCGGGCATGCGTCACAGTGCAGGTCTCAGAAGAGCGTCAAATACGATAGAAAGTTATGAAGCCCTTGAGAAGCTTTTGTCAGGACTTGGATAATAAAAACAGTATGGACAGATAGATAAGAGTAGGAGAGAAACAGGCGGTATACAGCGAAAGATAAGGAACAGGTGTATCATATGATCTGTAAAAAGTGTGGAAAAGAAAATGAAAAAAATGCAAAATACTGTACCAATTGTGGAGCAGAACTGAAGAAGAAAAACAAAACAGGAATAGGAATAGTCCCTTTTATCGTGATACTTGCAATTTCTGTAGTGGTTATTTGCGGTAAAAAATATTTTTTTGACAATGGTAATAAAAGTTACAGCAGTACAGCTGATGCCGGCAATACGTATTCCGGGGATAAAAACAGTGAAGAAACATATCAGATGAATGAATCTTTTAGTATAGGAGACTTAGAGCTTTCGTTTACAAAAGTTTTTGCGAATGAAGAATATGATTTCTGGCAGGCATCTGCTGAGGGAAGCATACTTGCTGGTTTCGAAGGAGTTGTAAGAAATAATTCCGGCTCTTCGATAGACCTGAATGATTTGTCATATTTTTTGTATTTTATTGATGGAAATGGAAAAAATCAGCAGACATCAAGTCCAAGAGTGGAATTCTATGCACCGTCAGGGCTAGGGGATTCATTTTCTACTTCAAGTATAATAGAAGCGGGGCAGGAAGGAACTATTTATATTTTCGCATGCCCTGATGAAAACTGTAAAGCTTTATATTTGAATATAAGTGACCCGAAAATCTCCAGACAGATAACTGTGGAAAACAACGAAGACTTTAAAGGGTCCTATGAATCAGAAGACAGAAGCAGTTTTATAAGAATGGCGAAGGGTTACAGTGAGGATCTTGCCTGTGTTCAGTTTTATTCTAATGAACATGAATATTATGGATACATGGATAAAGATGCCAATATGAAATTTTATTTTTCGTCCAAATACGAGGATGATTTCTGTGATCCCCCCACAGACTTTGAAAATGGTTATGCTCATTATGAATATGGACATACCATGTATGTCTTTAACAAAGATGGACAGGTGGTAAGTAAATATGATGATGCATCAGACTGTGTGGCATACGGAAGTGGATATACCTGGATGGAGACAGACATATCCGGGTATGATGAGACCGGAAGTGAATATACTCTTTATGGACCGGATGGTACAGTTGAAGCAGAACCGGATACAGGAGAAAATGATTTTCTAAAATCACCTTATGAAGTAACTATTGAGTATATGGGCTCTGGAATTTTTCTGTATCAGTATTGGAACGATGATGATGAGGAAGTCAGGAAATATTACTTTACACAGTCACATAAATGGGTAACAGTCGATGTATTTAATGATGTTGAAGACACTCAGGTTTTAAACGGATGGCTGTACAATTGTGTGTATTATACAGATGGAGACAGGGAAAAATATATGGATCTGTATGATAAAAATGGTGAAAACTGTGAAGTTCCTGTTCCGGAAGAATTATATGATTCTGCTGTATGGGTATGTGATGTTTCTGAAAAATATATTCTTTTTGAATCCAGATATGAAGATGAAAATTATTTTGATGATATAGAAAAAACATTCTGGGTTTATAACAAAGAGACTAAAGAATTTAAAAGTTATAATGGAAAATATATGGACAGGATTGATGATGATGGATATGCAAACAAACTTTTTCAGGACAGCATTGTCATATCTTTGGACGGAGAAGATGGAAATGACTATATTGGTTTTATAAATATAGCGGATATGACTGAACTTGGAGAACCGGTACTGGCACGCAGTGTAGAGGTATACGAGGATGTTACAGTTGTAAATCCGGATACTTCTTCTGATGTTCAGCAGATACTGTATGATTCCAGGGGCAACACCATCTATACATATATGGAATCTGATTATACAGGCTGGTTAGGTGGATTTAAGGATAATATTATGGTGGCAGGCTGTGGTTACGATTACAATGATGGTGAGCCGGGTACAGTTATACATAAATATATGGATTATTCAGGAACTGTTTTATTTGATAAAATAAATTATGCGTCCGGATCGGAAATGGCATTATCAATTGAGACTGTTGAATAAAAAAAATGTCCCTCTGGCAGACATTGATATGTTCGTCAGAGGGATTATTTTATGTAAAAGAGGTTAAAACTGGTTCTCCTTCTTGTGGTGAAGGATTACATAGATTAAAATTGCGGAAAATATGATAAACAGAATACTGCAGGAATACAGATAGTTCATACATGCTCCCATGATGCCCCATTTTTCTACCATAAATTTCGCAGGAAAAATAGTAAGTACAGCAGTGATCGCATACACGATAATGATACAGCCGCCCTTTCGGATTGCAATTAGAATATTATACATCATGTAAACACCGGCTCCAATAGTGCCTCCGATAAGAAGAACGATAAAGTGCAGTTTATATGGAGAAAGATCCACACCATAGATAATTTCAAGTAATGTTCTTCCAAGCAGGTGACCGGCAACAACAACAGCAGCGCCGCAGATCAGAATAACACCAATGATTCTGAGAACGTATACACAGAATTTTCGTATGTTATTTTTCCACCAGAGTTCTGCAATAGTAGTGATCGTTGGTTTAAATACAAATTCGCACATAAGAGTAATGACAAAAGATGGCATAAACAGAACACTGTAGTAGGTCTGATATTCATCTGTCATAACGCTGGACATGGCATATTTCGGTATGTTGTATAAAAGCAATGATAAAAATGTTCCTACAAAAAGGGGAGTACAGATTTTCAGCAGCTTCCATACATTGGATAATTCAAAAGATCTTGATGCAGTGACTGGTTCTCCCGGATATTTTTTTGTAAAAATATTGTTGATGATAAGACACAGGATCAATGAAGTTACTGCTGTGGAAATACAGGTAAAAGAAAGGCTTTTGGTGACAAACAGAGCTGCTGTGAAGTAAACAGCGGAATAAATATTTCTTGCAGCCAGCATTTTGCCCATAATCTCCACGTGGTAGGTCTGCTGAAAATTTCCATGAAACACATCCTCTACAGCATCTATCATTTTCATTATGATAATAAATATACTGATGATGATGTACTCTCCCGAGAAGCTCCATGCACTGTAAATAATTCCGAAGAGAAGCATCAAAGAACATGTAATGACTCTTGATCCCTCATACTCGGAGAAAAGATACTTACGGTTCAGATCAGTAGCCTGGTAAGTACGCATGCCGTATCTTCCCACTGTAAGAAGCAGCTGTGCGGTGGCATAACTTAAGGAGAAAAATCCCGCCGGACCAACACCGCAGATTCTGGTTACGACCATAAGATACAGAAAAGAAGACAAAGAGTAACTGGTACTTCCGATCATATTCCAGAGGAATGCCTTTTTGGTATTTTTTTCTTTTGCCATATTAATGACCTTTCTTGACAATAATTACTTTGTACATTTTTCCGGCAAGATTGTAAAGACCTGTTTTGCGAAGGAAAGGAGAAAGAGTACGAATGATACGGGTGACCATGGAACCTTTCATATATTTTCTTAAAACAGTTTCTTTATCAGAGGCTGCCAGATATTCCTGCCAGAATTTGTCCTGATTTTTCGGGGCTTTGGCGGAGTATTCCAGATGTGGCTGCCAGCCCTGTTTCTTCGTCAGAGTATATATGTTGGCATTCTTTTTGAGCTGGTCAAAAAGCAGCCGGGCTTTCGGTGTGTTCACCAGAACTTCGCTTACGCCATTTTCAATATCAAAAGGAAGACCGGCAGTTTCTCCTGTCCAGAAATCACCCAGTGTAAAATCTGAAGGACGAAGATAACTGGTATAATGACAGTGAAAACAGGATGGGCGAGCTCCGTAAAGGCTTGCAAAAAAACGGTTAAAAGAGAAATCGTTTATAATATTACTTATGTTTCCTTTTTTCAGGGAAATTTCCAGTACTTTTTCCCGCCAGGAGACTTTTTTGCTTCGCATATTGATATGTGTAATCTGATCATCCGATGAAATATATTTGGTTCTGAGTATTTCAAGATAATCTTCCCAGATTTTTCGGCTGGGAACACCATGACAGATGTTGTCACAGGTGTAAAGTTTTTCTGTGTTGGCCCGTCTGAGTTTTAAATACCTGGAGACTCCGGCTATCTGACAGGGAGTACCGGTAAGAAGAACGGTCCTTCCGTTTTTGAGGTCATCCGTAATGTGAGCATATACTTCTGAAATATCGCTGTCTACATATTTGGAGGTCCTGAATTTCCAGGCAGTTTCTTCATTTTCTGCACGCATATGACGAACGGAAAAACAGTCGTCATATGCAACACCGTAAATCACACCTTTTTGTTCCAGTATCCATTTGGCAAGGAGAGTAAACATACCGCCGGAAGAACTTTCCAGAAGAACTGTTTTGTCCGGGTTGCAGACAGCATAGATGTCGGGTTCAGCTGTCTGAGTTACATAATTTTCCATCATAGGACATACGTTTTCACACAAACCACAGTTTTTGCATTTTTCTTTGTCTAAATGGGGATAATAAAATCCGCATTTATCCTGCTTCATGGTGATTGCTGATGCATTGCAGATATTACTGCAGGCAGAGCATCCACAGCAGTCCCGGGGATTCTGATTTTCTAAAAACATTTTTTTCCTCGTTTCTTATGAATTATAACTTCAGCTGATCATTTCTTTAAGTTTCTGCAATGAAAAATTACGGAAATTTTCAAGCTGTTCATTGGCATAGGTAAAGTCGATTTCTTCTGTGAGCTGTTCATCTGAAACATTGTTCATAGTACGGTCAGAAAGATTTACCAGTTTCAGAAGCTGCTCTACACGGCGGTTTTTGTGATGTCCGTCAGCTTTGGCAAAGAACTTTCGGTTAAACAGTAAAGAAAATACTACGCCGTGGAAGGAATCAGAAATAACATATTCTGCATTTTTAAACAGCCCCATCCATTCTGCAGGTCCTACTGTGATCTCGCAGCGACATTTCAGCAATCCTACCAACGGGAAGGGAATATAGACAATACGATAACCTGTTTCTTTTTTCAGACGTCTGGCAAAGTCTACAATTTCAGGGTTGATTCCAAGCTGATAGACCAGAATATATTTGCTCTTTATCTTAGGTTCTTTTAATAATCCGTTCCATTCCTGGGCGGTGAGAAGAAGAGTAGGATCACAGACAACTTCCGGTTTCTTTCCGGTAAGTTCATTTACAATATCTGCACCGTAATCTTCACGGACAAGGATTTCATCAAAATCATTGAGAAGACGGCTGTAATCGCTGCGGAACTGTTCCGGAGGAATATGCTCCCCGATACTGGCAGCGTAGCTGCATTTCTTTTTTCCTTTTTCAGGAAAATCAAGGAAATAGGTCTGATCAAAGTTGGTCAGTTTATAATCCCAGACCTGGTCGCTACCGGCAATATAAATATCATATTTGCCGGAGACAGCGCCCATATTTCCTCTGGTTACAGGTTCACTGTATTTCATATGTTTGCGGAACTGATTGCATTTGCGGCGGCGTGGAATATAACAGATATGTCCGATGGCACCGTATATGTAGTTAAAAAGCCCCTTTTCTTTCAGATTTATCAGGCGAAAAGGGTTGCTGATGTACTGACAGCTGTAATCAATGATCTCAGGGTAAGTCCCCAGTTCCCGTAATTTTTTCTGCAGTGCATAGCTTTGCAGGATAGCACCATAATTATCATAGTTGTGAAAAGTAATTACACCAATTCTTTTTTTATTCATAAAATTCCTCCGATTTTAATTAGCATAGTCAGACCGAGAATCTGAATTAAGAAAGATTCCCAGAAACAGCGACATAGAATAAATAATAGGGAAAGTATATCTTGGATGTTCCAGCACAGCCGGCCCTATGAAGGTTACGGCAAGTGTGAGAAGTAAAGGAAGACCAAGAAGCAGGAGCTTTCCATTTTTTCTGCATAAAGCGTAAAGACAGATTACGAGGAGAAGAAAGTCTGTAATTCCCTGATTTACATAAAGCCCCAGAATCGGAGTATTGCAGAAATTCAGGTAATAGTTTTTCAGACGTTTTTTCTGTTCATGGTTAGAATGAACTGCTTTAAAGACCTGACTGAAGTCGGGATCTTTTATAGTTGTAATCCTTTTTTTGACACCAATATGATATTTGACATTGTTTTTTAAAGGACTGAACAGACAATAATTCTGGTTCAGAGTAGCACTTATACAGGTTCCCGGATGACGGAACACCAATTTGATCCATGTCTGCAGGAATTTACTCAGTTCTTTGGGTGTAACGTCGTTGTTAAAGCCATGTTTGATTCCATCATAATTATAAGGATTGTAAAGACCCTCATATTCTTCAGGATTATAGCTGATCACAGCCTGTATGGAAGCAAGTTCTTCATCAGACAGATCGTCACTATGATAAATCATGTAGCGGGCGGTCTGTTGCAGAGGAAGGGCGAGCACAGCACGTTTGGTAACCCGTGACACGTTATACTTTTCATATAGAAACGAAGTATTCATCCTGCCTGCCAACAGAGGTACTGTAAATATTACAAGAATCAGAACAGCCCAGCACAGAGTCTGCTTTTTGTGCAGGACGAGGTATAATTCTCTGCATGCAATAAAGAGGATAAGAACACATACAACATGAAATCCGTTCTGACGAAAGAACATGCCAAGAACAGCTATTATGGTAAGAAGAGGATGTTTAAGGTTCTTTTTATAAGAATCAGGTTTGAAGATGTACCATGCAAGCTCGTTCATCAGCAGTAACATTGCTGTATTGTAAAAAATATCAATGATCAGAGAAGTTACATATCCTACAAAGATAGGGGCAACTGAGAAGATAATAAGGCTTCCGAACAGCCACCAGCGTGGAAACCGGAACTTCTTCATGGTGGAAATTGTATAAGCAAGTACCATCAGAAGACACAGAGTCTGAATAAGACCCAGAATGAACAAACCATATGTCACATTACCCATAGCTGCTCCCAGATCAGAAAAATGGCCCAGAATCTGAGTATAAATGATCGGATGCTGGCTGGTATATGGACGAATGCCGTAATACTGCAGAACGCATACCTCTCCATCAATAGGAAGTGTAAAAGGGTAACGAATGATCAGATGGGGAAGCCAGAGAATTCCGATACAGATAAAGGATTTAATGAAGCAGTGTTTGGCAAACAGAAAAGAAAAAATTTTCTGAAATCCTGCCGGGATTTTTTTATCTGATTTTAGAACAATATTGCCAATTGCCTTTATCATCAGATAAAAAAAGATAAATCCACCAAGAAATACGATTACTAATTCAGGAAGGACAATGGCTCTCGAAGTAATGACCGTTTTAAAATCTGCATTTGCAGAATAAAAAACACCTGCGACAGATGATATGGTAAAAACTAGGGTAACGATCAGTGAAAGTATAAAAAAAAGAATACCTGATGAATCAGGAAAGTCTCTTATGATTTTTCTGTATGCCAGGAACAGGATGATCAGAAAACCCGATGAGATCATAAGAGAACTGGAGTCGGAAAAAAGGGAAAAAATATTTTCTTCTGTGACTGTAAATGTAAAGAAAAAGGTACTGAAAAGTGCCAGTATAAAGATGCTGATATCATGTTTTAGTAATTTGTTCATAAAAAAATCCTTCCCGTAAATAAAAGATAATATAATAGTAAAAGATATTCTGTTTTATAGTGTAAGCACGTATTAAATATAGCAACATTAAACAAAAAAGTAAATAATAAGTTTACAGTGGTTGACGGCTGATTGACAATGTGTCATAATCTTATCTGGTAAAAATCAAATTTAATTTGGGGTACCATAAAGAAGGAGAAAATACTGTATTTTTGGAGGAACTTTCGATGTTAGACAAAATAGCAGTTTTGATTCCCTGCTACAATGAAAGTAAATCAATTGCCAAAGTAATTCAGGATATGAAAAAGAATCTGCCGGAAGCAACGATTTATGTATATGACAATAACTCTACGGACGGAACAGATAAAATTGCCAGAGAAGCAGGAGCAGTAGTCCGTTATGAGCATCAACAGGGAAAAGGAAATGTAATCCGCAGTATGTTTCGGGATATTGATGCACAATGTTATCTTATGGTAGATGGAGATGATACATATCCAGCTGAATATGCAAGAGAAATGTGTGATAAAGTTCTTAATGACAGAACGGACATGGTTGTAGGGGACAGGCTTTCTTCTACTTATTTCACAGAAAACAAGAGACCATTTCATAATTTTGGAAATAACCTTGTGAGGGGAAGCATCAATAAACTTTTTCACAGTAATATCAAGGATATCATGACCGGGTATCGTGCCATGAGTTATCAGTTTGTGAAAACTTATCCTGTGCTGTCAAGAAACTTTGAAATCGAAACAGAGATGACCATTCATGCTATTGATAAAAACATGCAGGTGGACAATGTGGTTGTAGATTACAGAGACCGCCAGGAGGGAAGCGAATCAAAGCTGAACACTTACACAGATGGATTTAAGGTCATCAAGACGATCATTAAGATGTTTCGTGATTATAAACCACTGGAGTTTTTCTCTGGTATAGCTGCACTTCTTACACTGCTTGCAGTAATTTTCTTTGCACCTGTTTTTGCGAAATATCTGCGTGTTGGTATTGTAACAAGGATTCCAACCCTGATCGTGGCCGGATTTGTATTTCTTGCAGCGATCATATGCCTGTTTTCGGGTATTATACTGACCAGTCTGGTACATCAGCATAAGCAGGACTTTGAGTTCAAGCTTCAGCAGGTAAATATGGAGTATAAACATCTTATGGAAGATAAATGACAAAAATCTGAAAGGCGTCCGGAATGCTTGACAATCCGGGTGCTTTTTTGTATAATACAGGAATTGTGAATATCCTAGAATAAGTCTGCCCTTTTTCAGGTATGATGTATCAGGAAGCACATAAA